>JAZFYA010000001.1:0-5808 GCA_036443315.1 Pseudomonadales bacterium
AGCGTTAGCGAGAATAAGATTATAAATTACATAGGAGTTCAATATGGGTCATGTATTTGCAGAAATTGATCTAAGCAATCCTCGTCAAATGGATTTAGAGCCAGTTAAGGTCAAAGCTTTAGTTGACACAGGCGCCCTCATGCTGTGTATACCAGAACATATTGCTTTGCAATTAAATCTAGAAACAGAATCAGTGCGAGAAGTATCAGTGGCAGATGGTCGAAGTCTGAATGTACCGTATGTCGGCCCGATTAAGGTAAACTTTGACAAGCGATTTTGTTATGTAGGCGCATTGGTACTTGGAGATGAAGTGTTATTAGGTGCGGTACCAATGGAAGACATGGATTTAGTGATTTCTCCCAGTAAACGGGAGATTACAGTCGATCCAGCAAGTCCAAACATTCCTCATGCACGAGTTAAATCGCTAACGAATAAGGATAAGTCGCGCTTGCCGCGACTTATCCTGTTGTTGAACGAGCCCGGTCTCGACGCTCAGGTAAACATGAGTGCATAGAATTCGGCTTGATGAGTTTTTGCGAACTGTCGTCATTGGAGCGGTATCGTAAACGTCACCATAAAATATTTCACCGGCAGTAACTTATTCTGCTGGCGTTCAACAAGAGCATCACCAAAATGCCCAAGGGCCATATCCGGGATACCGGGCTGATATGCCATTTACTCAATATTCATTCCATCGACGATCTTTTCTAGGATTATGTTATATATCAACAGGTTCGATGAGTGGGCGTTTTTCACTGCTTTTGTTGACCCTACCTAAGAAAGTAACCGCTGGTCGTAAGGATGTGTGGTGATGGTAGTAATGATTGCCACTTGCGCCTCAGGGTGTCGCGGATTAAACAAATAGTTGTAACTATTAGGTACGATCGCACTAGGCGTCTTCAGCAGAGTGGAGTTGCCTGCGCTAAGCCACTCATCACCAATGGAGCGGGTGAAGTTGATATCGGCCTTTGAAGGACACACCCTGGTCCCTATTTTAGAGTCTCTCAAGGCACGCTTTTCAACTGATTTTTCTATGACAGGTTTAACCACCGCCCTTGCTGACAAGCTTGTGATACTTAGCCCTCCACAGGTATTTACAACTGTATATTTTAAAGGTAGACTTTGAAATATGCATATTAAACCCAGAAATACTCACAGCACCCTCTGCAAATTACTGGCTAATTTCCCTGCTGTTGTGGTGCTTGGCGCGCGACAAGTCGGTAAATCAACCCTGCTCAAAGCCCTGCTGCCCAAGGCCAATTATTTCGACCTGGAACGCCGCAGCGATTTTCAGCGCGTTGCGGAGGATCCCGAACTGGTCTTTCGGGAATCAGACGGCCCCTTTATTTTTGATGAAGCCCAACTGGCACCCACCCTGTTTAATGCCTTGCGGGTTGAAATTGACCAGCATCGCGACCGCAATGGCCACTTTCTGCTCAGCGGCTCCAGTTCACCGGAATTGTTGCGCAATGTTACCGAAACACTGGCCGGACGTTGCGCCATTGTCGAACTGGGTACCTTCAGTTGGAACGAGGGTTTCAGCAAGCCTGTCTCCGCGTTTTATGCATCACTCACATTACCGTCTACCCCCTCGATACTGGCAGACCTGAAAGCCCTGTCCCCCCTGCACACCCATGCGGAATTACTGGAGCACTGTATCTCGGGTGGCTACCCCGAACCTTTTCTAAAACGAAGTAACAGGTTTTTTTTCGAGCAGTGGATGGAGTCTTATATCCATTCGTATATCGAGCGCGACATTCGACGTTTGTTCCCAACGCTTAACCTGGACGCCTATCAACGTTTTATAAAAATGCTGTGTTTTGCCTCAGGAGAGATCATAAACCTTTCAAATTTTTCCCGTTCTTTGGGTGTGTCCCAGCCCACCGTCAAAAAATATATAGACATCATGGAAGGCACGTTTATGTGGCGCACGCTCAAGAGCTATGAAAAAAGCCATAGCAAGAGCATCACCAAAATGCCCAAGGGCCATATCCGGGATACCGGGCTGATATGCCATTTACTCAATATTCATTCCATCGACGATCTAAAATCACATCCTAAGTATGGGCAACTCTGGGAAGGTTTCGTGATTGAGCAAATAGTGAAAGGCTTACAAGATCAGTTGATCACGCATCAACACTATTACTACCGAACCCGCAGTCACGCAGAGATCGATCTCATTCTGGAAGGCCGCTTTGGCACGCTTCCTATCGAAATTAAAGCGTCGTATGCAACGCCCAAAAATCAACTGCGAACACTGGAAGATTTTGTGGTAAAAAATCAATGTCCTTGCGGCGTATTGGTGAATAATGGCGATGATATTTTTATGCTGTCGGAAAACATTATCCAGATTCCGGCGCGCTATTTGTGATAGTGGTGGACGAAGTACAGGATACCCAAAACGCTTCGCGGGGCAGGCTCTGTACAAGTGCCGTGGAGGATAGGATATCCGGGAACGGTCACGCAAGGAATTCAAAATTCTCTCAAGAATTTGTAGACCGAGCATTTTTTAGATAAAAACACATCCTTGCGGGATAGCGGAATGGGTAGACACACGGGATTCAAAATCCCGCGCCCTTAAAAGCGTGCCGGTTCGAGTCCGGCCTCTGGTACCATCTTCCTTCCCTTTTTAGACCCAACGGATTATTTCCGGCCAGCAACTGCCAATAAAGTTCTGGGATACACTGGGAATACAAATGGGAGTCATTCAAACCTCTATTAGGTAACCTCAAGTGACTGCACCTTTTAGGGGCTTGTGATTAGCTGGATCATAGCTACAGCACAAAAAACTTATTACTTATAAATCAAAACGTTACGTGAGTGGGCGTTTTTCACTGCTTTTGTTGACCCTACCTAAGAAAGTAACCGCTGGTCGTAAGGATGTGTGGTGATGGTAGTAATGATTGCCACTTGCGCCTCAGGGTGTCGCGGATTAAACACATAGTTGTAACTATTAGGTACGAACGCACTAGGCGTCTTCAGCAGAGTGGAGTGGCCTGCGCTAAGCCACTCATCACCAATGGAGCGGGTGAAGTTGATATCGTCCTGCCAGTTTTCTCCGAGCGCACTTCGAGCTAACCGAGAAACGCCTTTGCGCTGCGCGTACTCGACTTCGAGCAGCTGGTAACCTGTAGGCACTTCATCGGGGGCGCATTCAAAGTGAACCAGCACCTCCAGCATTGCCAGGGCGGGGCTCTCGGCAAGATAGACAACGGGGATGCCACGATTGTGCCAGCGGCCTGCCGTTTGCAAACCGCCCAGCCCTTTTAAATCGGCGTAGTTACTAATGCGCCATAACGTCATGCAAAGAAGCCAGCGTCGAGCTGGCCTAGTAACTCTTCTACTAATTGGCCACCGGCTTCGGTTTGCATCACCTCCATTGCGCTGAGCTGATCAAACGCTTTGCGAGGCTTATGTAACCATTGCATTGCCTTGTCACCATCACCCAGTATCACCTCTGCCAAAGCCTGGATTTTGGCAGCACGTAACCAGCGGCCAGACTCTTCGGAGGTTAGTTGCTCCTGATTCTTGCGACGGTGAGACAGGGTTCGGGGGGGGACAATCCAAACCACGTCACTGCGTGCGAAGCCGCGTTTAAGTAGGGCGTCCACAGCGTCAGGACTGATACCGGAACGGGTAACCCGCATAAGGTCAACAGCATTGGTGAGAGGGGTATCAATAATGCCCCCTACCTGGGCAAGGGCACGTGCGCTCACACTCTTGGCGGGTTGGGTCTTGGGGATAAATACAGTCGCTGTAGTGGTCATTTGACTCTCCAACTCTTATGGCAATGTGCCTTATTATAACCAGCATATTGCCAAATCACAATGTGCTAGTTATCGAATACATTGTAACCCCCGGTATCCGGATAGTTGTCACACCGCTTAAATCGTTGATTATTTGAACCAGGGGTGCCGCGGGGAACAAGCGCGTCACCATTACGACAACTGAAAAAGCGGCCATTCTGGTTGACGTTTAATAAGTATGAAACTAGCAGGGCAAGAACAACCGGATATCATCTTATTGGATTTAATAATGCCCGGAATCGATGGGCCGACAGCCTTATCAGTATTAAAACAAAACACCAATACATAAAATATCCCGATTATTCTTTTATCCATGCTCGACGAATAGAATCTGGGATTAGATGTGGGCCTGTGAATGCGTGGGACATGGGGCTTACTTCTTAAGTTGGTGGCAGCTCCTATGGCAATAGCAGGAGGTTCCGGTATACTCAATTAGTAACAATAGTTTGATAATTTCTTACGGCTTTGTAATAATCAGGGCTAGGAGGGAAGCATCTGGTAATTAATAGGCATTTTCTGTGGAAAGAATGGTTCTAATTTTTTAACCATTTTTAGAAAAGTTCTTAACTTAGGAATTCAAGGGTTCTAAAATATCAGTGATACTATTGAAGATACTATTGAATAAAAAAACAATTTTAACAAATAAGGATAAGTCGCAACAAGAGATATAACAAGAGACGAGAAAGTTTATGGATGTTTTATTTATTATTTTTCAATATATTGTTCCACAACATTTACTTTCGCGTCTTGTTGGAAAGATTGCCAACTGTGAATGGCCATGGCTAAAAAATAATTTTATTAGCGGGTTTATTGGCCACTACCAGGTGAACATGCAGGAAGCCGCCGATCCGGAACCTGTTAATTATAAAAATTTTAACGCCTTTTTTACCCGTGAATTAGCCGCAGACGCCCGCCCCATTATTGACGGGGACAATACTATCGCCTGCCCTGCCGATGGCGCCATTAGTCAACTGGGCGATATAAAACGAGGCAGAGTTTTTCAAGCCAAGGGACAAACCTACAGTCTGGTCGAACTGCTGGGTGGTGACAAAGCAATAGCTACACCGTTCCAGAGAGGGAAATTTGCCACGATTTATTTAGCGCCAAAGGACTATCACCGCGTCCATATGCCTATAACGGGAAAACTGCACACTATGATTTACGTACCGGGTGATTTATTTTCTGTCAATATCGCCACCGCCGACAATGTGCCCCGGTTGTTTTCCCGCAATGAACGGGTCATTTGTATTTTCGACACTGCGCTTGGCCCAATGGCCATTGTGTTAGTTGGTGCAATGATCGTCGCCGGTATCGAAACTGTCTGGGCAGGACAAGTCGCGCCCATTAAACGCGAAATAATGACTCACCACTACCTCAACAAACAAAAATCCATCACCTTAATGAAAGGGGAAGAGATGGGGCGTTTTAAGTTGGGCTCAACAGCGATAGTGTTATTTGTCCCAGAGGTGATGCAATGGCAAAAAGCATTTGAGGCAGATAGCCCGACACGGATGGGCGAACAACTAGGCAGTAAAACAAGCCCATAGGTAGCCGACCAGCAGTGGTGCCAATAGGGTTTAATCGCGGCTAACTTTATTTAAAACGGTCGCTCACTCGGGTCTTGCGTTGGTGTTGCAGTATTGTCCCTACCCGTTATCCTGGATCAATCAGTGTATTTGGCTTGATCACGTTGCCCGCCAAACTAATCTTAGACAATTTAAATTAACCAATGGACCTAAGGATAGGTTGTCAGACTTACGAGCTGCCTACTGGAGAACCCAGGATAATCTATCGTACATATTTTTTTATTGATTTGGGTAATATAATGTCTAACGATTTCTATACATTCTAATAAAATCAGTTAGTTATATTAAACTAGAGTTTAGAGTTTCAGGAAGAGCATTAGATCAGACAATTCAACACTATCGCTCCGGGCCTGCAGGACAATTGACACGGTGGCCGGTCGCAAGCTTGTTGGTCTTTGCGGCGGCTGCGGAACTCG
>JAZFYA010000002.1:0-8340 GCA_036443315.1 Pseudomonadales bacterium
AGGGATGGGAGGACGTTACCGCACACGAACTATTCAAGAGGCTGCTTAGCTTAAACAATCCGTTCTTTTCAAATCAGATTGTAGCCTTGCCTGCATTATAAAGCACCTACACCCACAAGGCAGCAAACGGCACAGCGAGCATACTCTTTCCGAACGCAGCCATATGCTCACCGGAATACAGGATAAGCCCTGTAAACTGTCGATCACCGGCGAGTGTCTCTTTAAACCATTTCAGGTGTTTGAAGTCATTTGCTTTGAGGTGAGTGCCAGACTTAATGTCGATCCCGATCATGGCACCATCTTCGCGTTCAATCAGGAAATCAATTTCTCGCTTTTGACGATCCCTGTAGTGCCTGAGTTCATACAGACCATCGGCAGCATCAACTTGTGCTGCTAATTCGTTGAAGGCAAAGGTCTCAAGGAGTTTACCCGAACGATCTGTATCAAAACGAACCTGCTCTATATTCCAACCGAGTAGAGATGCCATAAGGCCGCTATCAGCCATGAATATTTTATCCTGTTTGCCTACACGGTCATAATCGGTATGTGTCCAAGGTTTGACACGTTCTAGCAAATAGAGTGCTTCCAGCGCGTTGATATAGGCGTTTAGTGCTTGCTTTTGCAGAGACAAACTGCTGCCAATCTGTGTGGTGTTCATAAATTTAGATGACCATGCCGCCAATACCCTGACAAGCTCGTGCATCTGATCAAGGCGATGGATTCGGGTGATATCTCTAAGGTCACGCTCTAAAATGGCATCAATATAATCGATATGCCAGCGTTTGCGTCTGCGCCCTTCCAGTAGAAGTGCTTCAGGAAACCCTCCCGCGCAAGCCATATTAATGAGAGCATCCTTATCATAATGAAGTGCTGGCGCTTCAAGTACACCGAAAAACGCACGATCAATAAACTGCGAGGGGGTTTGTTGCTGCTCACCTTGACTGAGAGGGCGCAAACGTAATTTGGTAATTCGGCCTGCAAGGGATTCCTGCACTCCTGGCAAGGCCTGTATATTGGCTGAGCCTGTTAGAAGGTATTGGCCAGTGCGCGTATCCTCATCAACGACTTTCTTTATGGCTGCCAGCAAGTTGGGGACTCGCTGCACTTCATCAATAATTAAGGTGCGTTTACTGTGTTTGACGAAGCCATGCGGATCATCGTCTGCAGCCTGCTTGAGCGTCAGGTCATCCAATGTGCGATATTCGGTATCCTTATCCACCAGTTCTTTTGCCAATGTCGTTTTTCCGCATTGCCGCGCACCTGAAAGCAAGAGGACGCGGCGAGCGTCCATGGCTCCCTTTATATTGTCTTTCTGCCAGCGGGGATACCTATCTATCATTTATCACGACCCTATATATTTCATGATTTAGGATACGCGAAAACATTGATACTAGTCAAGCGAATTAGATGATATATGTTAAGCTAATTGGATGAATTAAAAGGCCCGCCGCAAGCGGCGGAGAATATAACCCTCGGCGATTCATCCTATAGGGCCGCTTTGAGTAATACCGACGTTCAAATACATGCCACGCATTTGTAGCTGTGCCTTTTGTGTTGTGAGTTAAAAGGTACTGCGGGAATGGCGTAGTCTTAAACGCTTTGAAGAAGTCGTAGACTGGATTAGCGATGCATTTTATCGCGTAATCCGGCAAAAATGGTGGATTGAAATCCCTACGGGAGATCTTACTAGTTGAGGTTTTAGCCAGAAGTATAACGTGACGCTATTAGTTTACTTCGAGCTGCACCAGGCAATAGAGCAAGCGATCCTTAGGGAAAAGCAGCTGAAGAAGTGGAAATGGAAGATACGCTTGATTGAGAAACATAACCCTCAATGGAAAGATCTATGGGAGCAGATCATTCAGTAGATATTAGCGCCATCGCAACTGGATTCCCGCCTGCGAGGGTGTCATTAAAGCCTTCCGCTTCTCACTTACCGTTGTCATTCCCGCGCAGGCGGAAATCCAGGACGACAAAGTCAACCAGTGCAATCTAGTTTGATTGTTCGATAAAGATCTGTATTTATAGTCTTTTTTTGTCATTTCAGCTTTCTAATCGAGCTAATCATTGCGTAGCTCTGGATTCCCGCCTGCGAGGGTGTCGCAAAAGGGTCCAAATTTAAATTTTGCACCTCTACAACCCGCATGAAACGGGAGGTGCGTTTTACGGGAAGCCCCTTTTGCGACACCCTCCTGCGCGGGAATGACGAGGGGGGAAGTTGTGGGTATACACCTTATGCAGTAGCAGTAGCTGAATTCGATAGCGATCCCGATTTTGATAGAGTCAAAACCAGTTTGAACTCACCATATTTCTACTATTGAGATTCTTCGAGACCTTTCGACTACGCTCAAGGCGACAAAAAACGTCGGCCCAGAATGACGCTTATTCAAAGAGTGCCACTATTTCAATCAAGATTTAAATAACCACATAACTCACTAATAAAATCAACTACTCGTTTATATTTTTGCTCGTTCAACACAATTTGAATAATCTCCCAGTCCAAATTTAGATAATCGTGAACAATGGCGTTACGCATACCAATGGCCCCTTTTAGTTGAGGCAGGTATGCTGAAGTGATTTTATATTGCTCTATCACCTGTTGCATAGCCTGGTAGGCATCCAGCCTTTCTGGTAACTCGCCTTTTTTGTTTAGATGTTTAGCACAGCCTATAGCGCTTTCTACCAATATTTGTAAACTGCGTTCAGCAGCGCTTCTTTCCAACTGAGACAACGGCTTGTTATTGTCACTGAGTGAGTCGAGCTGTCGCTGGTGGATGTTAACGTGTTCAAGTAGCGCTATGGTGTAGGCTTGGTAATTCACTATTTTTACACTCCGTGTTTATTATATTGTATGCGTTGTTGATCGTACCGCCATTGACTATCTGACCATAACCCCCAGATGCGAGTAAGTTCGCGGGTATAGCGAAGCTCATCTTTATTGAGCAGTAGCTTTGAATCGTTACTGATAATGTTTAATGCCAAAGGCAGGGGGGCCTGGTTGATATCTACTACAGATAATCCCTTCTCAGATATTTGCAGCGCTGCCTGCCAGTCCATTGCCATCAATTCAGGCCGCAATCGTCTATCCAACGGATTTTTAAGCTTGTCGATAAAGGCAACAGCAAAGTCGTAATCACTGGTTGGCGATGCAGTGCCCTGCGCTCGGGAGCCATATAACCATAAAAGGACAATATCAGGGTTGGCAGATGCCTCTTCGATGGTTTGGGTGATAATGTGATCGGGTGGCAGATTTAAGTTGTGCATCGCTCTAATATAACAGTTCTAATTATAACAATTCTAATATCGACGATTAACCCGTTAGAACAGCATAGTTTGATCGTTGCCCTGATCACGGTATTGACGGGTTCAAGCGCACTGTTGCACTGGGTGTGTTGGTGCGTAATGTACCCTACGGAAGACCTTAGCAGTGGCTACTCACTAAACTGCAAGGCATGCAGTTTGGCATAGTGCCCGGACTTTGCTATCAACTCACGGTGATTGCCCTGCTCAACAATTCGCCCTTGATCCATCACTATAATACGGTCCGCATTTTCAATCGTCGATAGGCGATGCGCAATGACCAATGTGGTGCGCCCTACCATGACCGCCTCCAACGCATCCTGGATATTGCGCTCGGACTCCGTATCCAGTGCCGAGGTCGCCTCATCCAGAATCAATATGGGCGCGTCTTTTAATAATGCCCTGGCGATAGACAGCCGCTGCCGCTGGCCTCCCGATAAACGGGTGCCATCTTCACCAACGATAGTATTTATTCCCTCGGGCAACGTGTCGATAAACTCCAACGCATGAGCATCACGGGCGGCTTTTTCGATAGCCTCATCACTCACTTCAGCCAATTGACCATAGGCAATATTGCGCGCAACGGTATCGTTAAACAGCACCACTTGCTGGTTAACCAGTGCAATCTGTCGGCGTAGGCAATCGATGTCCAAATCCTGTAACGCTGTCTTATCCAGCATAATCTTGCCACTGCTAAGTTCGTAAAAACGCAATAATAAACTGACAAGAGTGGATTTTCCGCTACCGGAACGACCCACCAACGCTACCGTCTCGCCTGGCTCAATGGTGAGATTAATATCATGCAGTACCGCGTTGTCAGCTTCATAAGCAAAGTTGACATTGCAGAGCTCAATACGGCCACTGACTCGATCCACTATTGTTGAACCAACATTATGTTCTGGCGCTTCATCCAGTAATGAAAATATGGAGTCTGCCGCCGCAATGCCGCGTTGGATAGTAGCGTTCACTTCACTTAACTGTCTAACCGGTTTTGCCAATAAGCCAGCGGACACCACATAGGCCACTAGATCCCCTGCTGTTGCATCTGAAGCGATATAAAGAACCAAGAACATCAGTAAGCCGAGTGCTAGTGATAACAAAAAGGTGAATACCGGCGTTTGAATAGCAGAGACCCTGCTGAACTTAATACCCTGGCGAGTATTGGTATCACTGGCGCGGCAAAAACGTTGTTGCTCGTACTCTTCGCCACCATAGCTGCGCACCAACCGGTAGCCCTGAATAGCCTCGTTAGACACATGGGTCACTTGCCCCATGGATGCCTGCATCTTTTCACTCATGCGCCTGAATAATTTACTGGTATAGACAATCAGCCCCGTTAGAACAGGCGTAATCAGCAAAAAGACCAAGGTTAATGTCCAATTTTGCCAAAATAGGTAACCCAGCAAAGCGATAACCGAAAATCCTTCCCGACAAAGCACTTTGACAGCATTGGTGGCAGCACTGGTCACCTGATTGACATTGTAAGTGATCATCGAAACCAGCTCACCGGAATTGCGCTTGTCGTGATAGGCACTGGGCAAACTCAGCATATGACCAAACATTTGCTTGCGCAGGTCGTTAACGACATTGAGTGAGACTTTGGAGATGAAGTAGTTGCCGAGAAAAAAGCCGATGCCACGAACCAGACTGATCGTTATTACCGCCAATGGAATAAACGTCATCAGCTCGGCACTCTTGCTTTCCAAACCGTCAACAAAATATTTCAACATATGGGCCAGCCAGGCCTGAGAGCCCCCATAAAGGGCGAAACCCACAATACTGATCAGGAAGTAATGCCAATAACGAGCACTATAAGACAGCAATCGCTTATAAATCGTCCAGCCATTAGTCTCTTTTGTCGACGTAGTTGCGTCTATCATACTGTGGGGCTAGACCTATAGACTAACGTATAGATTAAACAAGGGAAGAGTGAAATGTACATACCATCCGATATGAATGGCACTTATCTTAAGCCATTGCTAGTGTTGTGATGTCATCCTGAACGTAGTGAAGGATCTAAAAACCTCGCTAACGGTGGCGTTCTAAGATCCTTCGCCAGGCTCAGGATGACAGCGGTATCGCTTAAGTAAGTGCCATTGCCATCCAATATCAATGTCGATTAAAAGCGGCATTATACGCGATTTTGGTCAAATTAAAGCCCTTGATTTATATCCATTTTTTATTGCCGTGGATATACCCTCGCGATTCAAATACCCACGGTATGGCTGTATGATGGCTCCAGAACAAAAACCATTGGGTATCAACCCGCAAGGCATTGACGTAAGGACAGCGCTGTTAATGACTAGCGCTGGTGTGGGCTGCCCGCCACCCTCGGTAGTCTAAGCCCTCACTCGGTTGGAACCCCACGCCCTGGTGAGGGCTTAGACTACCGAGGGTAGCTACATCTCTAGGATAATGTATCGCAGTATCCGGGCACCACAAGGGTAGCTGTTCGCTAGGCAAGGCCCACTCAAGGGCGTGGGGTTCCAACCGATAGTGGGCCTTGCCTAGCGAACAGCGGATTCAGAACTATAGTGCCTTAGTTGCTCACCCTTACACCCTTAAGAGTATCAAGAGTATCATTCAAAACTGACCCCAGCATTGATTGTAAAAAGGCTTATCACTTGCGAATTGTCTGGATTAACAAAAGCACCTGGAAGAAACCGGGGCCTGTTGCCTACATGGGTCTACTGAATGCCTGCAGCTTCGCCTGGAATAACCTTAATACAGACTTTTTTATTCACGGATCTGGTGATGATGATATTGAGGCCGACCTGACTGGGTATTATGGTTTAAAGCCGCATCCACTGCTTACTATTCATCTAACATCCAAAACCAAGGGATTACAGCGAACGATCTATAACGAAGCCTTAAAAAAGATTGCCGGCTATTGCGACAGCGGCGAGCGGGTACTGGCCTTAACCCGCGAAGTCGGTATTTTACCTTCACTGGCTAAACTAAAAAAACGCTGCCCTTCCCTAACGGTTCTGCATGAGGTGCATGACTACTTTGGTTCTATCAAGCACCTACCCAGTCGAGGGTTTTCCGATTTTCGTCGTATGGTCTCGGAACGCTTGGTGCTGGGTCGAATCGATGGGTTGATCTGCCTTACAGAATACCAACGGGCACTGTATCAGCAATGGTTACCTCAGTTACCGATGATGTCTATTCCCTTGGGTAGTGCCAAACCCGATCAGATCATGACGGATAAATTGGAACATCGTCGCCAACAACGGCGAGTCGCCTATATCGGTCGACACCACCGTTACAAAGGTAGTGACCTGGTGTTAACACTTGGCCAACACCTAAAAGATGAGAACATAGAGCTTACCTCCTACGGTGGCAATACGCACTATGTCACAGGCCTGCAACAGCAAGCAAAAGCCTCGGGGCTGGAGCACACATTAAAATTCCTGCCCTTTTTAAGTCCCAATCAATTAAATCGGGCGTTGGATCAAGAGGTAAGCCTTGGTATCGTTCCCCTGCAAGACACCTATTACAGCCGTTATCTTACCTGCCCTGTAAAAGCGCTGGACTTTATGGCGCATGGTTTGCCCATTGTTGGTAGCGATATTCCAAGTGTCACCGATGTGTTAGGTCACTGTGGCGATATTGTTCCCCATGACAATGAACAAGCCTATATTTCATCCATTCTACGTCTATTGAATGACAGCGACCATTATGCAACCATGAGCCAGCGTGCTTTTAATCGAGCACAGGCTATTAGCTGGCAGTCACGCGCCAAAAAAATTATAGCATTTGTAAACCATAAAACCTGAATGCTAATGACAAACAAGCGATCCTTTAAACACTTACTAATCGTGATGACTGATCACCATATTGGCAACCTGCTGGTCAGTCTATACGCGATTCAAAGTGTCCAACAACAACTTAAACCAGAGCAATCACTCACCTGTGTTATGGCTAGCAATCTATTGCCGCTGGTTCATTATCTATTACCTGACACGCACTGTATTCCTTACTCACTTCGAGACAGCAAAACGTCGCCAATAAAAAAACTACCGTTGTTTGCCAAGATGTTCTTCACGCTACGTTCACGTAATATAGATACAGCCGTAGATCTCTATGGCCATGGAGAGTCATATTATATAGCCCGCTTATCCGGCGCTACGTTTATTTCTTCCTATTACAGTACCGCTAAACTAAAGCCTAAATATCATTGGAGTGACTTAAGCACAGAGGAAACACCCCAGCATCAAATTGACTATTATCGCTATCCCTTTATACCGCTAATGGGTATTATCGTTGCAGCGACCATTAAAGCGCCTGAGCACCCAAAAACTTTTAGCCTTGTCAAAGATAAATTATCTAAACTCAACATCTCTATGGAAAAACCGCTGGTGATTATTCATCCCGGTGCCGGTAAAGAGTATAAACTGTGGCCCACAAAACACTGGCAAAAATTAATCAACAAACTGGAAGAATGCGGCCATCAAGTACTACTGATTGGAGCAGGCATCGATCAACAACAGGTAGATGCCATTATGGACAGCCATGACATTTCTCCGATTAATGGATTCCAGTGTTTTAACCTAATAGAAACCATCCACCTGGGGTTTATTGCCAAACTGATGGTAGGTAATGATTCCGGCCCCACTCACTTGATGGCAACAACACCAACCACAGTTTTTAGCCTGTTTGGCCCAACAGATCATCAACTATGGTCTCCCCTGTCACCGCATAGCCACATTTTACGGGCCGAAGTAGACTGTCTTAATAGCTGCTCAAAACAAACCTGCCAAAAAGATATTAGCTGCCTTGAAGCATTGTCGCCAGACTATGTATTTGACCATATAACCAGTGCCCGTCCATAAATTGAAAAATATCACGTAATCGTCATTCCCGCGCACGACTGCAAGGATGCAGGAGGTAGAACGAATCAGGAGACAGAGTCGAGGCGGGAATCCAGAGCTACGCAGTGATTAGCTCGATTAGAAAGCTGAAATGACAAAAAAAGACTATAAATACAGATCTTTATCGAACAATCAAACTAGATTGCACGGGTTGACTTCGTCGTCCTGG
>JAZFYA010000003.1:0-24533 GCA_036443315.1 Pseudomonadales bacterium
TGATAAAAAGGATTTGGGAGCACAAAAATAATCACGCAGAAGGCTTTACACAAAAATATAAAGTGCATGACCTTGTTTACTATGAAAAACACTTTTCGGCGGAATCAGCTATTCGTCGGGAGAAACGGTTAAAAGAATGGAAAAGGCAATGGAAGGTAGAATCAGTCGAGAAGGACAATCTAAAATGGCGTGATCTCTATGCCGAGATCACTGGATCCCGCGGTCAAGCCGCGGGATGACGGAGGGGTAGGCGAACCGGTGAAATAGAAATGGTAAATCATTTAACCAATGCGAAAAAAGGGGACGGAGGGATTAAAATTTAATCCCTCCGTCCCCTTAAATTCCCCCAGCCGCCGTTACACGGAGACCGATATACGCCTGTTAGCGGCCATGGATGAGCGGCATGGGCAGCCCAGTGGTGCCGTTCTTAAAAAGCTCTGGATAAACGGGGACAGATTTATTTAAATCAGAGAAATAACCGTGGTCTGTCCCGGTTTTTAAAAAAATAAATCTGTCCCCGTTTTTGTTCCCTCAGAGATAAATGACTATTGAGGTACTGATTAAGTATGGCTTCTCGGTGTTCTTGTGAACAATGTGTCATTTTTCACTCACTACGCCCTCTGTCTGGTGATTTTCAAAAAGGGCGACAACTATCCTGACACAGGGGGGAAATCAGGTTTCCACCTGAATAGAAATACTATTTTCAATGGTGGAATAAATATCTACATCGGTATCCGGCACTTCAATACTGACTAAAAGACTATACCTTACCGAGTTTTTCCAACGATCCGGTGCTGTTCTGTATTTCCACCAACCACCTACAGGAAATACTGCTATGGTATGCATATCTGCCAACGCTGCGGCTGATCCGGTCCATATATCGGAGTGCAAGCACCCTCTAGTATTTAACTTAGACCCAAATAGCCAGCCATCCGTATCACCTTCCGGGCCATCATAGTCATCGTTAACAGCGTGTTTATTAATATATGCCCTAAAGTTTTCTAATGTTTGACCAGCGCGAATGGTTTCAAAACGAAGGCCGTGAGACTGATAACTGTAGCGTTTACGATAACCCCTACGCCCAGGATTTGGCTCAATAAAATAAGAAAGCGTCACTTTCAGCTTTACTTCCAATTCTGGAGGGAGTTGCTGAAGGTCAGCGATAGGCCACGGCAACTGGTGTAACTGCATTTCGTTTAATGTAGGGTCAGTGGAATGAGTCGCCCCATCAGATTTTACAAACGGCTGTAGCTGCCCTTCAGCTATCAGGGTAAGCGCGTGATTAGCACTATAGAGCGCCCTATCGATATTGGAAACGCCATATCCGACAGTCCGTAGCATGGTTTCCTTAGCTACGTTTGGACTATGAGCACCATGTAGCAATACAAATCGTTCATTCATGCGAGGGGTCCACTCTGCCGAATGGACTAACAAGCCACGAATTGTTTCTGGTCGGTAGTCAGGGTATTGACTCATCAATCGTGCAGCTTGCTGTGAAACTAATGCTGTAGCTGCACTGGTATCAGCAACGGTTTCAAAAAGTTGATTCGAGGCCCTTCCCGATGTTGTTAGGAGAGATACAACATCGGCATTACTAACTTCGGTATGATTCGGAGAAATCAGACGGTTTCCACCTTCAGCAACAATATCAGGCTTAAATGGTGCCTGCTTCCTCCAACTCCAATGTATGGATGATCGACTTGCAGGTGATACATCGCCACTTTTTGCAAGCGGTGCCCAACCCGAAAAACTCTGGTCATCGTTTGTTGTTTTTTCTGTATAAGCCCCAACCGTAAGCGCATTCCATGACTGTGCAGGGTCTTCTATTTGAGCTAAATGTACCTGGTCCCAATAATCTATATCTGGTCTGATTTCGGAGTTGTTCCCGGCAGAAATAACAAATAGCTTGGGTACATCGTCTTCCACACCGCAAGTATAACGGTCAATTTCAGAAGACCAGGAGGAAGGTATGCCTTCCTGATTGTAATTACTTGCCGTAATTGCCAGGGAGTACACTCTGTTAAGCTCCGGGCGCTCTATGTAAAGTTTGGCAGCAGTGCCAACCGTAATATGTCCATATAATTCCGGGTCATTCTTACCCGTAGGAGGAATAATTCTACCGGACTCAATGGTATGCGACAGGGAAATTTCTTCATTGCTAAACAACACCTCCTGCAAATCACCAAACAGCGCTAAACCCGCTTGTTTAGAACCGTGGTCCTGATAAGGCTTTGTGGGATCATATTCATCATAATCCGGCCAATTTGGATTCCAGGCTTCCGCAAAGTCAGCGCGAAAGGCTGCTTCCAACAAAGGGTGATTGTAGTTAATGCCCGTGTCCAATATGCAAACAACCGTATTAGTATCTTCTGAGAGACTTATTCGCTGTATTAGCTGATTCGCCCACTGATGCTGTTCTTTTGGCGAAGCCTCAACGAGAATGGTTGGTGTTTCTTTGGCGTAGCGCAGCTCCTCAAGATTAGCAATAAGCTCTGGCGCTTTTGCCAGATTATTAGCAGAGCTTTTTATTAAAACGACGAAAGAATCAAAGAAGCTAAGAGAAGTATTACTTAACTGGCCATTCACCCTCTCGGCTAATTGTTTAGCTACTGCCGATGCATCACCACTTCCTTTTTTTAGCCACAGCTCCCACCATATGTCCTGATGCTCATCCGCAGGAAACAAGCCAAGATCGTCCGTCCAGAACGATTTCAAATCAGCCAGCTTAATATTGGCGATTGCATCGATTAAATTATGATTTCGTGGCCCTGCTGCTCCATCTTTTTGTGGATCAAGATAGTGCTGAATTTTTTTCAGAAAGGAATCGCGCTTTGATTCCGGTATAAAGATAAGCGCAAATTCACGGCTTCCATCCTTTCGGCAAGAGCGAAGTTCAAAGTCCCGGTTGTCGAGACTATCCAAAGGCAGTTCACATCCCGCGATACTCTCTATCTCTACATAGATTCCAAGTTCTTCTGTGATTGGGTTTGCCTGCTTCGCTTTGCGCTGTGCATGGTCTTGAAGTATCTGATTGTACTTTGCTGTAAGTTGTTGCCCGTGAAAAGTTCTGTCTTGTTGAGGGGTAACAGGTGAACGCCCCGTTCGTTTGGATTGGAAGTCTTCGGATGTTTGATAGGCGCTAATGTTTAAATGGGGCTTTCCGTCTGCCATTCTATTACCTTATTTTATTTTTTACTGCTATGTCGACGATTTAGCGCTTTTAATAATAATTCCGTGGTTATCTCAGCATTGTGATGTAATACAGCTTCTTTCGCTGCATCCTCACATGATTTTGCCACCTCAGCCGAACTAAGATTTTCGGCTTCTTTGGTAATAGCTGTCCAAGATAACGCTTTAATTTCAAAGGATGCCAGGCGATTCTCGATAATGCACTTGATTTGCTTTTTATCAGGTTTTTCAAATTGAACGATATCATCAAATCTACGATAAAGCGCTTTATCAAGTAATTCTGGATGGTTGGTTGCGGCCAGGATAATACTTTCTGAAGGATCCTGCTCAACAAACATTAAGAATGAATTAAGCACCCGGCGAATTTCCCCCACATCATTCTGGGAGTTGCGCTGTGCTCCAATAGCATCAAACTCATCAAACAAATACACAGCCCTTGTCTGCTTGATATGGTCAAAAATCAGTCGTAGTTTTGCAGCCGTTTCGCCCATGAACCGGGTGATAAGGCTATCAAGGACAATCGTATAAAGCGGTAATTTTAACTCAGTGGCTAACACTGCCGCTGACATAGTTTTTCCCGTTCCTGGAGAACCAGTAAACAGAAGTTTTCTGCGAGGCAAAAGACCGTATTGTGCAAGCCTATCTTTTTGTCGCTGCTCTAATAACATTTGTTCAAATCGTTCTGCGATTTCACTGGATAAAACAAGTTCATTTTTACGGACACTAGTGTGAGTTAACTCAAGCAACCCTTTCAATTCACCCTTGGGCTGATGTGCGAAAGGTGTTGGCTTGGGAGATGCCACGCCCAAACTGGAACTTTTCTGAGATTTCTCTACCAATGTTTTTATATCTGCGGCTAATTTATTATGGCCTTGGCGAGCTTCTTTTGCTGCTACTTGCAAAGCAATAGAATAGAAGCGCTGATCATCGCGATCTGCGTGACTTCTTAACAATGCTTTAATTTGCTCTGCTGTGGCCATTGTTTATTACCTCTTATAGCTTCCTATGTGTAAAGGGTGTGGTTGATTAGGTGCTTACAGTCTAACCCCTCACCAGGGCGTGGGGTTCCAACCGAGTGAGGGCTTAGACTACCGAGGGTGGCGGCGGGATATTACCGTCGCAAGCCATTAACAGCGCTGCCCTTAAATCAGTGCCATTCAGGTCAGAACCCACTTTACAGTTGGAATTTCTGCCCAGCCATTTACCCGTTTCTAGCGCCTTATGAGTCTAGCACCGATTGGCTCGACAAATAACGGCGTATAAATAGAGCCGCCAGCTGCCTGCTCACTTTTAAACAACACCAGTTCATCCAAGGCGGAATTAATATCCAAACTAAAGTCAGATAAATCCGCTGGTGTTGTAAGCGCCTTGGTTCTGGCCAGGCTGACGTGGGGGCGAAAGGCTCGGTTCTCCACATTAAAACCTTCTCGACGAAGACTCTTACTCAACGTTTTATAGAGTGCTAGCAACGTTGTATTCTGCTCTGGAATAGCAACAATCAGCCGAGGCTTGAGCGCACTGGGGAACCACTGTAGTGCGCTAAAATGCAGGGTATCCACCGTAAATTGTTCCGCCACTAACAGAGCTGCCGTGTGTAAGCGCTCTATATCCTGCGGACGAATATCGCCGAGAAATACCACTGTCAGGTGGTAATTTACCGGTGATACCCAGCGAATCCTTGTTTTTCTATTTAGCGCTTCCTGACCCAGCTGTTTATGGAGATAAGATTCCAGCTGCTGGGCATGACAGACGAATTGTTGCTCCGCAGCAACGGATAATGGCACAGCAAAAAAAGCACGGATTAAAGCCATTTTTACCTGCTATCTAGGACCACAGCGCTTTCAAACGCTGATGATTTAACTTCAGCCACTGCACCGCAATCAATGTGTGGACATTGATCAATTGGCCACATTCCAAAAGCGACCATAATGCCTCAACACCCATCACCTGAACACGAATATCCTCACCCTCATCTTCCAGTCCATGAATACCACCAGCCTTACTTAAATCCGCTTTGCCAGCAAACAAATAAAAATACTCGTTGCTACCACCGGGACTGGAATAATACTCGCCAATCGATTCCAGCTGCTGGATAACCGTCCCAGCCTCCTCCACGGACTCACGCGCCGCGACTTTTTCTGGCGCTTCATTTTTATCCATTAAGCCCGCCACCAACTCAAGCAGCCATGGCGAAATATTTTTGTTAAAACCGACTACCGATATACCAGTTCACTTCACGGGAATGTTTATCGACCTGATCAACCACATCGAGAATTAATGCAAACAGTGCCATCCGCACCAGTACGCCATTATCGGCCTGGCGGAAAATAGCAAGATTGGGATTATCATTTAAGTCGTTGTCCAGTTCGTTGGCCCCGGAGCGGGAATCTCTCGGTAGCGGATGCATTATCACCGTATTGGGTTCGCAATAGCGGGTGTACATTGCCTGATTCAGTCGAAAACGACCCCGGTATACATTAGCTTCTTCCGGACTCTCGAACCGCTCCTCCTGAATACGCGTCGAATAGGCTATATCAACATGGGAAATACTCTCCTCCATCACATCGGATTCAAGCACCTTATGACCCGCAACGCGCAGCTGCTCAACGATAGCTGCTGGCATTTGTAATTCTTTCGGGGCGATTAACGAGAGTGTGATATTTTTATATAGCGTCAGCAATTTGCAAAGAGAATGCACTGTGCGGCCATATTTTAAATCGCCGATAAGCGCAATACGCAAACCATCCACATCGTCGCGGCCATAGTGTTGTAATTCTTTTTTAATGGTATAGAGATCCAACAGAGCCTGGCTGGGGTGTTCGTTGACTCCGTCACCACCATTGATCACCGGCACCCGGCTGGCTTCGGCAAACTCCGACACCGACCCTGGTTGCGGGTGGCGCATGACAATCACATCACTATAACCGCTAAGCACTCGGGCGGTATCGTAGAGGGATTCACCCTTGGCCATCGCGGATGATTCAAAACTGATCGTTTCGCGCACATCGCCGCCCAACAAATTAAAAGCACTGCCAAAACTGACCCTGGTCCGGGTACTGGGTTCGAAAAACATGCTGCCGAGAATCGCCCCGTCCAACACATTAGTCACCCGTTTACGGTGCGCGTAGGGTGCCATACGATCAGCCACCTGAAAAATAGTGTCGATATCAGCGTGTTCAAACTGTCCAATTGAAAGGATATGACTACCGGTAAATTTCAAGTTTTCCCCCTGAGATCTTATCTTTGCTCGCGACGCTAACCGGTGATTTACCCACCGGCTTGACCACCACTATTTTGGTCAACACTCATGGGATCAACGCTAGTGCGATCAATACTGGCATCACCAAATTGCAGGTTAGCCCAGCGCGTATACAACGGCGAACTATTTAACAACTGTTGATGGTTACCTGTGGCCACTAACCGACCATGATCCAATACCACAATCGTATCCACATTCACTACCGTGGCCAAGCGATGAGCGATAACAATACTGGTGCGATCTTTCATCAAATGCTCCAGCGCCTGTTGTACCTTAAATTCACTTTCTGCATCCAGGGCACTGGTTGCCTCATCCAGCAGTAGCAGTTTCGGATCATTCAACACAGCCCGGGCAATGGCGATACGCTGCCGTTGACCTCCGGATAAACGCACCCCGGATTCACCCACATAGCTGTTATAACCCTGGGGGAGTTTGTCAATAAATTCATCGGCGTAGGCCGCTTGCGCCGCAGCCCGTACCTCTTCATCACTGGCATCCGGGCGACCGTAACGAATATTCTCCAGTACTGTACTACTGAACAAGACAGGTTGCTGGGGCACGATGGCAATATGTTCGCGCAGGTGTTTGGGGTCAAGTTGGCGAATATCCACACCGTCAAAGCGAATAGCACCTTGCTGCACATCGTAATAACGCAAAATCAAATCAACTAAAGTAGATTTGCCCGCGCCAGAACTGCCCACCAAAGCTAGGCTAGTGCCTGCAGGAAGGCTTATCGACAGATTATCAATCGCTGCTCTCTCAGGCCTGGAAGGATAATAAAAACTGATGGCATCCAACTCTAATTGACCGCTCACCTGATCAGAGAGAACAATTGGCTGCTGCGGTGCCTGGATTAAATTTTCCGCATGCATTAATTCCAGCAGTCGTTCAGTTGCTCCGGCGGCCCGTTGCAGATCGCTGTAAACCTCACTGATCACACCGACAGACATCGCCACCATCATCGCATAGAAGATAAAAGCGGCTAGTTCTCCGGCGCTAATCAGCCCGTTAATCACATCATGGCCACCCACCCACACCATATAGGCAATGGCGCCAAATACCAGCGTAATCACGATAGTGGTTAACCAAGCCCGATGTTTAATCCTTAGCAAGGCAATATCAAATGCTGCCTCGACCTGATTGGAAAAATTGTCACGATCACGCTGCTGGTGGTTGAAGGCCTGGACGATCTTGATATTTTTCAGCGACTCACCCACAAAGCCGCCAAAGCTAGCGATTTTATCCTGGCTGCTGCGAGATAGCTTTCTGACATGACGGCCGAAAATAATAATCGGCATTATCACCAGGGGCACACTGAGCAAGACAAGGCCGGTTAATTTGAGGTTGGTAAACAACATCAGGATAATACCGCCAATAAATATCAACATATTGCGTAGGGCCAGGGATACCGAGGAACCAATCACCGTTTGTATTAACGTCGTATCGGTGGTGATACGCGACTGGATTTCACCACTCAAATTAGTCTCAAAAAACCCTGGGTGTAGCTCAATCACATGACTATAGACTTCCCGTCGCAAATCGGCGCTGACCCGCTCTCCAATCCATGACACGAGATAGAAGCGGGCAAAAGAACCCAACGCCAACAACATGATCATGACCATAAAGACAATAATGGCCTGATCAAGACCCGCTGCCGCGCCTTCACCAAAGCCTTGATCAACCAACATCCGCACCCCCTGACCCAATGACAGGCTAATCATCGCAGTAAAGATTAGTGCGAACAGTGCAGCGAGCACCTGCCCTGAATAGGGTTTGAGGAACCTCAACATAGCGGTAAGCACTTTGATATTGCGGCTGTTCTTTCTATTCTCTGTCGAGTTGTTAACCAAGGATTATCCCTTCTTCAGTGATGTCGGGTATGAATTTTAGTGGAGATTAAGTTGGCCACTATTATCACCGCTAATGGCCTTGCGGTAAAAGCTTTGCAGGAGCCAAACAGGATGATTTTCAGAACTATATAAGAGTATCGGGATTTTTTTAACCAATTGCATCGCTTTACAGCCCTAAGTTATTGAATATTCCGCTAAATATGCTAATTATTAGTGATGGCATTATATCCCTTCCCCCAAAATATTTATTAATTACTGAGCAGGTACTGGAATCTATCGTGGCAGCAGACGAAATCGCATCTTTAGTCAAATTTTGCAGTGCCGAAACCGGCTTAAAAATCCTCAACAGCCAATCGCTGCGCTGGAGTTCGCCTCACCTGTTTAACGACCCCTTTGAACCTGACCATAATTCAGAACCCGACTTCACCCCAGAAACGCTGCTTAAGGGCATGATCAAGGAAGCGATTAGTATGCTATTCGGTCCCTCTGAGCCCAGCGGTAAAAGCAATCGTCTGGTGGCAGCGATCGCCCGCTGGCGAGATGAAGAGCGCTTTGGCTCTGAAGACGAGGCCGAAGTGGTACTCAATCAACTACTGAGCCAGGTAGCCCGGCAGCAGCAAGAGGCTATTGATGACTATCTATCAACCTGGCGACAATTTGCCCGCTCCCTGAGAATTTGCACGTTTTCCGACAAACCGGCCAATATGTTTGCCTGGCAGCGCTATGCGGATAACCATGCCGGTATTGCCCTGCGGTTTAGTGCCGGAGACGATACCGCTCTGCCAGAAACGCATAGAATGCTGTACAGCCCAAACCCACCGGTAGTTACCAGCCTAAAGCAACAAATCGCAATCACTTACGGTAAAGAGCCCGAGCTTTCAAACAAGAACTTCCTAGAAAAACTAATGACCAAAAACAAGGCCATCAATGTTGAACGGGAGTGGCGCTGCTTCAGCACTGAAAGCGGTAGTACCGATGCGGACGAACAACTGTGGTATACCAATAAGAAGTTTTCAACCCCGGAATTGAAAGCTATTTATCTAGGTTTAGCCACCAGCCGCCAAACCAGGGATGAGGTGATCAAACTGGTCAAAGAAAAGTATAAACGTACCAAAGTGTATCAGGCAGAAGCTTTAAAAGGCCGCTACGAAATTGATTTTGTACAGGTTGGTACCAAGTAAGGTGGATTTTGATCCGGTTATTATCCCTCGTGGAACAGATAGGCCCTGTATATACCCATAGCAGGGTTGAAGATTTAGGTGTTTTAACTCAGTTCGTCATTCCCGCGCAGGAGGGTGTCGCACACGGGTTATAAATATGAGTCCCCCGGTCCAGTGGCGCGTTGCCTATTATGCCCGAACGCTCGCTTGCCAACCTGCCCGACGGCTGCGCAACTCGCTAAAAAACGCTCAAACAGTGCTCGCTCAACAACGTCGGTCAGGTTGGCAAGCTAAAACCGCGTTCTGATTGGGCATAATAGGCAACGCGCCACTGGACCTACGTCCGTACCTTGAAGAAGCGTTTGCGACACCCTCCTGCACGAAAATGACAAATGACCTAAAATCCAAACACTTTGGGTATAGTCAAAGCGACAGACTGAACATAGTGGCATCAGGTCACGCAGCGGCTGTCAGCAATTAATAGCGGCGTCCATAACTCTTCTTATTTACAATGACGGGTCAAACTCAACTAAGTCACACTTTTTCTGACGCGACAATTTTTTAATGGCTGCCTCCCGCTTACTCGCCTCGCTACGATTTTTCACTGCCTCACAATACACAATGGATTGCGCTGGATCGGAGCGAAAAAATTTTGCTCGCTTGGCATTTTCCGGATTACAATGCTCACTAAAACGTCGCTCTATATCGGTGCTAATCCCCGTATAGAACTTTCCGGATCGGGTTTGCACTATATATACCCACCAGGGTTGGTTCATTGCTGCTATCTCTGCAGTTCATTTGCACAACATGGCGATGTCCAGAAACTATGCTTCGGGAAAACAAGGTTTCTGGAAATGCTTCTGAACAGTCACCCTCTAACCAAGCACAGCATCACTGTACTCCAACAGCTTTTCCAAAATACCTCGATCACGATCACTGACCTCAGCATCGTCCAACAGTCTATGCACTGTCTCCAAATAGTCTTCCATGACTATGCTCGCCCCTGCCTCAGAATCGGTTAAGCGCTGATAGCGGTACTCTTCCCACTGTTGTTTCTCGTCTGCTGACAAGGTGTTGGGATAGTTGCGAGCGCGATAGCGAAATAACATTTCAGCCAGGCGATCATCATCAAAACAAAACGTATTATCACGCAACGCCTCAGGGGAACTACTGCGCACCTGCGACATGGTATTTTTATCATTGTGACCAAAAAAACCACCACTGTAGAGCATGACATCCGGATCCGTCGATTGCGGAAAATCCTGGTGTGCAAACACCTCTGCCAGCTTTGAATTCAGCCCCTTGACCTGCATTAATTGCTGATAGTGCTTATGGGCCTGGGATAAATCCAGCTGAATTCTTGCTGTTACCACATCGTCCAGCAATTTGCTGGTTGCCACTACCGGGCAACGATTGGTATGAATTGTTTTCAGTGGGATTCTTTCCACTCCCTCCGGCAGCTCAGCAGTCGGCGTATACAAGCGCGCACGGATTTGATCGGCAGTCAATTCAATCAAAGGGCTAGGATCAACGCTTAAATCGCAGCAAATAACGCCATTTTTATTGCTGGGATGCATCGCTAGCGGCACAACCAATGTGGTACAAAATCGGCTGGCCGGAAACATCGCCGACGTATGCAATACCGGTTTTTTCTCAGCCACATTTAACCATTCAGCAACTTGCCGTTTGTTGCGCAGTGTTAGCAGGTAGTCAAAAAGCTTCGGTTGTTTTTCTTTAACTAATCTGGCGATAGCAATGGTCGCATAAACATCCGCTAGTGCATCGTGGGCGGATTCATGACCAATGCCGTTGGCTGCTGTTAAATGCTCCAGCTTAAAACTGGGACTACCCTCTTCATGGCTAGGCCACTGGATACCCTCGGGACGCAGGGCACAGCACGCCCGCACCATATCGATAATATCCCAGCGGGAATTGCCGTTTTGCCACTCGCGGGCATAGGGATCATAAAAATTTCGATATAAGGTGTAACGGCTCACCTCATCATCAAAGCGAATGCTGTTGTAACCTACCGCGCAAGTACCCGGCACCACCAGCTGCTGATGAATCTGACGAATAAACTCAACCTCAGGCAGGCCCTGTTCAAAGGCCTGCTGTGGGGTTATACCAGTAATCAAACACGCTTCCGGTTGGGGCAATACATCGGTCGCGGGCTTACAAAAAATCACCAAAGGCTCGCCAATAATATTGAAGTCTTTATCCGTGCGTATACCCGCAAATTGTGAGGGCCGATCCCGCGCGGGGTCTGCACCAAAGGTTTCGTAATCGTGCCAGTAGAAGGAAAAGTCAGCCATAGTCTAAATGAAAAGTCCTAGATGAAGAGCCTTACATAAGAGTTTGTAAAGGAAGTTGTCTGTCAACATTATTCTGTGGTAGCTTAAGCAGCGTCAACGGATTATGACACAAGTAAACCAGCAGAAGGAACTGCACTATGTTTATATTCAAGCTTATATCAAGCAAAAACCCCAGTAATATTAGTTCTACCCATGGCTGGACTCTAATCGAATTAATCACTGTCCTAGCGGTATTTATCCTGTTAACCGGAATAGGCACTCCCAACCTCAACAAGTGGCTACAGCATCAAACCGAATCAACTGTCTTCAACACCCTCTACCACCTCTGTGTGTTCGCTCGTACCTTAGCGGTTAAGGAAAATCACTATTTAACCCTCTGTGCCAGTGAAGATTTAAAGCACTGTGGCGGCCCATGGAATAAAACTATTATTGTCTTTAGTGACTTCAATAAAAATGAAACTGTCGATGAGAATGAACAACTATTCAGGGCAATCACTCTACCCAAAACCACGCCCTGCCTGGAATGGAATGCTAGTGCCCACAGACAGTATTTGCAGTTCAAACCTTCCGGAGCGACTAATGGTACAGCGGGCCACTTCAAGTTTTGTGACACGGTTATCAACGCTATCCAGAAGAAGATCGTAGTCAGTTTTAACGGCCGTACTTCATTGAAAAGTTTGTAGTTTTTCACAAAAATACTATTATTTCGACCGGCTATCCCATGGAACCATCCATTTGTCGTTAACGCCTCGCAATAGACAAAACAGCGTCCTATTATTCACTCTGACGACGAATAACACACGCTGGATTAACACAACAGGCAATCAATCTACGGATAACGGTCAACTATGCAAGCGAAAACGCAACGAGGGTTTACTCTTATCGAGCTGGTGGTAGTAGTGCTAATAACCGCCATTCTTGTGGGCCTAGGTTTACCCTCATTAAGGGCTACAATTGACCGCAATGCGATACAAAGTGAAGCCAAGCGCATTGCTACCACCATCAATCTTGCCCGATCACAGGCCATCAATAATCGAGTGGTTGTGACCCTTGAAAGAATAAGTACCACAGCGGGGGACTGGTCAGCTGGCTGGATAGACTTTATCGACAGCGCAGGCGATGGAATTACATCTTTTAACGCGGCAACCGATACTCTGCTTGGAAACCATGTTGTCACTACACAGCAACTCACAATCCGAGATCTTGGTAATGCCCCTACATTTATTAGTTTCACCATGTTTGGCCGACTGAATCAGGCCGGTCCAGTACTAGTTGCCGTTTGTGATACAACCCTTAGTGACCGGGTAGATGGCAGCCTAATCACGGTTAACCTGGTAGGACGAGTTACAGTAACCACTATCCTGGCAGCGAATAAAGCCGCGCAATGTTAAAGGGGAGTTGCACATTGAAAACGATGATTAATCAACAAACAGGCGTCTCGATAATAGAGGTGGTGGTCACCATGTTTATTATGTCTGTAGGATTACTGGGATTGGCAGGATTACAATCCACAGCGGTTAAAGATGGCTTGGATGTGGCCAAGCGCTCCCAGGTGACCTGGATAGTCAGTGAATTAGTTGAACGTATCCGCGC
This sequence comes from Pseudomonadales bacterium, assembly GCA_036443315.1. Classification (GTDB taxonomy): domain Bacteria; phylum Pseudomonadota; class Gammaproteobacteria; order Pseudomonadales; family Dasaniaceae; genus Oceanicoccus. The sequence goes on from JAZFYA010000003.1 coordinate 13,364, forward strand.
CAATCCCAATGCTGTAGGCGTCCCCGCTGATCCAATCAAAGGTACCCCCGCTGTTCTTAGCGTCTATGACGTCCTCCCAGCTAATATTCTCGATTGCACAGCGCTCCCCGCTAAACGCTGCGCCGATAATCCGGCCGGAAACGCCCAAGCCTGCACCGCAGCTGAAATGGCTGCGTTTGATGCCTGGGATGCATTCTGCGGTTGGACTGATCCAGGGGGCATCATTATTGCCAACTCGCAAGATTCCCTAAACCTGACTTCAGTAGCAATAACATGCAGTGGCGGCGGCGTTTGCACCGGCGACTCGGACTACACCATCACTATCGCCTGGACATCCCAGACAGTGCTCGACAATACCAATCGCGCAGCCCCCACAGGAGCTACTTCAGCCCCTGGATACACAGCATCCACAGAGGCTAGCAACCGAACTATCAGCATGGTGATAAGGCCAGGACTATGATGAGCAAATATCAACAACAGGGTTTTTCTCTGATCGAATTAATGATCGCCATCACCTTGGGAATGGTATTAATGGGTGCGGCCTTGCAATTTATAATCGCTACCAAGGAAACCTATTCCTTGAACGATGATATCTCCCGCATTCAGGAGAATGGCCGTATTGCATTGGATATCATTGTCCAAGATTTACAGATGGCGGGCTACCGCACACCGATGAGTGGGTCCGGCACGATGCCGAATTTTTTCCTTATGAATGCAACCGTAGCCGGTTCATTTTTAGCGGATGGCGGTGCCGCTGCTATGACAGATGGCCTCCCCAACACCAGTGACAGACTGGCCATCCAATTCGACCCACCACCCGACGATGGCAGCGAACAAGACTGCGTGGGCAATGCTGTCGGTGCCGGCACTCTTCTGGTTAATGTCTATACCGTTGCCGATCCCGACCTCGACGGTATTAATAGCCTCTTCTGTCAGGGTTTTGATGCAGATGCGGGCGCCTGGCTAGGTGCAGGTGCTCAACCCCTAGTCGATGGCATAGACAGTATACAGGTGCTATATCGAGTTACAGATCCCACGGTAACGCCAGAAACCTATCGCTATATTTCCGGCGACGTGCTGGTACCCGCCGACTTTCCAAACATTACCGCTGCCCGCGTTGCCTTGTTAGTCAGTAACGGACTAGCTACAGGGTCAGCAGATAGTCAAACCCGTCTGTACCGAGTGCTGGATAGCGGTCTGATAACATTCAACAATGATCGCCAGCCGCGCAGAATTTATAGCACCATAGTGCAATTTAATAACCGGACATTTTAGGAGCCACGCTGATGATTGAGAGAAAAACCCAAAGCTATCGCCGCTCCCAGGGCGTTATATTAATTGTCAGCTTAGTCCTGCTATTGGCGATGACACTCATTGGTATAGCCGCTATCGATACCACCAATCAGGATTCGAAGATGGCACGCAACACCCTCTGTGCACGCAATGTATACCAGATCTCCCTGAGTGAAGTTCAGGCGCAACATGCACGGCTGAACAGTGATGATGGCCTAGTACTAGGCAGTATCAACAATTCGACAAACTCTTTTTCCAACCTCGATTCTATAGGCATAACCGTTGCCGGTCCCGGTACATACTTGCCCGACAGTTCGACTGAAACTGGCGATCCCGCTGACCCATATAACCAAGAAGTGTATATCGTTTTTTCTGGTAACCAACCACCACCTTCAGGTTATAGCCTGGGTATTTATATTGGTAAAGGCTATGAAGTTAATTCCATGGCATCTATTACTAATACCAGCTGTAACTCAAACCAAACCCAGGGTATGAAGCGAGCTGCACCGGCGGTGTAACTACTATAGATACTTCTGTTAACGTAACAAGACAGTACAAGCGATTGACATAAAATATGCCTATTAAAACTGATCACTGCAAAATGACTATAGACAGGCCCAGAATAGACAGGCCCAGGAGTTAGTAATGAATAAGCCCTTAAAGACATTTTCAATATTAGTAACAACAGTATTTGCACTGCTAGTTGCTAATGTTGTACTAGCTGATGATACAGAAATCTATTTACAAAAGATTTCTCTCCCACCAGATCAAATTCGACCCAATGTGGTTTTTATTCTGGATTCCTCGGGTAGTATGGGTTTGCCGGTAGATAGTGCCAATGGCACAGCAAAGGAAGAGGAAAAGAACAATTATAATTCTTCGACCACATATATTGGCGATGCGAATTATAGTGGCGGCGCTGGCGACAGCAATTATTACTACCTTTATTTACAACCCAACACCTATGCCGACCAATATATCTATCTTAATAAGGTCCATAAGAACCAGATGACCTGTGATATGTCTACACTGGCGGACTCAACTCCCTATACTGGGGCGGATCGCTATGTTTACGAAAAGACCGGTAGCACCACTTGGGCTCTCAGCGGTACCAAATTTACAAAGATGTGCGCCTGGCATGATGCCAGTTGTGACTTTACGCCTGGCCCCACGGGTCCACAGGTAGATTGTGAATCAGAAGAAAATCATATTAGCAGTGGCTATGCCAATAGCGGCCGCCCCAATGACACCTTTGCTGTCAGTGCTAACTTCCATAACTATTTGCAAGCCTATTATCGCTATACTGTTTTGCAAACAGTGATGAGAGATCTTATCGATGCAGATAATGATATTAATATGTCAATGATGAGGTTTAATGGCGGTAGTGGTGGTTATATATTCCATGAATCCATTCTTGCTGAAGACCCTGCTGATCCCACTAATGCCAACCAACAGTCTTTGCGAGATGCTATTGATGATATTTTTAAATTTAATGACCTCACACCACTGACGGAAACCTTATGGGAGGGCTATCGCTATCTCGCGGGCCTTACTGCAGACTACGGCGACAACAGCGGTACCAATACCCCTAGTGCTGCTTATAGTTCGGGCACAACTTATGATTCCCCGATCGATTATGCCTGCCAAAAAAGTCATCTCATCCTGCTAACCGACGGTGCCCCCTTCTCAGATACTGGCCGCGATAGCAGTATAGAAAGTAGCTCCTATATCGGTCCTGCCACATGTAGTGATAACTGTCTGGACGAATTCGCCGATTGGATCCACAACGTTAACAGCACAATACCCGTATCCATTAGGGATCATTCCAACACATTAGTAGGCGATCAGGAGATCGCGGTACACACGATTGGTTTTGGCGCAGCTACCAATGCCACATTGCTGCAAAATGCCGCATCCAATGGCGGTGGCCTCTATAAAACCGCAGCTACCGCCTCAGAACTAACGGTCGCCTTTACTGATATCCTCAATCAGGTTAACTTTGAAAAGGATACCTTTGTCGCCCCGGCCGTTGCCATAAACGCCTATAGCGGTTTACAGCACCGGGATGAGCTCTACTTTGCCCTGTTCCAACCCAGTGCCTCCCCCCGTTGGAATGGCAATATTAAAAAATACCGCTTACTGGATGGCATCATTGTTGATGCCCTTAATGTAGATGCTATCGATGATGCCAGCTCTTCATCAGAGCTTAATACCGGTTACTTTAAACCTGTTGTCATCAGTGGCACTGGTTCAATCACTAAACCAGGGGCATTAAGTATATGGACCACTAAAACAGATTGGGACGATAGCGGTGTTGTAAGAGCGGATGGTGACGATATTGAGTATGGCGGCTTTGCCTATGAACTAACCGACCCCTCGATTCGAAAAATCTATACCTACATTAGCAGTGCAGCACCAAGCTCAGTTTCAATGTCGAACGAGCCAGTGCTTGATAGCAACAACAATATCACCACGGCTCTGCTAGGTCTTGGTGCCAGTAATGCCACCACAGAGGCGGAACGTACTGATATTATCACCTGGACAAGAGGGGAGGATAACACCAGCACCAACACTCCTCATTACTTTCTCGCCGATGTAATCCATAATCAGCCATCCATAGTCACCTATTACACAGACAGTACTGACCCACTCAACCTGGTCTTCGATGACACGCTTTATTCAGCGTCCAATATGGGTTTATTTCACGCGATAGACACCGGTGATGGTACTGAAGAATTTGCCTTTATTCCACAGGAATTGCTCCCTAATTTAACTACCTACTATCAAAATCTAGGGGGCTTTTCTGGCAAAGTGTACGGTCTAGATGCCGCTATGACGATATGGCGCAACGATGGTGATGCCGATGGCAGTATTGTGACTTTCGCCAATGGCAATACTGCGGATACTTATACAGACAGCAAAGGCGCTGCCCAAAATGATCACGTGTATATTTACCAGGCCATGCGCCGTGGCGGTAAAAATATTTATGCTTTCGATGTCACCAGCCGAGCCAATCCCAAACTATTATGGCAAATCAACGGTGGTACCGGTCCCAGTGCTACTACGGGTTTTTCGAAACTTACCCAAACCTGGTCAGTGCCACAACGAGGTAAAGTAAAATGGGGCTCTACTGACACCGACGTGTTACTGTTCGGCGGTGGTTACGATACGATTCACGATACAACAACCGTCGCAACCAGCGGTGACCAAGGCAGTGCCTTGTATATGGTGGATGCCAGAACTGGCGCACTCATCTGGTCGGTGGACAGTAGTAGCGGTGGTAACTTTAGTGGTATGGACAATAGTATGGTAGCCAACGTCGCTATCGCCGACGTCAATGGTGACGGCTATACCGACTTTTTATTTGCTGTCGATATACAAGGCACCATGTGGCGTATCGATTTCCCCGATAAAGCAACCAGCCAGACTGACTTCGTTAATACTATAGAAGGTGGTTCCATTGCCGAATTGGGCGCTACTAGCTCCACGGCCTCTGAATTCCGTCGTTTCTTTAATGCACCGGATGTCGCCTATTTTACTACTAGGGGAAAAAACTCATTCCTAACGATTGCGGTCACATCCGGTTATCGCGCTTCACCCAGAGAAACACTGATTGACGATTACCTTTTTGTGATCTTTGATCCAAACGCTTTAACTGATCCAACTAATCCAAATCAATACAACTATGTTGGCGGTACCGGAACCATTGGCCTAACTGATTTGTTTTTGTCATCTCCCTCAAACACTGGCGCAACCACATACGGCTGGTATATGGCACTGGGTGCTTCTGGTGAAGGTGAAAAAGGCCTATCAAGAACCATCACGTTTGATGACGAGATTATTATGACCACCTATGTTGCCCCGTCCTCTGGATCAGTCTGCGACGCCGGTACAGGTAGTGGTAGATATTATTTACTCGATGCACAAAACGGAAAAAGCACACTAGTAGTCAATGGAGTAGCTCAACCCTATATTCCGTTGGATAATGGTGGTATTCCACCCGATCCTGCGGTAATTTTCACCGTCATCGACTACTGTATATCAGGCACAAATTGCCAGGGCGATGCAGGGTACGACCCATCAATCAATACAAAAAAAACTAGCGCGGTTGTCTGTGTAGGTACTGAATGTAAAACAGGTGATATCGACTTAACTCTGCATAAGACCTATTGGAGAGAAAACTAATGCTTGTATCTTTAAATCATGTCATTAAAAAGCAGCGCGGTTTTACCCTGATTGAGTTAATGTTGGTGGTATGTATCGTAGGGGTGTTGTTGACCTTGGCTGTTCCCTCCTACACCAAGCAAAAACTCAAGGCGAACCGCAGTGATGCCTACACTATGCTTAACGAAATTATGCATGCCGAGGAGCGCTTTGCAGCAGATAATGGCGTCTATACTATAGACCTGACGGCCATGGGTTATGCTGCACCCCAGATATCAATAGATGGGCACTACTCTGTTGCAGCCAGTGTCTGTGCAGGTGCGCTGGTACCACCCATTGCACAATGTGTACTGCTTACCGCTACCGCTTTAGGAGCCCAGCTAGGAGATACAAATGATGTTCCGGGAACTGGTAATATACCGATAACATTAAATAGCCGAGGTACCAAAACCGGCTGGTAAGCTAGTGTTTAAACAAGCAATAAAAAAACCGAGATTTTGTTCTCGGTTTTTTTATTGCTTTATTACTTGCTGAAAAATTTTCGAAAAAATATCAACTAACATCCAACACCGGCTACGCTTTCAATTAGATCGTCTTGACGGATCACAGTCATTGAGTGCGAACTCCTCGTTTTGGAAGGGACATTACGGGGTAAACAGGCGAGCGTTATTGACCACTACCCTGTAGCTGACCCACATGCTGTTTTAAGGTGCCGATATCACGATTCACCTGACGTCGAAAACCATTTATCGAGTCCACCCACTCCTCTGTATCTTTGATTCGACGGTCCAGTTTCTTAACATGACTATTCAGCAGGTTCAGTTTGTCTGCCGTCGTTTCGAAACGCGCCTCCTGCTGACCCAAGGTCTTCTGATTGGCAGCTACCGTTAGCTGCATTTTTTTCGCCTTGGCCAGTTGCGTTGTTAAGCCTGCGACCACGGTGTCATTTTTCAATATCTGTCGCTTGGCTGTAACAATAAAAACATCGCTCTGGTTTATTCTCTGTTCATGCTTTTTCAATTGGGCGTCATGTTCAGCAAACTGCTGTTTAGTTTTTTTCCAAACGTTATCCCACAGTTTGCGTATTTCTGAATCCAGCTCCCGCACCTTAACCTTTATCGCTACACTGGACTCACTCATACTTTCATCGGTAACGGACAATCGACGCTCCAGATCGGAAATTCTTAACTCATAATTTTGGATCGCTTGCTCTGCCAAGCTTAATTTCTGGTAGAGGTACCCAGCCGTTCCAACCATAGCCAATAGAACCAGCACCACTACTGCCAATACCGTGATTGAAGCCAACGAACCACCATTACCCAGCACGTCTGGCACTTCACCTAAACTGGCCACCAGCGAACCCTTGGCCTTATTCCGTTGATAAGACGCTATTTCATCATGAGCCGGAACGATTTTAGGCGCATGGCCTATAGGGTCATTATCTCTGCGGGACATAAAATTCTACACACTTGTTTATAAATTGAAGGTTATAGATTGAAGGTCATATACCCAAAGCTTATAGATGAAAACTTAATACCCCTCATTATCTCATGGGCATTAGCTGTATAAAACCATTCGCGCCTAAACAATAGTCAACAGCTCATATTTTTCAATGTTGGACCCTACAGCCAAAAAACTGCGTTTAGCACTACGCAATCAAAATGAAGTTTCACATTCTTGTAAAATAGCCTATATAATTACTCTAAATTCAGTCCTTGAGTTTTACAGTCAGCTTTATCGGGTTGTGGGGACATGAAAAACAATAAACCAACACACCAAGAAGGGTAGTCTTATGGAAAATTTTATTAGTCTTGATATGTCATTTCGCTGGTTGCATGTAGTATTCGGTATTACCTGGATTGGACTGTTGTACTACTTCAACTTTGTACAGGGCGAATACTTCAAAGAAGCCACTGCAGATGCCAAAGCTGATGCCACTAAAAAATTGGCTCCCCGTGCCCTGTGGTGGTTCCGTTGGGGCGCAATGTTCACCTTTATTACAGGCCTATTGTTGCTAGAGGGTATTCGCAAATCCTGGGGGATCGATGGCTATATCACCATGGGCGCCTTAATGGGTACTTTTATGTTCCTGAACGTTTGGCTAATCATTTGGCCAGCCCAAAAAATCGTCATCGGTATTGTTGAAGGCGATGCTGGCACCGCTGGCCCCAAAGCCTTACTGGCTTCCCGCACCAATACCTTATTCTCAATGCCTATGGTATTAGGCATGATTGGTTCATCCCACGGTGGCGGTGGCGCCGGTAATATTGTTCTGTCCACTACAGGTTTCCAGGGTGTGGGCACGGGTTTAGCTGCCGTTCTCGGGCTCATTGTACTGCTGCAGGCCAATGCCATGTTCGGTAAGGTGGGTCCTATGGCATCCGTCAAAGGTGTTATCCACTGCTCAGTCGCTTTAACTGTTGTTTGCCTGGCCTTGCTACAATTTGTTTAACAACTGAGTTTTCTAGATTTCAGCAAGCGCTGCTGATCAGACGCTGGACGTCTGATGCCTACAACAAAAACGCCCAGTATTAACTGGGCGTTTTTGTTTCAAAAGAACGAAAAAATCTATCCCCCTCGATTCTCGAAGGTTTCAAAGAACTCACCCTCGCTTCTTACAACCAAAAAAAAGCCCCGACAATGTCGAGGCTTTTTTGCGTCTGACGTCTAGGCGTCCAACGTCTGAAGCATAAGCGACGCTTACATCATGCCGCCCATACCACCCATGCCGCCACCCATATCAGGCATAGCAGGAGCGGCACTACTCGCGTCAACAGGTTGATCAGCAACCATGACTTCAGTAGTGATCATCAAACCAGCGATAGAACCAGCCGCTTGCAATGCAGTACGCACCACTTTGGCCGGATCAAGAATACCCATCTCGATCATATCACCGTAATCACCCGTTGCAGCGTTGTAACCATAGTTACCTTCACCCTGCTTGATTTTGTCGAGAACAACCGAAGATTCATCACCGGCGTTATCAACGATTTGACGCAGAGGCGTTTCCATCGCACGACGGGCCAGGTTAACACCGGCAGTCTGCTCATCGTTGGCACCCGTCAAACCATCCAGAACCTGCAGGGCGCGAATCAAAGCAACGCCGCCGCCAGGAACCACACCTTCTTCTACCGCAGCGCGAGTTGCATGCAGAGCATCTTCAACCCGGGCTTTCTTCTCTTTCATCTCGACTTCAGTAGCAGCACCAACCTTGATAACCGCAACACCGCCAGCCAGCTTGGCCACACGCTCCTGCAATTTTTCACAATCATAGTCAGAGGACGTGTTTTCAATCTGCACACGGATAGCGGCAACACGATCTTGAATCACCGAACTTTCACCAGCACCGTCAACAATAGTACTGTTGTCTTTGTCCATAGTGATGCGCTTGGCAGTACCCAGGTCTTCCAGAGTTGCAGATTCGAGTTCTTTACCGATTTCTTCAGAAATCACCGTACCACCCGTCAAGGTAGCGATATCTTCCAGCATGGCTTTACGACGGTCACCAAAACCAGGCGCTTTACAGGCCGAAACCTTAACAATACCGCGCATGTTGTTAACAACCAGCGTTGCCAGGGCTTCACCTTCAAGGTCTTCGGCAATAATCACCAGAGGACGACCGGCTTTAGCTACCTGCTCTAACAGAGGTAACAAATCGCGGATATTGGAGACTTTCTTATCGACTAACAGGATGTAGGGATTTTCCTGTTCAACCGTCATGTTTTCGCTGTTAGTGATAAAGTAAGGTGACAGGTAACCGCGATCAAACTGCATACCTTCAACCACCTCCAGTTCATTTTCCAGAACATTACCTTCTTCAACAGTGATAACACCCTCTTTGCCCACTTTATCCATTGCTTCAGCAATGATGTCGCCGATCGGTTGATCACTATTGGCAGAAATACTACCCACCTGAGCAATAGCTGTGCCGTCGATACAAGGAGTAGCCATTTTTTCAATTTCGGCCACTGCTGCCGCAATGGCCTTGTCAACACCGCGCTTCAGGTCCATAGGGTTCATCCCTGCGGCAACGGATTTCAGACCTTCGCTAACGATAGCCTGGGCCAGAACAGTCGCTGTAGTGGTACCGTCACCAGCGTCATCAGAGGCTTTAGAGGCAACCTCTTTCAACATCTGCGCGCCCATATTTTCCAGCTTGTCTTCCAGCTCGATTTCTTTGGCAACGGATACACCGTCTTTAGTGACAGTAGGAGCACCAAACGCCTTGTCCAAAACAACATTGCGACCCTTTGGCCCCAACGTGGTTTTAACCGCGTTAGCGAGAATATTCACGCCAGCGAGCATGCGTTGGCGAGCTTCATCGCCAAATTTTACTTGTTTTGCAGCCATGATTGTTTCCTTTAAATTTTAAATTTTAAATTTTCACGTAGGTGATTGATAAGTCAATGGTGCTGACTTTAAGCAACCACACCAAAAATTTCGCTTTCGCTCATGATAATCAGCTCTTCGCCGTCAACCGTGATAGTGTTGCTACCGGCGTATTGGCCAAACACTATCTGATCACCCACCTTAACGGCTAATGCACGGACTTCACCGCTGTCTAAAATTTTGCCCTCACCGACAGCGAGGACTTCACCCTGATTGGGTTTTTCCTTAGCAGAGCCAGACAGAATAATTCCGCCAGCAGTTGTTTCTTCTTCTTCCTTGCGACGAACGACAACGCGATCGTATAACGGACGAATGTTCATTTTCGCACTTCTCCTAAAATTAAAGTTAGTGATAAATGGTTATGAATTCTAAAAGTATCCGGCATAACCCGGGATGGTGCTGAATATGGGGGCAGCCCAAGGGATATCAAGGGCTTTATGGGGGTTTTTTAGCACTCAAGGCTAAAGAGTGCTAATGCATTCCCGCGAGCAACTTTAAATAGAAAAATAGTCTTGTAAAACAATGAGTTAATAATAAGCATTCTTGAGCCTACTCTTCACGACGAAATTCTCCGTCAATAGGCGTATTCCCCTGGTCTGCAGACCGAATCCGACCCGGCGCTTCTCGGTTGGAGTGGTGACTGCTTTGGCTGGATTGCTGAAATGAAGCACTCAAACCTGCCCCGCGCCCATAACTGGCCATCACTATTTCCTGTCGCAGTAATGCCGCCACCAGCAATTTACGGCTGGGCGGTAACAGACAGGCAAAACCAATCGCATCAGTAATAAAGCCTGGAGTGAGCAGCAATGCACCACCAACTGCCAATATAATCCCTTCGATAATTTCCCCCGCCGGCAGCTGACCCTGCTCCATCCGCTGATTAGCCTTGAGCAAGGTTTTTAGCCCCTGCTGCCGCAACAGAGCCAGACCTATGACCGCAGTCAGAAACACCAGGAAAATAGTATTTAGACCGCCAATCTTTGCACCGACCTCAATCAGCACCCACATTTCAATAATGGGCACAGTAATAAACAACAAAAAGAATAGACGCATAGAGTATCCCTGAAGTATTAGTGCAGTTATTGGGTTAGAAGGGTAGTATTTCAAGTCATCCCGGTCCCGAATGGCACTTACTTAAGACTATAACCGAAGAGCTTTGAACCCGCTGTTCGCAATGCAAGGCCCACTATTGGTTGGAACCCCACGCCCTTTAGCGGGCCTTGCATTGCGAACAGCTACTCCAGTGGTACTCGGATACCGCACAGTCTAGCTACCCTCGGTAGTCTAACCCCTCACCAGGGCGTGGGGTTCCAACCGAGTGAGG
>JAZFYA010000004.1:0-9287 GCA_036443315.1 Pseudomonadales bacterium
CGTGCCTTTGCGTTTGCTCGCCAGTATGTCAATATAAAAGTCCTTTTGCATTTTCGTGTCCTTCCATGGATCCCGCGGTCAAGCCGCGGGATGACGGGGTGGTCGTGGGGTGGGATGACGGGGTGGCCGCGGGATGAGGACACACTCTAAAACCTAAATTTCAATCGCTTTGGGTATATTACTCAGAAATGCCTTTAACTTTGGGTCGGAAAATAAACGCAGCAAGGTATCGGAGAGCAACGTATTAATCATCTCTTCATTTTTGGCCATACTGGGTGTAATCACCGTTTGTCTTTCCGAGTTAGTGCGGTAATGACCGGTATAGGTTTCATCCCCGGCAGCGATCTCTACCTTTAACACCGCTTTTAACACGACTTTTTTACCGACCGACTGCTCAGGCAGATCGTAGCTCAATTCATCAATAATAATTTTAAGGCTGGCGCTATTATTAACAGCCGCAGCGGCGCTATTGATATTAAAACCCTGCGTCACCAGTTTGGCTTCAGCGGCACGGGCTATGGCATCGGTAATACTATTGCTAGTGGTGATTAAGCTGGTTTCTTTATAAATACCCCCTCGACTTCCCAACGCTTTTGTGGCTCGATTATCTTCAACCGATACTGTGACGGCGCGGCCATCACCATAATCTTCAGCAGCGGTATCTATCACCGGATTGATAGTGATTTGTTGTGGACTGTAAGCACAGGCTACTAAAAAAGAACAAATGAGGAGGATAATACTTCGCTTCACGGATTATTCCTTATGCAATACATTACAGTAGTTTCATGGCGGACACAGCGCACGATAACAGGCCAGGTTGGTTAGCCTTGAGACAACAAATCCCGCAAATCAATAATGCCTGCATGGGCACGGGAAATGTAAGACGCCATCACCAACGAATGATTGGCCACCAGACCAAAACCACTACCGTTTAAAATCATCGGGCTATAGACCGACTGCTGGGTAGATTCCAGTTCGCGAATAATTTGCTGCAAACTCACCAGAGCATTTTTCTTCTTTAGCACTTCCGCAAAATCCACTTCAACTGCCTGCATAAAATGTAACAAGGCCCAAGCTGCACCGCGAGACTCATAAAACACATCATCAATTTCCATCCAGGGAGTTTTCACTTCAAGCTCACTAGGTGCATAGGTGGATTGCTGTGCAGCAGGATCACCGGCCAAATCCGTATTCAATCGACGCTTGCCGACACTGGCACTTAATCGCTGGGACAAACTACCCAAACGGGTCTCAACAATCGCCAGCCAGTAGCTCAGGTTGTCAGCGCGGGCATAAAACTGGGAGCGGGTCTTCCCTTGATCACCCAAACCTTGTAAATAGCGACCCAAATATTTAATCGTGCTGCGATACTCAGACTCAGTGGCTGGCACCGCCCAGCTATCGCTGGAAAAATTTAAACTGGGTTCGGCTTTAGCCAAATCCTCATCCTCCCGAGATTGCGATTGGGAGCGACTAAAACTCTCCCTAAGTGCGCGCGTGATATCGCGTGATTGAATCAACACACCGTATTCCCAGCTGGGTATATTATCCAGCCACACACCGGGAGGCATAATATCGTTACTCAAAAAACCCCCCGTCTTATCGAGCAAAATTGATGTAACGCGAATCAATGATGCTGTGGTCACCGACCCTATTACTACCGCTTGATTATTACTTTCCGCCAGCACTGCGGCATTTTCTTTTACCGCAAATTGCTCAGGTGAAATCGACCAATATATGCCCGCAAATATTGCGACGACCAGATAAACCACAACAACCACAACGACTGTACGGGGTACAACACCATCACCTACTGCCTCTAAACCGTTTTCACGCCACTGCCACAGGCGCTCTTTAATTGATTGCCAATCCATAACACCCTCGAAGAATTCTGCCTATTATTTAGTGTTTTTGATGCTCGTGATGTTCGTTAAGCACACTGCGAACGGACAATTGCGCGGTCAATACATCACCACTTTTGCTGTGTAGCTCAATGTTGACTGAATCGCCTTCGCGCAGCGGTTTATGTAAATTGATCAACATTAAATGATACTCACCGGGGGCCAGAATAAAATCACCGTTGGCCGGCACGATAATACTCCCTACCCGTTCCATCCTCATCATGCCATGACTATGGCGATGGACATGAATTTCGGCGCGTTCAGCGCTGTCAGTAGTAGCGGCATTAATTTCTACGGCGCTGTTACCGGTATTGATCAAGCGCATAAATGCAGCGGTTACCGGTTGTCCCGGCGGCAAGCCACGAACATAACCGCCTTCGATCTCCAGCTCGGCATTGGTAGTTGCTACAAAAAAAACAGCGCAGAGAGTAAGACCCACTCGACTTAACCAAACTCGAAACAACAATAATTGAACGGCCAACAGCTGCTCCTTAAATACTCACAGGAGTATAACTATAAACCTATACAATCAATATTGTTACAAATCAATTAGCACCACCCGGGGGACACGCCCAATTTCAATATTACCCCGCAACCGGTAGCCAGTCACCGCAGCGCGCATCTGCTGATAAATCCAGCGCCCTTCGGCATCACTGCGGGCAACAATTAATAGGCGAGAATTATCTGCTTGTGCTTGCGTTGCCAATCTCGTCAACTGCAGCTGCATCTTTTCACTGCGAGCCGATAATTCCCTTATCGGCAAATAGGTCTCGTTAGCCGCAGCACTTTGACGGTATTGCTCGCGCAGGGCTGCCGTCTGCGTCGATGTAGCAGCAATTTTCTCCGCCCGTTGTAACATTTGCTCGGCCTTATCCACTCGACCACTGCGAAAGGCCTGTTCAGCCAGCTGCAGATAGCGGGCCGTTATCCTGCGCATACCCCAGTGCGCTTCGGGATTGCGCTCATCAATAACCAACACCTGTTGATACCAACCGTAGGCATTATCAGACTTGGGAACCATCAGCCTATCATCCGCCAGTGCCTGCTGAGCATTTGCTAACAACACCCTGACCCGGTGCTTACGCGCCTCCCGCTCAGCAACAGCTACAGGATCAGCCACCCCCTGAACACCGGGCTCTACGCAACCTGGCAAGCCGAAACCTACCACAGCCAGCCCTATTAGCCAGAAAACACCGCGGCCACAATAGCCAAACACCAAACCCTTCACAATACCCACCAAAACATCCACCCCAACGTAAAGTAACTGTTAACTTTTTGAACCAATTCCCAGCGCTTGTGGTATTTTGCTATACAATTACGGCATTACATCTAGGGAACTCATTCCAACATCAGAGTCCAAGCACTCAAAGGCTTCTCACCAGCACAGTACCAACAGGTAAAGACAGGAACACCATGCGCACCGGACTTTTAATGCTCTTCTGCTCTGCCCTTTTATTCAAGCCTGTGGGTCTATTAGCACAAACAGCTTTTAGCCCTAACCCTGACGCCGATAGTAGAACCGCCTTTACTGACGACAGCAATGCCCTGTTGGCTAAAGAGGCGTTCCTGCTGGTAGAGCAGGCATATATTCTCAATGTCGAATTTGCCGCAGCCGACCCAGGCAAACAACAGCTGCAGCTAAACTGGCAAATTGCCGAAGGCTATTACCTGTATCGTCACGGCTTCAGTTTTAAACTGATGGATGGCGACAACGTCATTGCCACCAACGTACAAATCCCCAACGGCCTGGAAAAAAACGATGACTACTTTGGCCGTGTTGAAGTCTACTACCACAACGCCGAAATCCTCCTGGGTGCCATTCCTCAAACATCGAACTTAAGCTTAACAGTAACCAGCCAGGGATGTGCCGATGCAGGTTTATGCTACCCACCCTATTCGCAATACTTTCAACTCGATAGCTCACAACTCACTGTCACCGAAACCGCTACGCCTGCCACCCATAACGACGTCAAAAACCCCCCGACTAAAACGACACCAGCTAACTTCGGCAGTTTACCCTACATGCTGCTACTCGCCGTGCTGGGGGGTGTAATGTTAAATTTAATGCCCTGCGTATTTCCGATACTGAGCTTAAAAGTACTGGGGTTCGCCAATGATAAAAATCATTCTCCAGTGATTCACGGCGCCACTTACAGCGCTGGCGTCGTCGTCAGCTTTGTTGCTGTTGCGGCGGTTTTGGTTTCATTACAAGCAGCCGGGGAAGCGATTGGCTGGGGCTTTCATTTACAGTCACCCTGGTTTGTTGCCGGGCTGGCCTATTTATTTTTTGTCATGGGTTTAAGCCTGTCAGGTTTTGTGGAATTTGGCGGACAGATGATGAATATCGGCGGCAAGCTGGCTGAAAAATCGGGTTACAGTGGCAGCTTTTTTACCGGCATACTAGCCACGGTGGTTGCTAGCCCCTGCACTGCACCTTTTATGGGGACCGCTCTGGGCTTTGCCATTACCCAACCCACGCCTATCGCCCTGCTAGTGTTTGCCACCCTCGGATTCGGCATGGCATTACCGGTATTACTCCTGAGTTGCTCCCCCAAACTGCTGAACAAAATCCCCAAACCCGGCCCGTGGATGAAACAGCTAAAACAATTCCTAGCCTTCCCGCTCTACGCAACGGCGGTGTGGCTGTGCTGGGTGGTTGGCAACCAAACCGGTGTTAACGGCATGGCCGGACTGCTGCTGGGCTGCGTGCTACTCGCCCTGGCAATCTGGCTCTGGAACGGCCGCACGGTGAAACGTACTGTGGCTGCGATCTGCACTGCAGTGGCCATTGCTGTACTGAGTAGCCCATTACTTAAATCTGCACCCCCCGGGCTCGACGGCAATCAACAATGGGTGGCTTATAGCCCAGAAACGCTGCACCAGCTGCGCCAACAGGGTAAACCTGTGTTTATCAATATTACTGCCGATTGGTGTATTACCTGCCTGGCTAACGAGAAAATCGCTCTCAGTTCTGACCGCTTTACACAGGCTCTTAGCGATGCCGGCATGATCTATATGAAGGGGGATTGGACCAATCACGATCCGGAAATCACCGCGCTACTACGACAATATGGCCGCAATGGTATTCCTCTCTATCTGGCTTACCCGGCAGACCTAAACAGCCCGGAAATCATCCTGCCACAGATTCTAACCACCGACAGGGTTATCGACGCCATCACCACAGTAACCCAAACCAGAGAACTGGCTGAAAACACTCAGTTATAAGCATATCTTCGCTTATACTGTATCGATTATCGCCTATCTTGATTCTTGCATTGTTGTTTTGCAATTTTTCTAAGAAACCCCACCCAAAACGTAGATGGTTACATATTATCAAAAGTTACCGACACTTTTGCTGGAGTTGATGACATTTAGCCCAATCTCCCCGCAATATGTACCAAACTAGACGGCTTTTGCAGCTAACATGCACGCTCTATCAAGCACTTTGCCGCCATCATGCTATCAATTGCTGTGAATCTGCAGCGAACTTCATTGAAATCAACAAGTAATAGACTACAGTTATTTTTTAAGGCAGAATCGCGCATATTCCACAGATTTTGGGCATTGACCTGCCTTAGCGCAAAAAAAATAACCAAAATGTTAGGTACACAACCGAGAATGTCATCATGGCTTCAATACTGGTACTACACGGCCCCAATCTGAATCTGCTCGGCAATCGCGAACCGGAAGTGTATGGCACCACCACCCTTGACGATATAAACAGGGAATTGTCCGATGCCGCCATTGCCGCGGGGCACCACTTGCTCACCATGCAAAGTAATGCCGAATATGAACTGATTCAGCGCATCCACGAAGCCTGCCAGGAAGGTATCAACTTTATTATCTTTAACCCCGGTGCCTTTACCCATACCAGTATTGCCCTACGGGATGCCCTGCTTGGCGTCAACATTCCCTTTATTGAAGTGCATTTATCCAACGTACATAAACGAGAAGACTTCCGCAGACACTCCTACTTCTCGGATATTGCCGAAGGAATTATCAGCGGCCTGGGTACCCAAAGTTACCTATTAGCGCTGCAAGCAGCCATTAGCCGTGTTGGAATTAATAGCTGACACTTAATAGCTGGCACTTGATAGCTAAAAACTAACAGCTGAAACCTGCAACGCATTTAAACCCAATATTTTTAGATAACGACCAATAAGAGAACCTTCATGGATATACGCAAAGTAAAAAAACTGATTGAACTACTCGAAGAATCCAATATCGGTGAGATCGAAATCAAAGAAGGCGAAGAGTCCGTGCGTATTTGCCGCAATTCAGCCGCCAGCACACCGATTTACGCAGCCCCAGCTCCCGTTGCGGCGATTGCCCCTGCACCAGCACCCGCTATCGCCCCCGCCCCCGCCGCGGAAGTCGATACTGCCCCCAAAATAAGTGGCCATATTATCAAATCACCGATGGTCGGCACTTACTATCACGCGGCCTCTCCCGGTTCGCCTGCGTTTGTAGAAGTAGGCCAGCACGTCAAAGTCGGCGACGTAATATGCATTGTTGAAGCGATGAAAATGATGAACCAAATCGAAGCCGACAAAGCCGGGGTTATTGAAGCCATTTTGGTTGAAGATGGCCAACCAGTAGAATTTGATCAACCCCTGGTTACGATCGTATAAGCCCGGATACAAAAATACGTCTGCACCCTACTATACCCAGAAGCTAATACCTGGAAACTGATACCTGGAAACTGATACCTGGAAACTGATACCTGGAAACTGATACCTGGAAACAAGTCATGCTAGAAAAAATAGTGATTGCAAACCGCGGTGAGATTGCCCTGCGCATCCTCCGCACCTGCAAAGAGATGGGCATCAAAACCGTTGCCGTTCACTCTCAGGCCGACCGCGAGTTAATGCATGTACGCCTGGCAGACGAAGCAGTGTGTATCGGTCCCGCCCCCTCTCCACAGAGTTACTTAAACATTCCCGCCATTATCAGCGCGGCTGAAGTCACCGATGCCGTAGGCATTCACCCCGGCTATGGTTTTTTAGCAGAGAATGCTGACTTTGCCGAGCAGGTACAAAAAAGTGGTTTTATTTTTATCGGCCCATCGCCGGAAGTGATTCGCCTGATGGGCGACAAGGTGTCCGCCATTGAAGCCATGCGCAAGGCCGGCGTGCCGACAGTACCAGGCTCTAACGGCCCGCTGCCAGTAGACAATAAAGAGCGCTGCCTGCAAATTGCCCGTGATATCGGTTACCCGGTGATCATCAAGGCCGCGTCTGGTGGCGGTGGCCGCGGCATGCGCGTAGTGCAAAGTGAAGCCGCGTTGCTAAACTCAATTCACGTTACTCGCGCCGAAGCCGCCGCCGCCTTCGGCGATGGCACCGTGTACCTGGAAAAGTTTTTAGAAAATCCCCGCCACGTTGAAATCCAAATAATGTCCGACGGCCAAGGCAATGCAGTCCATTTATTCGATCGCGACTGCTCCCTACAGCGCCGCCATCAAAAAGTATTAGAAGAAGCGCCAGCACCTGGCATACCGGAAGAGGTACGCCAGCAGGTGTACCAATCCTGCGTCAACGCTTGTATTGAAATTGGTTATCGCGGTGCCGGTACGTTTGAGTTTTTATACGAAGACGGCAGTTTTTATTTTATTGAAATGAATACCCGTATTCAAGTAGAGCACCCTGTCACCGAGATGATCACCAATATCGACTTGATTAAAGAACAAATCAAGGTTTGTTCAGGGGAAAAATTGTCACTCCGACAGGAGGATATCAAACTCAGTGGCCACGCATTTGAATGTCGCATCAACGCCGAAGATCCCAAAACCTTTATGCCCTGCCCCGGCCCAGTAAAAATATATCACCCACCCGGTGGTTTGGGCGTACGCGTCGACTCACATTTGTACAGCGGTTATAACGTACCCCCGCATTACGACTCGATGATTGCCAAAGTGATTACCTGGGCGGAGGATCGCAACACTGCACTAAATCGTATGCGCAGCGCACTGGATGAAATCGTTATCGACGGTATTCGCACCAATATTCCACTGCAACAAGACCTGGTTCGTGACGGGCCTTTCCGCGAAGGTGGTGTGAACATCCATTATTTAGAGAAAAAACTTGGCATGTGAGAAGCAATAAACCCGTGCACCTAATGAAACTAACATTAGCAGGCTGTTTTTCCTCGCACCCCGCTCCTTGCTTCTCGTAACCTATCTTATGTCCTGGCTACAGTTACGAGTAGAAACCAGCGTCGAGCAAACCGAAGCCATTGAAAATGCCCTGCTCGCTGCAGGTGCCGTTGCAGTCACCCTGGAAGATAGCGCCAACCAGCCCATTCTCGAACCGACCCTCGGCGAAACACCGCTTTGGAACCATACCCGCGTTACCGGTCTGTTCACTGCCGACACCGATACCCATCGAGCCACCGTGGTTGCCACCGCCAACTACGGCAACAGTTTACCCCGTTATTGTTGGGAGATTCTGGAAGACAAGGACTGGGAACGGGTGTGGATGGATAATGTCCACCCCATGCGTTTTGGCAAGCGGCTGTGGATCTGCCCGAGTTGGCGACAACCGCCAGAACCCAATGCTGCCAACCTGATGCTGGACCCAGGGCTGGCCTTTGGCACCGGCACACACCCTACCACCGCACTCTGTTTGGAATGGCTGGACAGCGGTAACCTGCAGGGTAAAACTATTATCGACTACGGATGTGGCTCCGGCATCCTCGGTATCGCCGCCCTGCTGCTTGGCGCAAAGGATGTCATTGCTATCGACAATGATCCACAGGCACTGATCGCCACGCTGAACAACGCCAAACGCAACACTATAGATAGCGCCCAACTCCACACCTATCTACCTGATCAAGCCCCCGACAATGCCCAGGTCGACGTCGTGGTTGCCAATATCCTCGCAGGCCCCCTGATGGAACTGGCGTCGCCTTACCCGCAGCGGTGGAAAACTAGCTCTGTCAGGGGTTATCTCCGGTCAGGCCCAGGGGTTACGCGATTGCTACCAGCAGTGGTTTGATATGGAAGCCCCTACTATTCAACAGGACTGGGCCATACTTAACGGGGTGAAGAACTAGGCGCCTCGAGCCCGGAGCCATAAATCCGCTGTTCGTAACGCTTGGCCCACTTTCGGTTGGAACCCCACGCCCTTAAGTGGGCCAAGCGTTGCGGACAGCTACCCCAGTGGTACCCGGATACTGCATTATCCTATACATTATTTCTAGTTAGTGTCCATCCATAAACTGCTGTCATTCCCGCGTAGGCGGGTGTCGTTAAAGCCTTTCGCTTCTCACTTACCGTCGTCATTCCCGCGCAGGCGGGAATCCAGGACGACGAAGTCAACCCGTGCAATCTAGTTTGATTGTTCGATAAAGATCTGTATTTATAGTCTTTTTTTGTCATTTCAGCTT
>JAZFYA010000005.1:0-14494 GCA_036443315.1 Pseudomonadales bacterium
TTGTAAGCCGTTGACGACGACCCATAAAGTACGTACAATAAAACGTACTATTTATATGAAGGATATCCCCATGCATGTAACAATGGCTGATCTCAACAAAAAAGCCAACACCATTATCAATCAGGTCGCCGAATCCGGCGAAGCCATTATGATCTATAAACACGGCAAACCCATTGCAGAGATTCGGCCTTACCAGGATGATGTAAAAACCCATCAGGCGTTGGATTTCTTGATGAATCTTGAACCTATTCCGGTTAAAGGCTCGCTAGAATCAGTGATTGAACAGGGTCGAAAACGTGGCCTTTAAAAGTCTGGCAAAGAATGAACGTTACGAAAATGCGCTGGTCATCGACAATAGCGTGATGATGCGCTGGTTATTTAAAGACGGATCAGCATCAGATCAACAGTATGCTAAAAACGTTTTACAGGCTATTAAAGTCGAGGCCTTTACTGTCCTGGTACCTTACCTCTGGGTTTATGAATCTGCCTTTGTTACCCACTATTACACCAAGCAACAGGTGATTAGTCAGGAAGACGCTAGCCGTCGCTTAGATGCCTTGTTTGAGTTATCCACCATTATTCGTGGAGAGGAACACCCTAACCAATTATTGACGCTTGCGCAGCCTTATAAAGTATCAGCTTATGATGCGTCTTACCTATTGTTGGCAAAGCAGCAAGATTGTCCCTTGGCGACTCTCGATAAAAAAATGCAAAAAGCTTGCAAAGCGTTTAATGGCACACTCTACAAATAGATAATGGCTGTTCAACTTGTACGGTGTAACCCAATACCCATACCCTATCCTTTTATCCTAGAAAAAGCAGTTGATACCCAAAGCATTCGTTGTACTCACGGGGCAGGCCCATCGTAGCGAGGGCGTCTAAGGTGTTGAAGGTAAAGCTTTTTTTGAAAATTTTGGTCGAAAGCAGTAGGACCCACACCGCGTAGCGCTCTGGGTGTCACCCATACGGTGACAGAAAATTGCTCCTGCATTTTCTGCATCCATGGCATCCATGCCAATAAGGTCAAAATTTTCAAAAAAAGTTCCCTTTTCATCTATAAAGAAGTCAATGCACTAGGCGTCCGCAGTACCCAAAACACTCCGCGAAAAGCGCGTCGCGGGGCAGGCCCTAGATTCAACTGCTTTTTCTAGGTTCAAACATCTACAACAGCATAAAGTACTTATAAACAGCTCAGAATCCAACATTAAACATATTTCCGATAAATATCCGTTAAAAAGTCACACTAAAAACCTAAACTATTTTCTAGGAAAAAACTTATAACACCTTGTAATTTAACGTATTACTAATTAAAAGAAAAACCATAAACGGCCTAGTTAGGCCCTACCACCAATAGACTACTCCCCCTATTACTAGTAGTATCTTGCCATAGGTGGGTCGTAATACACCTAATTTAACCACTCATTAAAAGCACCCATAGAATGGGTAAGTAAAACAAGTTAAGTAAGTAGAACAATAATACGACTGATGTCTTGAGGTAGTTGTATGAATCAGGAAATGCCCGACTTTGATATCTTGCTGCAAATAGCCCAGGAAGACCCTCAGCAGCTAGAAAGACTGCGTCTACGGCTGGCTCACAAAACCATTAACTCCGCACCGAAGTCACTACGTAAACGCCTGCGTGGATTGCAATTCCAAATCGATGCAAAAAGGGCAACCAGCAAGACCCCTCTTGCTGCCTGCATCCATATTTCCAATATGATGCATCAATCCTTTGAACAACTACGCAAAGCATTAAACGATCCCCCGAAAGACGCGCCTTCAACTCCCAAGAAGAAAAACGCCGCTGATGCGAATATCATTCCCTTTCCTAACAGCTAATCTATTTCAACCAACTGCCAAATATCATAAGCAGGCTCCTCGTAGGGATGCGCCTGTTTTAATGCTGCTACCACTTGCTTAAGCAAACAATCTTCAAAAACCATTTCTACTTTATATTCAACGACTATTTCTACTTTTCCTTGCTGACCCATATAAGGGGCGCTCCCCTCTAGTGGTCGAAACTGTCCTTGCCCCAGCGTTTGCCAGCAACAACGATCGTAATCACCAATTTTGCCGGCCCCTATAGCGAATAGCGCCGACTTCACGGTATCCAAATGACTCTCAGGTACGTAAAAGCACAGTTTGTACATAAGGGCAGCTCTATTAATTGCTTGCGACCTTTGATGCTTGCGTAGCATCCCCTGATCCGAATGGTACTTACTTAAGCAAGAGCCATTCCCCCCTGATCCCTATAAAACTCCTCAGCAAATTTCTCTAGCCGATTGTCGGCAATTGCCTCGCGAATTCCGGCCATATGATTCTGGTAATAGCGTAAATTATGAATAGTATTTAACTGACCACCCAACATTTCCTTGCACTTATCAAGGTGATGTAAATAACCGCGGCTAAAGTTTTTACACGTATAACAATCGCAGTTGGAATCTAATGGTTCTGTGCTATGGCGGTGCTTGGCGTTGCGTAGTTTGACTACACCTGCCGAAGTAAATAAGTGGGCATTGCGGGCATGACGAGTAGGCATTACACAATCAAACATATCCACACCACGCATAACGGCTTCCAAAATATCCTGTGGCGTACCCACTCCCATCAAATACCGCGGCTTGTCCTTTGGCATATCCGGCATAACACCATCTAGCACTTTAAGCATTTTATCTTTCGGCTCACCCACTGACAAACCGCCGATAGCATAGCCATCAAATTCAATCATTTTTAAACCATTGATGGATTGCCTGCGCAGATCTTCATGCATTCCCCCCTGCACAATACCAAATAACGCCGCCGAGCTTTCACCATGAGCGACCTTACTGCGATCTGCCCAACGCAACGACAATTCCATCGACTCTTTGGCCTCGTCATAAGTCGCTGGATAGGGTGTGCATTCATCAAAGATCATCACAATATCCGCACCCAAATCCCGCTGCACCCGCATTGAGGTTTCCGGATCGAGGAAAACCTTCGCACCATCGATAGGTGATTTAAATGACACGCCCTCCTCAGTGATTGTGCGCAAGTCGCCTAAGCTAAACACCTGAAAACCACCGGAGTCAGTCAGAATGGGTTTATCCCAGTGCATAAAATCATGGAGACTCCCGTGAGCTTTCACCACATCGGTGCCGGGACGCAGCATCAAATGAAAGGTGTTGCCAAGAATAATATCCGCCCCGATCTCTTCGATATCCCGGGGCAACATCCCCTTTACCGTGCCGTAGGTGCCCACCGGCATAAAGGCTGGTGTCTCCACCCTCCCCCGGGGAAATTTCAACCGACCATGGCGAGCCTTGTCATCGCTATTATCGAGTTTAAATTGCATAAAACATTCGCGACTCATAATACCTCATTGCTGTTATACCCTTCTACAAACTCGCCTCTGACGTCGGCAACACAAACATCGCATCACCGTAACTAAAAAAACGGTACTGTTCTTCCACCGCTTGCTGGTAAGCCGACATAATAAATTCGCGACCAGCAAAGGCGCTCACCAACATGATCAAGGTTGATTCTGGTAAATGAAAGTTGGTTACCATCGCATCGATAGATAAAAACTGATACCCAGGGTATATAAAAATATCACTATCACCCGCAAAGGGTTTTAACTCCCCTGACCGGGATGCGGTTTCTAAACTACGAACCGATGTCGTTCCCACCGCCACCACGCGTCCACCGCGCGCACGGGTTGCCGCGACCTGATTGCAGACCGTTTGGCTAAGCTCTAGCGTTTCTTTATGCATCACATGGTCAGTAATATTCTCAACCCGAACCGGCTGGAATGTACCCGCTCCCACATGCAAGGTTACAAAGGTGGTTTCAATTCCCTTGTCAGTGCAAGCCGCAATAAACTCATCGGTAAAATGGAGTCCCGCTGTCGGTGCTGCCACCGCCCCTTCCTTGCTACCGTAAACTGTTTGATAGCGCTGACGATCTGCCGGCTCATCCTCACGATCAATATAAGGCGGCAAGGGCATATGGCCAATGGCTTTCATTACCGCTAACGCACTTCCTCCTTCCGTTATCCTTAATTCAAATAACGCACCCTGGCGCCCCAACACTTCAACTTTTGCCGCAACCTGATCAGCGTCACGGTCCTGTTGTAACAACAACTCCGCCCCGATCTGCAGGGATTTATTGGAGCGCACATGGGCGAGAACTCTATCATTAGCCAATATCCGCTCCACCAAAATCTCAATCTTGCCGCCGGTGAGCTTGCGCCCCCATAGACGCGCGGGCAGCACTTTGGTGTCATTAAACACCAGCAAATCCCCTGCGTTGAGCAAATCCAGCAGATCCGTGAAACGCCGATGACCAACCCTCTGCTGAGCCCCATCCAGCACCATCAAACGACTCGCCGTCCGCTCCTGGGTCGGATAACGAGCGATAAGCTGATCGGGAAGATCATAATGAAAATCGGCTAACTTCATGGAAGAACTGACTGAATGACGGTTAAATGGCAGGCGCGCAAGGGTAGCGCAAAAGCCTACTCCAGACTAGCAGGTCGTTGAAAAACTTTGTATTTTAACGGCCTGCTACCGAACCATAGATCCGCCAGCAACGAATGAAATGACTTATATTTGAACAACTTAGATTAGGTAAGGAAAGCCTTTGACCTTTATAACTGGATTGCTATAATGCCGCGCTCATACAGCGTCCCTCCCCGTGCCAGAGGGGTGAAATGGGTAGACATAGGGGATTCAAAATTCTCTCAAGAATTTGTAGCCCAAGCATTTTTTAGATAAAAACACATCCTTGCCGGGATGGCGGAATTGGTAGACGCAGTGGATTCAAAATCCACCGATGGCGACATCATGGGGGTTCAAGTCCCCCTCCCGGTACCACTTTTAGACATTCTTAAATCCAACGGATTATTTTCAGCGATCAGTTTCGAATGAAGCTCTGGGCTACATTGGGGCTACAAACGGGAGTAATTCTGATTTCCATTGAGTAATCTGAAGTAATGGTACATCACTGGTGCTCTGCGGTGTATTGAGATACTCAAAAAGCATGTCTGACCACTTTTCAACCACTCGGTTTGATCAGTCGATTGATCACACTTTCAGATCAACTAAAAATAATGGAAAATGTCATCAGAGAAGGAGTTAAACATGACGATAGTTGATGCTATCAAACAAGTAATGCGCGAAGCGGGTAAGCCTCTTACCGCCAAAGAAGCCTATACACTTATCTGCGCTAAAGATCTTTACCAATTCAAAGCCAAGAATCCCCAAAGCATTGTTGCTGGACAAATTCGCAAACACTGTAAAGGTATTGATCTGCCAAAAGCACCTGCAACCAAGCATTTTGAACAAGTTGAGAAGAGGTTATTTAAGCCCTTATAAGTACTCACTGGTACTATAGATTGTTCAATCGTGCAGCGACAAGTCAAATCTGATAGGTAACTGCCGCGAACATTCGAATGCCTAAATTATTTTTTTCCCAAAATAGATACCAATCAACATCGATAAGACAACGACTCCGCCAGCTGGAGACAAGGCAGGCAAAGCAAGTAACAATTGAGAATCATTACCACCGCTAGCAATAGCAGCCCCCACTCCCATCAATATACCCACGAACAGATGCCTTAAAAATACTCGCCAACCCGACAATTCAAATTTAAAGGACTGAGTCCATAACGCAGCCATTGCCATTCCACCGACCAAAGCAGCTATAAGTATTAAACGCTCGGCTGATGGCCACCGCCCTTGAGCGTGATGCCATAAAGCCAGGCTCACATCTTTCAGTAGCCCACTGGGTGTCCACTTGGGTTCATACAAAAACACAATTCCAGCCATCAACCCTATGGCCATCATACTTGCCCATATTTTTTTATCAGATTGATTGAGACGGCTCACCAATAAAAGAATCACAAGGGATAAGACAAACAAGCCCCCATAATGCCATTCGGAAGGTATTTGAAAATGTGCGCGTTGCTGATCGGGCATGAAGGTAGCGAGTAAAACCCACCCCGCCAACCAACCGATGATGGTTGCCAGCATGGCTGATTGGCCTCTGGCCAATTTACTGATAGTTGAAACGCCACAACCATTGTTGAAGGCCGCCCCCAAACCAAAAAGCAGGCCACCGGCTACTGCCATGGCTGTGATCTCGTAGGAAATAAAGGGAACAGGCAGCTCCAGAAGGCGCGCAATCAACACAGAAACCCAGGCGAAGGCACCGCTAAACACTATAGCAAGCAGAAACAATGGCTTACCTGAAGCAGCCTCATTGACTCCCCTGACCATACACAGGCCTGTGGTTTGAGCCAGATACCCCAAAGTGGCAATCAAGACTAACGCCACAATAAATAACGTCATTGGCAATCCCTATGCGGAAACTTCTTGAGGAATTTATCATACGCAGCGACAAAGTCGTATAAAAGTTACCCTAATATAGCCTCAAAAAGTGGTGCGAAATTCACGACAAATAGTATCCCTGAGTTATTATTCAGAACTTCCACTCCCAATTTTGATCTTATGGACTTCCCAAGCTATAGATTACTGGTTAAACAGCTAACAATTGGCAAACACTTGCCAGAAGCTATTTATATTCACCAATCAGCATTGGAGACCTTGCCAGACCAACTTCAAACTCTAATTTCCAGTATTTCCAAAGCACTCAAAATCACCGACAGGCAATGGCACCTATTAAAACTCTATAAACGCGACTTCAAACTCACCCTGCTTAGTTACCCTACGTTTTTTGAAGAGTCCTACCCGCCACTTCATCACAGTTACACCATCGATCTCACAAAGCTGAGTGTACGGGAAGCGGACTACACAAAATCTGAAAACCCGCCGATATTGCACCGTCGTGAAACCTTCGTTGCTCCCAACCACCCTCAACGAGAATTCTTTAGCCAATTTACCCAAGAGGGAGAAGCAATTGGGTTGTATGAAAACACCCGTATCATTGGATTTAAACTAAGCTGGTGCCACCTGATCAAACGCAAAGGTTACTACCTGGATGAAGAGGGGCATCTACAACCGCTGGCAGAAAAACCCGTACAAGAAACAGAGAACCCCTTCAACAGTGAAATCGAACGACATAAAACCGCCCTCTCGCGCGACAAACTATCCGTACCTTTATTCCTAATAGCCCAACGCGGTTATCTAAACGGTGAATACTCAATACTGGACTACGGTTGTGGCAAAGGTGACGACTTACGTGAACTGGAAGAACACGGCATTGACTGCATTGGCTGGGATCCAGCTCACCGACCTGATGTAGATTTGGAACCCTGTGATATTGTGAATCTAGGGTTTGTCTTAAACGTAATCGAAGACAAAGAGGAACGTAATGAAACTCTGCGACGCGCCTACTCTTATGCAAATAAGCTGCTAATCGTTTCTGCGATGCTCGGCAACGAGCGTATCTACGAGCGCTTTAAGCCCTATAAAGACGGCGTCATCACCGCCCGAAACACCTTCCAGCGGTACTATATGCAGGGCGAACTACAGCAATATGTTGAAAGCACATTAGAAGAAAACGCCATCACACTTGGTCCCGGTGTTTTTGTAGTATTTAAAGACAAATTGGAAGAGCAACGCTATTTACTTGAGCGTCACCGCACCCGCCACCAGTGGCGGCAGTTAAGCTCAAGGCCTCCGAGAGCGATTACACAAAAGAAAGCTAAAGACCTGTTTGAAAAGCACAACGCGCTGTTTGAAGATTTTTGGTACACCTGTCTGGATTTAGGCCGCCTACCCGCCAACGATGAATTTGAACACTCGGATCAAATCCGCCAGGTCATTGATTCTCACAACAAAGCCTATAACTTGTGCAAACAATATTTTGACGATGAACAATTTCATCAAGCTCATCAAGAACGTACCGATGACCTGCTGGTATATTTTGCGTTAAGCTTTTTTAAAAAACGGGATGCTTATGTCCGTATGCCGCAAAGTTTACAGCGAGACATCAAAGCATTCTTCGGGAAATATTCTAACGCGCGAGAACTAGGAAAAGCCCTGTTGTTCAGTATTTCAAAACCGGAGCTAATCTATGATGCCTGTGTTGAAGCCCATGTAACTGTGTCCGCCAGTCAATTGAACGGACAACATGACCTGATCTTTCACAAACAGTACCTTAACCAGTGCCCAAAGGTGCTGCGCGTCTATATTGGCTGCGCAACACAGATGTACGGTGAGCTTGATGCGGTCAACCTGATTAAGGCGCATATTCAAAGCGGAAAAGTCAGCCTGATGGTCTACGACGACTGGGAAAAGGACGTACCCTTACTTAAAGAAAGAATAAAAATTAAAATGAGAGAGCAGGATATCGACTTTTTCGACTATGTTGGCGAGTACGAGCCAAAGCCTCTGGAGAACAAATCGGCCTATATCCTTATGCCGAAAATCCCGCCAAAGTAAGCAACTAAAGGCTTACCCCTTCACAAGCCAGACAACGTTCCGGCGACATTAAATATGACTTCCACTTGTCATAAAGTAACCATCAATCTCTAAAATCCACAAATGGAAGTTATTTTTAACTTCCAATCTGTATAAATACCCACTACAATCGCCCACCAGTGCAGGTCCAGATATCTATGGAGAGGCAATAACCATGACCAAAACCTTAATAGACGAATACAGTCATACGTTCCCAGCTGCTAGAGGTGTGCAGGCGGGCAGGCCCTGCTATATTGCGATGTGCCCTATGCGATTGGTACCAAAGATCTTCGTTTTTGACGAAGAAGAAGTGCCAGCTGAACTGAGAGCCCAACGGTCCCTAAACAAAAGTCGTATCCCGGAAATTGCCAAATATTTAATCACCAACCCACAAAACTATACCCTCTCTGCGATCACTGCCTCAGTCGATGAACAAGTCCATTTTGAACCAATGGCAGACACAGGCCCAGCGGTAAACCTGGGTATGCTTACAGTCTCAATGAGCGCACAAATATTGATCAATGACGGTCAGCATCGCCGTGCCGCAATTGAAGAAGCCATTAAAGAAGCACATGAACTAGGGCATGACCATATCCCCGTTCTCTTCTTTATTGATGAAGGTCTCAAACGCAGCCAACAAATGTTTGCGGACCTCAACAAACATGCGGTCCGCCCAAATGATTCATTAAGTACGCTATATGACCATCGCGACCCAAGCTCAGAACTTGCTCGTTATGTAGTCGACAATGTGGAATGTTTCCGATGCCTTACTGAAATGGACAAATCGAGCTTATCCAATCGCAGTAGTAAACTGTTCACACTCAGTAGCATTAAGCTCGCTAGCCGCAGCCTGCTGAGAAAATCTGCAAAGGATCAAATCAGCGAAGACGAAAAGCAACTGGCGGCTGAATTTTGGGCCGAGATATGCAAACATATACCCGATTGGCAGACCGCTGAGCGCAAAGAAGTCAGTACGGCTGAACTCAGGAAAAACTATATCCATGCCCACGGCGTAACGTTACAAGCATTAGGTAGCGCAGGCGCAGACTTGTTAAGCCAAAAGCCAAAAACCTGGAAAAAACAACTAAAAAACCTACGCGATATCGACTGGTCACGGTCCAATACAGAAGTATGGGAAGGTAGGGCCTTAATGTACGGAAAACTCAGTAAAGCACGTGCCAACGTAGCCCTTACCGCAAACTTAATAAAACAGCACATGAATGTGCCACTAAACGCTGATAGCCTAAGCCTAGAAGAGCAATTTAACACATGAGTAGTACAAAACCTCTTTATCCAACAATGGATGAAATGCTGGCTGCAACTAGCGCTGCTGGCAGACCACTACCTAATCTTATCAACGAGATACAGACTCTCTACTTAGAAGATAAAAAGCCCTGGGTGATTGGCTTTAGTGGAGGGAAGGACAGTACTACTATTCTATCTCTCATCTATGTTGCCATCACGAAACTAAAAGCAGCACAGCGCCACAAGCATATCTATGTGATCTCGTCCGATACGCTCGTAGAGACACCCATGGTCGTCGATATGGTTACGACTACGATTGACCAAATAAACGCACAGGCAATTAAACGAAAGCTGCCAATGACCGCCCATCAGGTCATCCCAAAAATGGAGCAAACCTTCTGGGCCAATCTACTGGGCAAAGGCTACCCGGCTCCCACACAAAATTTTCGGTGGTGTACCGAACGGATGAAGATTGACCCAGTCAGTGAATTTATCCTCGACAAAGTCACCCGCTTTGGTGAAGTAGTTGTGGTCCTAGGTGCCCGCAGCGATGAAAGCGCTTCACGCGCCCAGGTTATTGCCAAGCACAAAATTGAAGGGTCCACCCTTTCGCGACATTCATCTCTACCTGGCGCGTTTACTTATATGCCTATTGAGGACTGGACCTTTGACGATGTATGGATGTATCTCTTGGGCGCACCGGCCCCGTGGGGTGGCGACCACTTTGAATTATTCTCTCTCTATAAAGATTCCAGTGCCGGTGAATGTCCTTTAGTCATCGACACAAACACACCCTCCTGTGGGAACTCACGCTTTGGATGCTGGACTTGCACCGTGGTCACTAAAGACCGGGCGATGGAAGGGCTGATCGAATCGGGCGAAATATGGCTGCAAGAATTAAAAGATTTTAGGAATGAACTTTACAAAAGTACCATTCCAAAAAACAAAGAGAAATACCGTAACTATAAACGTCGCACTGGCAAGGTTCAGTACGCACGCAAAGCCCTCAACGATGACAGCAACACGGAAGTCAAAACCATACCCGGCCCATACTGGATGAAGCAGCGCCAACAATGGCTCAAAAAACTACTTACCATTGAAAAGAACCTCAGAGACCAAGGTCGAGAGATCACATTAATACAACCCGAAGAACTCTATGCCATTCGACGCGAGTGGATGTTCGACCCCAACGAGCCAGACTGGGCCGACACGCTCCCCAAAATCTACCGAGAAGTCTATGACGAAGACTTAGACTGGGCAGACCAAGATGCAGGCGCCTTTACCCAAGCCGACGCTGATTTACTTAAAGAGCTTGAAGGTGAACACACTGTACCCTACGAATTAGCCATGAAATTAATCGAGCTTGAACTTTCAATGGATGGCCTCAGCCGACGTAAAGGTTTATTTAAAAGCATGGGCACACTGTTAAATAGAGACTGGGGGTCATTAGAAGACATAAAGGCCAAAATGGAAGTCAACAAACACAAAACAGGACTCAAAAGCCTGGATGTTGGCTACGATGAAAAATTGAAAGAACTCGCCAAAGAATACGAGAATATTTAAACATGATACTTAACCTACTCCGCCTAAGAGATTTTGGCGTATTCAGTGGCGAACACGATATCGACCTTGCTCCTAGAGTCAAATATGGCCGCAAGCGCCCAATTATTCTTTTTGGTGGATTAAACGGTGCAGGCAAAACCACAACGCTCACTGCCGTGCGCTTAGCCCTTTATGGCCGCCAGAGCGTGGGTCGCAGTATTTCCCTGCAGGCCTACCACCAACAACTGCAGGAATATATTCACAAGCCTCGTAAGAGTATTGTCGCCCCATACTCATCCGCTATCGAGCTCAGCTTTACCTATGGCAAGCACGGCACAATAAATGAATATAAGGTTATTCGTAGCTGGGAAGAAAAAGGCAACAAAATCATTGAGCACCTTGAAATCCTTCAAGACAACAAGTTGCTTGAGGGATTAAGCAGCGAGCAACTACAAAGCTTCCTCAATGAACTTATCCCTATTGGTGTAGCCGACCTATTTTTCTTTGATGGTGAAAAAATTGCCGACCTTGCAGAAGACAACACCAATGAAGCCCTAGCCGATGCCATCAAGCGCCTACTTGGCCTTGACATTATCGACCGCTTACGAGCAGACCTGGGTATATATCTTCGCGAGAACACCCAGACGAAACTACCAAAAGACATCTCCAAAAAACTAAAAGACTATGAAAAAAGCTATCAAGA
This sequence comes from Pseudomonadales bacterium, assembly GCA_036443315.1. GTDB lineage: Bacteria > Pseudomonadota > Gammaproteobacteria > Pseudomonadales > Dasaniaceae > Oceanicoccus. The sequence continues at coordinate 11,890 of JAZFYA010000005.1, forward strand.
GAGTTACACACAATACCAAGCCTTTATAGCGAATAACCAAGATCTGAATACAGAAATCGTGGGTATAACGGCAGAAATAGCCAGCACAACCCAACGGATTAACGACCTGGGTGGGGCTTGGGCTAAATCTCGTGAGGCAGAAGAGCTTCGCACAGAGCAAATCATTAAAGAGAAGAGCAGTGCCAATGCCGAGATGAAGGAACTTTTTGCAGATGCCATCCCTCTATCCCTAGCGCAAAAATCACTGACTGCGCTACTAGAACAGCTACAAAACGAAAAAAACACCAAGAATCAATTGGCGGCCAGAAAGGAACTCAATAAACACTTAAACAAACTCCGTAGCGAGCTGAATAAAAGTATTGGCAAGAAGAGTAAAGGGGCTGTCAACAGCGCCATCGAGAAAGCATTTAGCCCTGTGCTCGACGTAGGTAATGACATTAAAATCATTCATGACATCTCTGATAGCGAATTCGACCGCATTCAAATACTACTCACATCCTATGTACCACAGCAAGTTCAACAGCTGAAAAAGCTTGGCCGTAAGATAGAAGAGCTTGAAGACAAATTAGCCGTGGCGGCTAAAAACATCGCCCGCGCACCAGAACAGTCTCGGCTCGACGACATAGTGGCTGAGCTCGGTCAATTACAGAGTCAAAAAGGCAGTCTCGAAAAGCAGGTCGACATCAATCGAGGCAACGCCAAAAAATCACTGCGCGGAGCTATGGATAGCCTGAGAAGGTTGCGTGACCTGGATGATAAGTACAGTAAATCCATGTCCCACGGCCAAGGCATTGAGTTGGCGGTAAATACTCGGGCGATGCTAAGCGACTTTGGAGAAAAAACCAAACAACGAAAACTGATAATACTAGAGCAAGAGTTCATCAAATCCTTTAGCAAGCTAGCCCATAAAGACGACATGGACATTCTTGCTAAAATCGACCCCGATACCTTCAATGTAAACCTCACCAACAAACATGGCAAGGTGATCAACAAGAAGAAACTATCAGCCGGGGAAAAGCAAATTTACGCCATTGCCATGCTTGAGGCCCTAGGGCGCACTTCTGGTCGAAACCTGCCCATTATCATCGATACACCGCTAGGTAGGCTGGATTCAAAACATCGTACCAAGTTAGTACAAAACTACTTTCCTACCGCCAGCCACCAAGTATTAATCTTGTCAACTGACACTGAGATTGATGAGGGTTTTTATAGTGCGTTATCGCCTGAGATATCCCATGCTTTCTCTGTCGATTATGACTCGAAGATTGGCTGTTCCGAATATAACGAAGGATATTTCTGGCGCCAGAAATAATAGGAGCTTATACATGCTGCCAAATAAGATGAAAATATCGGAAAAATCTTTTATTTCTCTCAGAAGACTGCAAACCAATACAGGACTTACAGTTAATATTGGTGCACGGCTAGCCTTCTTTGCATCTATTGGAAATGGCTATCATTACAATAACGAAGAAGTTGAAGTAAAGCATAGAGAACTAGACAAGCACACGTGGCTTGGCGAACAAGCCGAAGTCATCGAAATGCTATTAAAAAAACAATACCCAGATCTTAACAAGAAAGAAATGTATCAAGCCTGGGCCAGTCATATTGATCACGGATCCAGTATTATCGAGACAAAAACAAAGTTAATCCATCTGGTTGGCATGATCTAATATATCATCAATAATTTGATTTCTGACATCAGCCTTAAAAGGAATCATTTTCTTATTTTCCGAGTCCCACACCTTATCTAAAAGCAACGGTGACGCCATCATAAAATCAATGGAATGAGTGGAGTCGACGAAATCTCTATACGCTGTGTTGATATCATCGTCACTTATTTTTACGAATTTTGCCATTGCCATAAGATATATTTTTAAGCCTACCGGTCGAAATAAAAAATTTCCTCCATCATTCTTATTTCTATATTTGACAACAACCGGTTCTTTATTTATCGCTTTGTCAAACTCGTTTAACACTGCAATTTTATCGAACATATACCTAAATATATCTTCTGCGAGAAGAAACAGCTCTTGCTTCTCGCCCTCACTTCCTCGAAAGTTTTCTAAGGCCATCGACGGTATGAGCTTAATTTTTCTAAAAATCTCCTTCACCAAATCATAAAGACTCCCTATGGTAGTTATTACCTCAGCATCCGAGTAGCTGACATTATTATTTGCTTGATATTTAATCTCACTACCATTAAAGAGATCTGACTCCTCAACTAAATATCGAGTAGCACAGGCACAAACATCATCTTCATCCAAGGATATAATTGCCGCTTTATCGACGGGCTTAGCTTTCTTATTTAGGGTAGTGAATAAGCGTCGAGTTCGCTTCAGTCCATCAGCATCATTGTAATGTGGAAGAAAAGTTACAGGTAATTGCTTGCAGCCAAGCTCAGGGTCTTTGAGCAACGCATATTGAATCCCCGCCAATCTGTGCTGGCCATCCAGCGCAAATATTTTTTCATTTCGGCTAAGGCTTAAATAGCCCATGCATTCCAAAGCGTAATCAGGGGCATCAATATTCACAAGTTCCTGACTATTTTTACTAATTGTATCAAATGGATGCCACTTAGGCTCTCCCTCATAAACGGCAACAACAA
>JAZFYA010000006.1:0-9814 GCA_036443315.1 Pseudomonadales bacterium
ATCCACCTCTATCTTTCGAATGTTTCCGCAGCTTTCAGGGTTTTTCAGTAAGTCTTGCGATAGTAAGTAGTGCAAGTTAAATATTGTGAATGCATTGAGCTCTATGTCTTCTGCATTCTCGACAAGAAACGTGAGCGCTTCTTTGTGATTCATGATCATCACAGTTTCTTCATGCACTTTATCTTCTGCGGTTATGCCATCCTCGATTAATCTTTGGGTATCTAGCTTTGAGTATGTATTTCCCTCCAGGCGGCTAGAGTTGTATGACAGGTCAATTAATAGCCTTTGGGAAATCTGCTTGGCATAAGTACCTGCTGCCAGCTTCTCATTGACTCTCTTGCCTTCTTTCTTGAGCTGTTCTCTGAGATCTATTGGGACATAAATTGTCTCATTTGGGGCATAATTCTCCAAGAATTCCCTTTTATAGGACATTCTCTCCCTAGTATGCATAGGGGCATCTAGGAATTTAAGGACATCCAAGCTCTCATTTGAGAAGATTTCATGGGGAATGTCTTTATCCTCATCTTCATTCTCCCTAACATTTGTCTCTAAAGGAAAATACTTGGTCCCTCTTCTTTCTCCCTCTTTTCGAATCTTTTTAGCGTTTAATAAAGCTAGCAGCCTTCTTTGTAATGTTTTGTTATTTAAGGAAAAACTTAGATGACTAGCTATTTCACCCAGACTTAAGCCCTCTGGATATCTTTCCAGAATCTTCAGTATTTCTTCAAGCTGTATAGTTACTATCTTAGTCATTTTTGTCTTAAATAATGTCCTTTAATTTAATGTAGAGATATTTAAGGACATTTTCAAGTGATTTTTAGTGTCTTGTGAGAGTGCCTGTCCTCCTCTACTCCCTTCTCTACTCCCCCATCTCGGCATTCAGCGCGGCTTCTACGGTGATTTTAGTGAGCTGAGCACTGAATGCGCTCAGGTCTTCAGGGGTTTAAGGTCTCTGGCTAGTTCGGCGGCTAGTGCTTTTATCTTGTCTTGGTTCATGGTTATACTCATTATTGTTCTCCAGAAGAACGTTAATCAATAATGAGCAGTTACACAATTTAATTTACAGCCCCAAATAACCCGTCGTAAATGGTTTATTCATTTCTAATCTCCCTATCTTAACTGTATCGAATAATGGGGGTCACAGAATAATGGGGGTCAGGAATAATGGGGGTAATAATGGGGGTCATAATAATGGGGGTCAGATGAAAATTTCTGAACCATAATTTTCATCTGACCCCGATTTTCATCTGACCCCGATTTTCCCGATTTTCCGATTTTCACGAGCAGTGATTCTGATCGTTTTTCTGTCGACGCTATTCTCTCATCGAGGTTGAGTAGTTCTTTGTAGAGATTGTCAATAAAGGCTCGCGACATCGATGTGAGTGAGTTTTCAGCAAACTTGGAAAACATTTTTTGCCAGATCAATACTGATTACGCTATTGTTGTTCATGATGGACACTCCACTTTGATTTTAGTTACACGCAAACTAAGTTTGGCACATTGCGATGCCGTTAGTGGGGTGTCCATCTCATCAGGCATCGCAAGAAAGTAGAGATCACTGGATCCCGCGGTCAAGCCGCGGGATGACGGAGGGGTAGGCGAACTGCGGGATGACGGAGGAGAAGTACAAAGGACAGGCATCGCTCAAAAGAAAGTGTTTGCGAGGCAATCATGACGGCGCAAAGCGGGCGTTACATTTGGTGAGCGCCTTTGCCAGCGAGGCGCGTATCGTGCTGGGTCAACGACCTGTGGCCGACAAATCGAATGAAATCACGGCGATTCCCGAGCTGCTCGATTGTTTAGATGTCCGTGGCAGTACCGTGACGATTGATGCTATGGGCTGCCAGACCAACATTGCCGAGCAGATTATCCAAGGCGGAGGCGATACGCCGTCACTGGGGTATCGAGAACCAGCTTCATTGGGTTCTGGATATGAGTTTTGGTGAAGATCAAAGTCGAATCCGCAAGGGCAATGCGCCGCAGAATATTGCCGTGATTCGGCATGTGGTGCTCAATGCGATTAACACAATCAAGACTAAGCGGCAAAGTGTGAAATAATATCGGAAAATGGCGGGTTGGAATAACGAGGTCCTCAGCAACCTGCTGGACGCTCTGAATTAGATGAGATGGCCCTGATTTCAGGGTGCAGAAGTAGGTCCAGCGGCGCGTTGCCTGTTATGCCAGAACACCCGCCTGTGCAGGCAAGACGAATGACCTAAAATCCAAACGCTTTGGGTATACTTGGAACAACTCTGAATTTTTACTAACACACAGCAGGACAAACAATGATCAAACATATCGTCATGTGGCGCCTCCACAACGAAGCAGAAGGTAACGACAAAACCACTAATGCCCGTATTGCCAAAGAAAAGTTGCAAGCCCTCAATGGGGTTATTCCAGGATTGATCAACCTTGAGGTCGGCAATGATTTCTCCAATGGTGAGATGTCTTGTGACCTAGTGCTTTATTCAGAGCTGGAATCAAAGGAAGCTTTAAAAGCCTACCAACAACATCCTGCCCATGTTGAAGTAGCAAAATTTGTGGTTTCTATTTGCGCCGAACGATGGGTTGTCGATTACGAAGTCTAGTAGAAAGATCTTATGGACTCACCAGTATGGGACTACTTGAGTTAAGCCAACTCCGCTACCTCATCCATCACCGACTGCAAACCCTGCTGGCTATACTGGGTATCGCTTTGGGTGTTGCGGTGGTGAATGCTGTCGATATCACTCACTACAGTGCAAAACAAAACTTGCGTCATTCTGTACAACAACTCGGCGAGCTTGCCACCCATCGAGTTGTCGGTGTAAACAAAGTCATTGATGAAACCATTTACGCTGAACTACGACGAAAACTCTTATCTAAATATCCATCCATAAAACTGCTGCCGATCATTAGCAGCACCTTGCGTGGCAATGAAACTGATGCACAGCGATGGCAGCTAATAGGTATTGACCCACTCAGCAGCAATATCTTTAAGGGCCTAAACATCCAGCAAAGCAATAGTGATTTCACTACGTTCATTAGCCGCAACAATGCCGTTTTAATTAGCCAGATATTGGCCAATGAACGAAAACTGGGCATTGGTGATGAACTGACACTAGCACTGTCTAGTCGAAGTATTGTCCTGTTCGTCGCAGGCATCATTGACACAGAAAATAAACAATTATTAGTCACCGATATTAGCCACGCCCAATCGATACTTTCACTGCAAGGATGGTTGTCCTATATCGACATAATCATACCGAATAGCCAGCCAGAATTGACAACCACTATTGCACAAACGCTTCCATCACACACTCAGTTACTCAACACCCAACAGCTGGTGGAAGGACAACTATCATTAATTAGCGCATTGGAGTTTAATTTATCCGCCCTAAGTTTATTGGCTGTTGTGGTTGGCACCTTATTAATTTTTAGCACGGTTCGATTCTCTGTCTTGCAACGAACACCTACCTTTTCTCGCCTCCGCGTGCAGGGAGTGAGCCACCAACAACTACAGCAACTGTTATTAAAAGAAGCGTTATTATTAGCCACACTGGGCATCACCCTTGGCTGGCTACTAGGGTTTTTATTAAGTCAGGTTCTGGCCCCTATTACAAACCGCACAATCAGCGATTTGTATTCATCCCAAAGCGCCACACAAACCAGTTACCACTGGTCTTTATATATTAAGACCGCCGCCCTTGGTTTATTGACCACCCTTGCCACCAGCCAGCTGTGTTATCGACAGACTAAACAACTTGCCCTTTCTCATACCATTGCCCGGATACAACAGGAAATCAATCATCAACAATATTATCGCTGGCAATTAACGGCCGCATTGTTATTGGGGTCTACAGGTTTATTATTGCTCAATCAAAATAATAACAGCCTTAGCATCAGCTATAGCATAGTACTGTTGATTGTTAGCAGCGCACTATTGTTACTACCTATAGCGGTTACCCTGATGTATCCAGCCCTGCAAAAAATGGCTCAAACCCTATTTGGCGTGACGGGACTGATTGCCATGCGTGATTGCCAACGGGAATCCAGTCGGGTTTTGCTGGCCATTATAGCGCTGTGTTTAGCGGTTGCCGCCACTAATGGTATTGCCACGATGATCGGCAGTTTTCGTGGTTCAGTCAACCAATGGATTGAAAGTCAGTTGGGCGCTGACATTTATATTCAAGGCTCTATTAACGCCAGCGAAGCACCAACTAACCATCAGAATATCGACATGCAGCTAGTGGGTTATTTACAAAACCATGCCGATATTGACCATCTGTTTATTAGCCGCATAACGCGCACATTTGTCGATAACAAGTGGCTACCGCTGAACGCCATAGAAACCACTGAGGGAAGTCATCCTGGAACGCCACTGCAATTAATCACTGGCGATCCAGCTCAGGCCTTGAAAAAATTTAACCGTGGACAGCTACTGATAAGTGAACCCCTTTCCAGAAAGAAAAACCTTCGCGCTGGCGACACCCTGACACTACATACCGCTACAGGCCATATTGACTTTATCATTGCAGGCATTATTCGCGACTACGGTGCCGAGCACGGTCGTATCGTGGTCCATCGCCAATATTATCAACAACTGTGGCAGGATAAACACATCGATAGAATCGGACTTTTTCTGCATGATCCTCAACAAAAATCACGCTTGCTGGCAGAACTTGAGGACTCTATCGCCAACAATTATTCGCTACGACTGGTCGATAGTGACAGCATCAAAAAAATCGTTCTAATGGTTTTTGACCGCACCTTTACTATCACTCAGGTACTGCAAGTATTGGTATTAATTATCGCAGTGATTGCCATTATTAGCACACTGATGATGTATCAACTGCAACGCAGAGAACAACTGCTGACGCTACGTGCATTAGGCATGACAATTAGCGAGCTGCGGCAATTATTTGTTCTACAAGCCTGTTTTATTGGGGGTATGGCAGGCCTGTTAGCCATACCCCTGGGCATTTTGATAGCGTGGCTGTTGGTGCAAGTTATTAATCCTGCAGCCTTTGGTTGGACACTAGACTTTCAACATGACCCCTCGATTAGCCTGACCGGTTTTACTGTTGCATTATTAGCGGGTTTACTCTCAGCAGTCTATCCCAGTCTGCATTTTGGCAAAGCCATTAATATCACCGAGCTAAACCGTGAATAAACCTGTGAATATACTAGTACTTTACTGCTTATTAGTACCGGCTGGCATCCTGGCTTTTCTCTTTCTGCTCAATACTGATGATAAGAAAAACAGTAGCGGCAGCATGGATGTCACCACGTTGCTTGCAGGGGAAAACAATGAGGGTTTCAGTAAAGCGATTAAGGTTCGTCCTTTCACGTTTCCTGCTGACCACGGCCCTCATCCAAATTTTCGTAATGAGTGGTGGTACATCACCGGCAATCTCTGGGATGAAAACAATACGCGTTACGGCTACCAGCTGACTTTTTTTCGTCGCGGGCTTGTTCCACAATCTAACAACAAAGAGAATCATGCCCAGAACAATGCAGGCTGGAATGATAAAAATATTTATATGGCGCACTTTGCCATCAGCAATCATCACACCGGGGAATTTATCGCCCGAGAAAAATTGGGTCGTAATGGCGCCAATGTCGCAGGCGCCATTGCCACTCCCTTTCATGTATGGTTAGATGATTGGGCAATACAGTCTGAACGTGATGGTTCATTATTTCCCCTCACACTCAAGGCAGAAAATTCATCACTCGCTATTGAATTAACACTCGATACTGACAAGCCGATTGTGCTGCAGGGCAATCAAGGGCTTAGTCAAAAAAGTGCGGAGACCGGCAATGCCTCCTATTACTACTCGTTCACTCGCTTGAACACTAGCGGCACGCTTACCCAGCAACCAGCAAGCACCATCGAACCAAACAGCAGCAATAAACCGGCCACCAAACAGCACACAGTCCACGGATCCAGCTGGCTGGATCGGGAGTGGAGCAGCAGCGCACTTTCCAGGGAGCAACAGGGCTGGGACTGGTTTGCCCTACAGTTGCACAGTGGTGAAGAAGTGATGTTTTATCGCCTGCGCAATAAAGATGGCTCTGCCAGCCGGTTTAGTAGCGGCGTACTGGTCAGTGCGGACGGACACTCAATACCCCTAACGGCGAAATCGGTGACTCTCACGCCGATAAAATATTGGCAAAAAGGTGAGCATCGTTTTCCTATTGAGTGGCGAATACAGATTGCTAGCAATAATCTGACTAGAGACTGGACAATCTCTACACCGATTAAAGACCAACTACTGGAAGTTTCCGTACACTATTGGGAAGGCGCTATTGATGTTGTCGATAGTAACAGTCGAGCACCTAGCGGGTATGGTTTTTTGGAAATGACGGCGTATTAATTTCCGGCTGTTCGACGCTGAACCTTTTGGGATGGTATTGGTTTTGTGTCTGTGGAAGACCCAGACAGTAACAGTCTGGAATGTGCAGAACCCATCTAATAATCCTAGAAAAATCCGTTGATACCCAAAGCACTCGTTGTACTCACGGGGCAGGCCCATCGTAGCGAGGGTGTTGAAGGGAGAGCTTGAAAAAAACCTTAACCTTTACGGCGCTCAGTAGCACCAAAGCGCAGGGCGGTAACATTTTGCGTTTCATATTTAGGAGGCTGAACACGCTTTTCAGCACCCACAGCCGCCGCTTTGCGTTGTCGCCTTAATAGCCAGCTGCGCTCTAAACTCAGTGGCAAAAAAATCACTGCGTCATAGCATTGAACAGCAAACTTGCCTACATTCAGGAACAGACTGGCCACCAACCGCAACACTAACGCAGACATATGCAACAATACCTGTATCACACTGCCAACCACAGGACGCACGGTATGTAACAGATACTCCAGGGGAATCACAATCGACGCCAGCATCACCGGCATCACAGCGCCCAGAGCCAGGAGTATCCACAGGGAGATACCGCTTAATTCAGTGGCCCCGATTGCAATCGAGGCATCAGTTGCCGTCGAAGTCCCCAGTAATGCCAGGGCTTCAATAGCGGCCAACAGCAACAGCAAACTACCTCCAACCCCAATCAGAGTATTGCGACCACGTCGGGTCATCGCTCCGATAAGAGGGAAAAAATGCGTGATTCGCAAGCTGTCGGAAATCATCGTCGCCGCCACCAGCGTAATAGCAATATGCAAAAGAGCCACCAAACCAGCCAAAGATACCCCACCGATTTGGCGCTGGGTCATTACTTCCGCCAGCGGTTCCTGCAATAATTGCAGGTTTATCCAAGCCGCTCCAACACCCACCATGACAAAACATAGGGCAGTCACAAAACGCATTAACATAGACGACATAATGCCTTGTCCCGAACCGGCGGTAAGCATTTCAAACTGCCCCATATGCCTGTCAACTTGGCGCAGACGCTGACGCAAAACATCAATATTGTGACCAATATGCTCCAGCATTTTGTCTAATCTACGCCATTGCGGCCTCAGGCCTGAGAGTAGTTTGTGCCGAGCAGAAACAGTCCAACGATGTTCACGCATAGCGTCACGCTGATGCTGCTTCACAGTGTTATGGATTTCAGCAAGTATCTTGCTCACCACCTCACTATTGCGCTCGCCACCCTGCAAACTGGCAATGGCATCAACGGCGGCAATCCACTCAGGGGATGCATCAGGCACTTCACTACTGGCCTCATAATCTTCATTAATACGCACAAGCTGTTGCTTAACATCAGCGGACAACGTCTGGTAGTTATCCAGATCCCTTTCAACCAACTGCTCTATACGCATAAAGCGGCGTTCCATTTGTCGTTCCATCAGGGCTTCGGCAAGCGCTTTGGTCACTTCGTGGTTTCGTAAGCGGATTCTCTGCTCGGAGCGAAGGCAAGCTCGTGCAGCTAAACGGAATTGACCATGCAATAACGTGGCAAAACGGATAATCAGGGCATGAGCATAAGCACGTAGCTGATACATCAGTAGCAACGCCAGCACTGGAATAGCCAACATTGCCATAAGCGGGTAGTCGGACCAAATGGTCATATATATCTTTTCCTTTAACAAAAACTTATGCCCAGATTTGGGTAACTCTATTTCTATTGTTATAACAAGTGCTGCAACAAGCATTGCTAAGACTTGTTGTACCATGGCCGCTAGCGGTGACCAAGTAGCAAAAGGGGATAAGATTCACAATTTTGACAATAAGCAGGTATAAGTCATTATTTTTCAATATGTTATAAAATAATTCAAGAATAGAAGTTAGAAAATTCCCATAATCCTCTAGAATTTCTACAAAAAACTGGATTTAGATCAAAATACATACTAAATAAGGGTGTTATATCTAATAGGGCCAAGCCCTAGAACGACAATGGTATAAATGATGCCTTAAGTCAGATATAGACATTGTTTTGACTATGGCTATGACGTAGATAAACGGCTCGCCTATTAAGGGACAAGTAGACAAGGGAGCAAACCAGTCGTTATTTATACAATTTAACAAAGTAGGCTAAGCAAGAGCAGAGGTTGCAGTAGAAAATGACCATCAATGCCTTCGATTTAACACAGCAGATCATCAAGCCCACTCTCAACTATTTGGGGATGGACTCACTCGCTGCCGAAAAACTGTTACTGGGTACCGCATCACAGGAATCGGGACTCGACCTTTTTTGCCAACAGAGTCAGGGCATCGGTATTTATCAAATTAGCCCAGAACAACATCGTCAGGCCTGGGACAACTATTTAGCATTTCGACCAGACTTGGCCAGCAAAGTCCGCGGACTTGCCAGTCAACATCAGTTTCTTAAAAATCCCGACCAAGAATTGAAAACCAATCTCGCCTACAGCACCGCAATTGCCTGGATTATTTATGTGCAATCGGAAATTAAGTTGCCCGAAGCAGGCGATGTCGATGGTTTAAGCCCCTGTTGAAAATCGAACTGCTGCCGTTAGCAAAACAACCACCCGGTACAGGATTTTGCTCGCTGGATTAGCACCAATACAGCAACGTGAAGCCAGTCAGCTAATCAGTATTAATTAAGGCATTAAAAGCCCGAATGGCACTTACTTAGGCTGAACAACTAAAGAGCCTTGAGTCCGGAGTCACGAACCCGCTGTCCACAACACTTGGCCCACTTTCGGTTGGAACCCCACGCCCTCAAGTGGGCCAAGTGTTGCGGACAGCTACTCCAGTGGTGCCTGGATACTGCCTTATCCTAGATAGTGTTTGGCCGAAAAGCGCTGAGATCTTTTATTCATGCGGCTTGCAGACAAATTCTCTAAACGAAGATTTTTTGATTTTGGCTGTAGTTACCTAGTTTTTTGCTCAAATCAAGGGATAAATAGCCCTAAAGCTATCAATCTTCGTATCCGTTTACGTGTTGGCAGATACCAATGACACGATAACAGCGGTAAAATGCCTGGGTCTTAGTCTGCCGCGGAGATGGTTTATGAGGGTTGTACAGCCCTTACAACCCCAACTGGGTGAACTAGCGATTGCTGATATTGAAATTGATATTAAATCTCGAGATGAGATTGCACAACTGCTGAGAGGATTACAATACATCTATGTGAATGCGGATGTGCGTGGAATTGTATTTCCATTTTGGCTGAAAAATAACCACCTTCCAAAAAAAGGGGTTTTCTGTCAGGCACTATTTATATTGGCGAGAGAGGAGGGTTACGCCACTGAAATCGCGCGTCTGTATGAAACGGATTTGAGTCCCATTCAAAAGCAGCTGGATCGCTTGGAGCGGGATGGTTTGTTGGTCAATAAAAAGGTGGGTCGCACCCGAGTTTACCAGTTCAACCCTCGCTATGCTTTCCTAGGTGAAGTGAAGCAGTTGTTGGCGAAAGCGCTAG
>JAZFYA010000007.1:0-4163 GCA_036443315.1 Pseudomonadales bacterium
GTGCAAATTTGTGAACACTTCTGGGTGCTGCTCTGCAATACGCAATAAAGCTATCGCTGGCCCTTGAGGAGTTCTACGCCCTTGCTCCCAATCTTGCAATGTTCTTTTACTAACTCCCAGTAAACCAACAAAAGCCGACTGAGAAAACTTAAGCCTTGCACTCGGCTCTGATGACATACGAGTCGGTACGAGTCGGGACAGGCACTCTTAGAGCCTTGGCGGGTTAGCTGATCAGATAGACTGACTATAAATAAATCTATCCCGAAAATACACTCCTGTTGGTTTGGCCGCCTTCCAGTTTAACTAATAAGGTTAAATTGGGGAGAAGGCTCAATGAATATCAAGACAAATTCAGCTGACGCCATAAAGCATCGCGGCTGATTTTCGGCGTTATGCGACTTGACAGCCAATATCGATAAGCATATCGTTATACGATATATCTATCGATAGAGGTGAATCCCATGACCGCTGTTACCGTCTCTCCAAAATTTCAGGTTGTAATCCCTAAAGATATCCGAGAATCCATGGGTATTTTTTCTGGGCAAAAAGTTCAAATGTTAACGTATCAAAATCGCATTGAACTTATCCCCTTAAAACCCATGAAAGAAATGAGAGGTTTTCTTAAAGGCATCAATACCAACGTTCAAAGAGATGACGATCGCGTATGAATGTCATTGATTCATCGGCTTGGCTGTCGTATTTTGCTGGCGATAAAAATGCCTCTGCTTTTGCTAATGCCATTGAAGACCTGGATCATTTATTAGTACCCAGTATTACTATCACAGAGGTATTCAAAAACGTTATTCGACAACGCGATGAAGAATCGGCTTTATCTACCATTGCGCATATGAAACAGGGGCAGGTTATTTCCCTTGATTCCGAACTTGCAGTTAACGCTGCGAGCTATGGGATTGCACATAAGCTTCCCCTTGCCGATAGTATTATTTACGCTACTAGCCAAAAATATAATGCCATATTGTGGACGCAAGACAGTGATTTCAAAGGATTATTGAATGTTAAGTTTTACTCTAAAGCAAAAGTCACATAGTGACATTCGGGACTGACATTCGGGACAGATCTATTTTAGGCTAACCTAAAGCCCAGCAAAGTTGACTATAAATAAATCCCGAATGGCACTTTTATTGTATTTATTTGCTATATAAAGAGCATCGAGCTCAGGCTCGTTCAACAACAGGATAAGTCGTGGCAAGCGCAATTTATGCTTATTCGTTAGGGCTTTCTTGTTTCGGATATTGCATCTAAGATATTCTGTGTCGATGTCTTTACATTAATGCCAGGCACATCAAACGGTGATGAAGAAATTGGTTTTGCAATGACAGTAAAAGTTTTACCATCTCGCCGTTTGATCACAACCTCCTCATTTTCTGCACAATTGAGCAGCCCAGAAAGGTTTTGCCTGGCTTCTGAATATGTATAAACTCTCATGCTTTACTCCAAAACTGTAATACTTAGTTGACGGGCAACGTCTTGCATACGCTTATCTAAAGTGAGCAACGGACAACCAAGTGATAGGGCGCATTGTAAAACGGCAATTGGGGACAGATCTATTTTGGGTTAACCTTAAAGTCCAGCAAAGGTGACTATAAATAAATTTGTCCCGAAAAGGCATAATGCCCCGTTGGACGCTAATCTAATTAAATAAATCACCAATATCACAGCGCAAGCTTTTGGTGATTTGATTCAATGTTTTAAGCGTTGTATTTTGCGATGCACTTTCCAAGCGGTTAAGTGTTGCGCGGCTGATACCCAACTTTCGAGCAAAAGCATCTTGAGTTTGCTCCCCACGTCGGGCCCTTAGATTTTTGGCTAGCTTCTTTGATAACGTCATGGTCCACATATGAACATAGCAAAGTGTTCACATGTGAACTATTGTGTGTTAGTGTGGCGTTCACATATGAACGTTATGTCAAAGCGCTAATTATGAGCGAACCTAAACTAGGCACGAAAGATCAGGCGTCTTCGCTATCTTCGGCCCTGACTAGTTACTATGATGAATTCGCAGATTTCAATGAGGATTGTGCTTTTCTTTGCGATGCCTTTGTTTGCTTGACAGCTAATCACGAAAACCTTGATCAATACTCTATCCAAGGTTTCGAGCGTAATGCACTTTGGCTAAAGCGGCGGGTAAACGAGCTTAAAGAAAGCCTAAAGAAAATCAGGGAATTAGCGTCCGCTAATACTAGCTAATTTATGTGCTTATGATAAGTTAGGTATCAAGTAAAGGAGGTCAGTGACAAGAGATAATCATTCGTACTAACATTTGTCACCGACCTCATTAATTGCAAGATTAAAAACCAACACGCCCACAGCAATAGCTCAAAATTCACTGCAACAAATGCAGAATAGGCAATTGATCAAAAACCTCCAGGCGCTCGATTTTATAAAAAGCTGAGTAGGGCGGAGATAAACGGATAGATGACTATTAAACGACTATGAAAATTGTCCCGCTTGCCAGGCTTGTTACATTGTTAACAGTTGATTTTCGGATCCGAACCACCTATATTGATATTGCGACTAGACGCTCGTTCCTAAAAGCGAGCCTCTCAACAGAGACTAGTCGTTCCTAATTCCTTAAGGCCAACGCTGGATTATTACATCCGTGTTGGCCTTAATTTCTTCCCACAAATCAAATAGTTGCTGGTCATGCCATTTGGTAGGCCGTGTCACCATATTTTCATATCTTCCGGCCATATATACCAGAACATCAGATACTTGCAAAAACCTACTATGATGGGAATGGGTAAAATAGACAGTATCTATAAGCCTGCCTAAAGAGCGCCCAAAGTACATTGGCGTGCCCTTTATTTTAAATTCTGCAAAGTCCAATATTGCTCTGGATATCTCATCTTTTTCATAATCACCAAAAACTACGCCAATATCATCGGCTTTTTCCAGATAGTCACAGATGTTAGCGCCACAGTAAACCCGCAGTTATTTGCCGCAGAATAAATCGCCAACAAAAAGGCTCTCGCCTTACCATTCACTGCGATGATTAATGTTTAAAAAGGGTTTTCATTCGTATATTTGTTTTCATCAAAATATGCGAGATGCATTCAATACCCCGGATAAATGTAACGCTTGTGGAATGTGCCGCGTTGCTGCGAAGCAGCGCTTTTAGCTGTCCAGCCGCAGGCGATCATTGCACGTTTTGTTAGTGTTTTATGATGCATCAATAGTAAACCCAATGACAGGGGTTAATAAAACGATTGCGCCTACTGTTGCAACATTTACTGGATTTGAATCCTTCTGTGGGTACTTACCTAATGTGAAGAGCCGCAGTACTGCCCATCCAACACCCCAACAGATAACATCAAAAATGATATCCATGATGAACCAGCCGACAAACCGGGCAATGGCTCCAAGAATACCAATTCCAATCTCTTCTACTGGCACAATAATTCAGTTCTTTTGAACACTAACAGTTAATTAGGAGGAGATATACCCCCACTGCTTAAATTGATCTTGAAAATCATTGTCATCCTTAAAAGCCAGATAGAACAAATATTCAGGAGCCAAATCTAATTCATTGGACCAAATAACAGTACTATGTTCTACCTTGAAATTTTTAAAATTAGACTCTTTTTTTAACGTTGAAAAAATAGGCCTCTTGTCATCCGATATAGTTCTTTCAAGATTTGCAGTACCTTCTTTACCATTATTGAAAATAACATGGATGTTATAACCACCAGCATATTTTGCCTCATTTACACTCAGCATGATTTCTTAACCTCTCTATACCAATGGTTCAATTTTATGATATTTCCCCTCTTCTTGAATACTATTCCAGTTTTCAAGTAACTCTTGTTGATGTTCTTGCGCCCATTCAACAACTAAGCTCATTACTTTTTATGGAAGCTTCCCTTCAATTAACCCCAATGTTTTGATAGCAATTGATGCTTTAAACTCGTTGTACTCTGCATGAAAATGAGGTGGATTATGCTCATTGAAATACATGTAAATTACGATCCCTAAAAATCTACTTAGTTCTGGCATTTTTCTCTCTCTATTTTTCGTCTAACGCAAAGCTCTGCTGAAACGGAGCGTTAGCGGAGTTTTCAGCAGGAGCGTTTTGTTATGCTGTGCCCTTGCAAAGGACACAGCAGTTTATTTGATGGCCGACTATAACTCAGTTGCCGGAATTT
>JAZFYA010000008.1:0-17035 GCA_036443315.1 Pseudomonadales bacterium
ATGAACGACTTCAAGGGTTACTTCAGGCTCATTTTATAGTGGAATCACTTTCCTTCTCTTCAGGCTCATTTCATATTGGAGAAGACTATGCATAGCACCTACCGGGGCTTTGATGTAAAATCGCGCGCTTGTTGATAATTCTTTGTGCGGGCTGGTGTATTAATACGTGAGTGATTTAGGGTTAATTCGAAACTTTTCCATTATTGCCCATATCGACCATGGTAAATCGACTCTAGCAGATCGTTTTATCCAACTCTGTGGTGGTTTAAGTGCCCGTGAAATGGATGCGCAGGTGCTTGATTCTATGGATATTGAGCGTGAGCGGGGCATTACCATTAAGGCCCAAAGCGTGACGCTTAACTATGAGGCGCGTGACGGAAAAATTTACCAACTCAACTTTATTGATACTCCTGGTCATGTTGATTTTTCCTATGAAGTGTCTCGTTCGCTGGCAGCCTGCGAAGGTGCATTGTTGGTAGTCGATGCGGCTCAGGGTGTTGAAGCTCAGTCTGTAGCGAACTGCTACACGGCTATTGAGCAGGGGCTGGAGGTGTTGCCAGTATTGAATAAAATGGATTTACCCCAGGCAGACCCTGACACCGTAAAACAGGAAATCGAAGAGATTATTGGTCTCGACGCTGCTCATGCCATGCCGATTAGTGCTAAATCGGGTATGGGAATCGATGATCTGCTGGAGCAGTTGGTTGAGTTGATTCCTGCACCGGAAGGCGAACTAGAGGGTGATTTGCAGGCACTGATTATTGATTCTTGGTTTGATAATTATCTGGGGGTGGTGTCACTGGTTCGTGTAAAGAATGGCGAGCTACAGAAAGGCCAAAAAATCATTATGAAATCACAGGGCAGAGCCCATGTGGTGGATAGTGTGGGGATCTTTACCCCCAAACGTCAGGAGACAGGTTGTCTTAAAGCTGGTGAAGTGGGTTTTGTGGTGGCCGGGATTAAAGATATTCACGGTGCGCCAGTGGGGGATACTATCACCCATGCCGCGACGCCCGAGGTGGAGCCGTTGCCGGGTTTTCAGACAGTCAAACCCCAGGTTTATGCCGGTATGTTTACTATCTCCTCTGATGATTATGAAGGTTTTCGCGACGCACTAGCCAAGTTAACACTGAATGATGCGTCACTGTTCTACGAGCCTGAAAGTTCCGATGCTCTGGGATTCGGTTTCCGCATTGGCTTTCTCGGTATGCTGCATATGGAAATTATTCAGGAGCGGCTGGAGCGAGAATACGATCTTGACCTGATCACCACCGCACCCACGGTAATTTATGAAGTTGAGAAAAATAACGGCGATATCGTGATGGTGGATAACCCATCGGCATTACCGGGTGCGGGTGAAATAAATGAAATTCGCGAACCCATTGCAGTGGCTAATATTTTGGTGCCCCAGGAGTACTTGGGTAATGTCATCACCCTATGTGTGCAAAAACGCGGGGTACAAAGGGATATGCAGTTCCTTGGTCATCAGGTATCACTCTGTTACGAAATACCGATGAGCGAAGTGGTGATGGATTTCTTTGATCGTTTGAAATCAATCAGTCGTGGCTATGCGTCGCTAGATTACGGCTTTGATCGTTTTCAGACAGCCAATTTGGTGCGGCTGGATGTATTGATTAATGGTGATCGCGTTGATGCGTTGGCGATGATTGTACATCGCGATCATGCTCAGTCCCGTGGCCGTGCCTTGACGGAAAAAATGCAAGAATTAATCCACCGGCAGATGTTTGATGTGGCAATACAGGCAGCGATTGGCGGCCAGATTATTGCCCGTCAAACCGTTAAAGCCCTGCGTAAAAATGTGACGGCAAAATGTTATGGCGGTGACGTTAGCCGTAAACGCAAGTTGCTGGAAAAACAAAAAGCGGGTAAAAAACGCATGAAACAGGTGGGCAATATAGAAATACCCCAAAGTGCGTTTCTTGCTGTCCTGAAAGTAAATGATTAATATACCCAAAGCGATTGAAATTTAGGTGTTATAGCACACCCCTTTTTGCCCATGGCTGCGTTGTTTGAACTTGACAGTTTGAACTTGACAGTTTGAACTTGAAATATTGACAGTTTCCTGCGTTCAAACGCCTTGCCATGAGCAACTTGCCATAAACAACTTTCCATAGATAAATAAGGGACGCACTCTAAAACCTAAATTTCAATCGCTTTGGGTATATTATTTTTGTGTAGGGATGCACAACCATTTGCCTAAAGCAAATGCGAGTGAATAAGGTGCCAGCATTTGGTGCGAACCTTGAAAAACTCAGAATGATTTTTTCAAGGTTAAATAGAAAGAACAATAAAACGGAAGCATTATGGTTGATACATTATTAATTACTATTTCCACTATTTCCCTGGTTATCTGGTTTGTACAGGAAAAATTTGCCCGTCCGCAGTTACAGGAAAATTTAAGCCAGATAATTAGTCAAGGCAGGAATCTGCCGATAGAACAATTACAATCTGAAACTATGCCTGAATGGAACGAATGGCTGCTGAAGGCTGTTTTTGTTATGTGGATAGGTTGGGGGGCTTCTGTTGTATTGGTTAAGGATGGCGATTTTTCTTTTATATTAGTGATCTTGACCCTGTTTTCCGGTCTGGTGAGTGGTTTGGACAAAATGACTTTTGTCGGTGTCCGGTGTGCTTATATGGAATCAAAGTCAGTCGTTGAATATCTGGCAAAATACACCCAGGAGCAACGTGATTCATTATCACTGTATTTCGGCCAGGAAATGGTGGTAGGTGAATACGCCAAATCATTTTTCCCTGTCTTGGCTATTGTATTGGTGCTGCGTTCCTTTGTTGTCGAACCCTTCCAGATCCCATCCGGATCAATGGTGCCAACCTTATTGGTGGGTGATTATATTTTGGTTAATAAATACACCTTTGGTCTACGCCTGCCGGTATTGGGAACCAAAATGGTGGAAATGGATGAACCTAAACGCGGTGATGTAATGGTGTTTTTCCCACCCCATACAGATGTTTATTTTATTAAACGCGTTATTGGTTTACCTGGTGATCAGGTGACCTATAGAAATAAACAACTGACTATCAATGGTGAGGAGGTTCCGCAGATATTTTTAGCAGACTTGCCCCCTATTAATCCTGTGGTTGAACTGGTGTCAGAAAATATAATGGGTGCTGAGCATCTGACGCATAAGTCCAAAACAATTCATCGCATGGATGACTTTTCAATTACGGTAAAGCCTGGTCATTACTGGATGATGGGCGATAACCGTGACAATAGTAGTGATAGCCGGGTCTGGGGACAGGTTCCAGAAAAAAGAATTGTCGGTAAAGCCTTTGCTATTTGGATGCATTGGCCATCGTTTACACAACTGCCGAGCTTTAGCCGAGATGGCCTGATTCAGTGATTTTGAGCTCAGTGACAATGATTATTGACAGGCGCAATCTTCAAAAACGCACTAAAATAGTCATATCGAGAGTAATGATAAGAGAGTCACCACTATGAATTTATCATTTCGTCAACGTGGGCTATCTACTTTGGGTATGCTGGTTGTTTTGTTGGTCGCAGTGTTTTTTGGCACTTACGTGGTAAAAGTAGGTCCCGTGTATATGTCAAATGCGACAGTTCGAGATGCTGTAGAGTCGGTGGTTGAGCAGGCTGAAGGGGGTTTGATCACGTCTACAGAAATCAAAGGCGCACTGAGTAAGATGTTTCAAGTTAATATGATCGACGTCCTCGATCTAAAGCAGATCAAAGTTACGCAAAAAGACGGTAAAACCACTGTGGATGCCCGCTATGAACAGCGAGTTCCATTGATGTTTAATATTGATGTGGTCGTAAAAT
This sequence comes from Pseudomonadales bacterium, assembly GCA_036443315.1. Classification (GTDB taxonomy): domain Bacteria; phylum Pseudomonadota; class Gammaproteobacteria; order Pseudomonadales; family Dasaniaceae; genus Oceanicoccus. The sequence continues at coordinate 3,821 of JAZFYA010000008.1, forward strand.
TTGATAATTTGTTCTATGAGTTCTCCTCATCCTCAAAGAAGTAGAATCGTTATATGCCTTGCAGATCATCCCATCCCAGACAATCCCATCCCAGACAATCCTATGCCTAACAATAATGCGCCATTAATTAGACGTCTGGGCTATGATTTTCGCGATCTATCACTGGTTGATCTGGCATTAAGCCATTGCAGTGTTGGCGGCAATAATAATGAGCGAATGGAATTCCTGGGTGATTCCATAGTGAACTTTATTATTGGCGAAGCCTTGTATCAAAAATTTCCAGGCAGCAGAGAAGGTGAATTAAGTCAGATGCGGGCGCAGCTAGTAAAAGGTGTGACACTTGCTGAAATTGCCCGTGAATTTAATCTTGGTGATTATTTGAATCTTGGCCCTGGTGAATTAAAAAGTGGTGGCTTCCGACGCGAATCTATCTTGGCGGATACAGTGGAAGCATTGATTGGCGCGATATATCTTGATGGGGGAATGGAAATTTGTCGTGAGCGTGTTCTAACATGGTACGCTTCTCGGCTCGAAAAAATTTCTTCCCAGTTATCGAACAAAGATGCCAAGTCTCAACTGCAGGAATGGCTGCAATCGAGAAAGAAAGACTTGCCGCGTTATCATCTTGTGGAAACCACGGGCAACCCTCATCAGCAACAATTTAAAGTAGAATGTGAGATCAGTTTTTTAAAACTACGCTTTCACGGCAGTGGTAGTAACCGGCGTGCAGCAGAGCAGGTGGCGGCACAGGTTGCGTTAAATCATTTGCAGGAAAAAATCTAAACGTTTCCCTAGGAGGCCGTCCTTGTGAACCAAATCTTGTGAACAAGTTATGACAGAAAAACAACGCTGTGGTTATGTTGCTATTGTTGGTCGCCCTAATGTTGGCAAGTCAACGTTGCTGAATCATCTCCTTGGCCAGAAAATCAGTATTACCTCTCGCAAGCCTCAGACTACTCGTCATCGTGTATTGGGAATAAAAACTGAGGGCAATATTCAGACTATTTTTGTTGATACTCCCGGTTTACATCAGAGCGCAGATTCTGACAAAGCCATTAACCGTTATATGAATCGTGCTGCCAGTTCCACTATTACCGATGTTGATGTTGTGATATTCGTTGTTGAACGGGGCTTGTGGACCGATGCGGATGGTTGGGTGCTGGAGCAGGTAAAAAGAGCCGATTGCCCGGTGATATTGGTGATTAATAAGGTGGACCAGATGAAGGACAAATCCCAGCTATTGCCCTTTCTTCAGTCTTGCGGAGAAAAAATGGACTTTACCGACATTATCCCTTTGTCGGCGCTCAATGGCACAAACCTCGAAAAGTTGGAAAACTGTATTAACCCTCGCTTACCAGAAGAGATGCATTTTTTCCCCGAAGACCAGATTACTGATCGCAGTCAACGGTTTATGGCCGCAGAAATGGTTCGTGAGAAAATTATGCGCCAGTTGGGTGCGGAAGTGCCTTATGCGATGACGGTAGAGATTGAAGATTTTAAAGATAGCGGTAAGAGCCTGCATATTCACGCTCTAATTCTAGTGGAGCGTGAAGGTCAGAAGCGGATAGTGATTGGCAGCAAAGGCAGTCGTTTGCGGTTGATTGGCCAGGAGGCCAGAATCGACATGGAAAAAATGTTTGGGCGGAAAGTAATGCTAAAGCTCTGGGTAAAAGTAAAGTCCGGTTGGTCGGATGATGAGCGCGCATTGCGTAGCCTTGGTTATAATGATTTCGGTTAGACTTTCTTGTTATGCGTATCGAATCCCAGCCTGCCTATGTTCTCCACACTCGCAATTATCGTGATACTAGCCTGCTAGTCGAGTTTCTTACGTTTGGGTATGGTCGTGTCAGCGCTGTCGTCAAAGGGGTCCGTTCCTCAGGGAAAACCGCTAAACTGCGACGTAGTTTGATGCAGCCGTTTATTCCCTTGTTGATTTCCTGGACTGGTAAGACCGACCTGAAAACTATTATCCAGTTCGAAAGTTGTTCTGCACCGCTAGCCTTGGTTGGACCTCGCTTGTTTAGCGCCATTTACGTTAACGAATTACTGACCAGGCTGCTGCAACATTATGATAATAACCCTGAATTGTATTCGCTTTACCAATGCGCATTACAGGGCCTGTTGCAGGAAGAGTTGATTGATGTAGTGCTGCGCCGTTTCGAGTTACAGCTACTGGATGATCTGGGCTATGGTATTGACTTAACTGTCGAGCTGGATACCGAGCGGCCGATTGAGGCTGATAAATTCTATCTATTTGAATCGGGACAGGGATTTTGTCTGGCTAATAACACCAGCAATGCCATGGGGAATAGTCAGTTGTTCAGTGGCGAGGATCTATTAGCGATAGCCCGTGGTGATTTTTGCCCTCAGGTAAGGCGGGCAGCTAAGCGTCTGTGTCGCCAGGCATTGGCAGTGCATCTGGGGAACAAGCCATTGAAAAGCCGGGAGTTATTTGGATAAATAGGTAGAAATCTAACCAGAATGGTACTGAGTTAAGGCTGAACAGCCATAAACCTGGAGCTTTGAACCCGCTGTTCGCAATGCAAGGCCCACTATCGGTTGGAACCCCACGCCCTTTAGCGGGCCTTGCATTGCGAACAGCTACTCCGGCAGTACCCGGATACTGCACAGTCTAGCTACCCTCGGTAGTTTATACCCTCACCAGGGCGTGGGGTTCCAACCGAGTGAGGGTATAAACTACCGAGGGTGGCGGGGGGGATACTACGGTCGCAAGCCGTTAACAGCGCTGCCCTTAAGTAAGTGCCATTCCTCTCAGATATTATGTATTTACTTGCCAACAGAGCCGTACAGTGAGATTGGCACAATGTTGGCCAGTGAAGACATAATGTGTAGGATGATTAGACGTTTCCGCCAGTTGAACGACAGTGTATTATCGGGCATCGGCGGGTTGATGCCCTTTACGAATAATGTATTCCACTCCAAAGTGCAGTGTAGTTTTTGGACAGGTTTGTAGTAGTTATGACATTTCCAACTATTGAAGATTTTGTCGGTTCAACACCTCTTGTTCGTTTGCAGCGTATGGCAGGGGAAACATCCAATACTATTTTAGTAAAACTTGAAGGTAATAATCCCGCTGGTTCAGTAAAGGACCGCCCCGCCCTTAGTATGATTAGCCGCGCAGAAGCCCGTAACGATATCAAGCCGGGTGATACGTTGATTGAAGCGACCAGTGGCAATACCGGTATTGCGCTGGCGATGGCGGCGGCGATTAAGGGTTATCGCATGGTGTTGATTATGCCGGATCATATGAGTATTGAGCGCAAGCTGGCGATGGCAGCTTACGGTGCTGAACTGATAGAAGTAAGCCAGGAGGCGGGAATGGAAGGAGCCCGCGACCTTGCTGTGCAAATGCAAAGCGACGGTAAGGGGACAGTGCTGGATCAGTTTGCCAATCTCGATAATCCGGTGGCTCACTATAAGGGTACTGGTCCGGAGATTTGGCGCCAGACTGACCAAAAAATCACCCACTTTGTCAGTTCTATGGGAACTACCGGCACGATAATGGGGGTTTCACGTTATTTGAAGGAGCAAGATCCCTCTATTCAAATTATTGGGCTGCAACCCGAGAATGGCGCCAGTATCCCCGGTATTCGTCGCTGGTCAAAGGAATATTTACCTAGTATTTTTGAACAGAGCCGCGTTGACCGAATTATTGATATTGATCAGAAAAGCGCTGAACAAACTATGCAACGACTGGCTGCCGAAGAAGGTATTTTTTGTGGGGTCTCGTCTGGTGGTGCCGTTGCTGGTGCTCTGAGACTTTCACAAGACGTAGAAAATGCAGTGATTGTGGCAATAATATGTGATCGGGGTGATCGTTATTTATCAACAGGTGTATTTGATTCTACCTTGAGCTGATGGGCTATGGGTATATATAGCTCGATGGTGAGTCAAGACTCATCCTACTTCGATATGCTCATCCTTTCTGGAAGGATTGCAGCCGTTTAATTGCAATAGAAAGGTCAAGCCAGTTTAGTAAAGGATTCAATAATAAGATGGTAAAAGTTCGCGAAGAACATCCAGAAAATAACGACGGCTCTGTCAATGTGGAGCAGTGGTTGTTGCGTTTGCCCGTCGATGAGAATACTGATAAGCAGCGCCTGCAGAAAGCCTGCGAGGTCAGCTTTCTGGCCGGGCAGCGAGCTTTGTCCACCTCGGACAACGCTTGGGATGAAACCACCAGTAGTTTCCGTATCGGACTTGAAATGGCCGAAATTCTCGCCGATTTGCATCTGGATCAGGAAACGCTGGTCGCAGCACTTCTGTATCGCTCGGTGCGCGAGGATAAACTATCCATTGAGGAAGTGGGGCAGCAGTTTGGCGCTGATATCGTCAAACTGATTGATGGTGTATTGCGTATGGCGGCGATGAGCCGTGTTATTTCCGACGATAACCCGGTACTTGGCCAGGCGGAAGCGCAAAAAGATAATATCCGCAAAATGTTAGTAGCCCTGGTTGATGATGTTCGCGTTGCTTTGATTAAGCTGGCGGAACGAACCTGCGCTATCCGTATGGTTAAAAATAACCCCGCCAAGCGCCATGGCGTGGCGAGGGAAGTTTATGATATTTATGCGCCATTGGCTCATCGATTGGGTATTGGTCATATCAAATGGGAGCTAGAAGATTTATCTTTTCGCTACCTACAACCGGTAGCCTATAAAAAAATCGCCAAATTACTGGATGAGAAGCGGCTTACTCGCGAGAGTTATATTGATCAGGTGATTGAAAGTCTAACCTCTGTTCTTAATAAAAATGGTATTAATGCTGATCTCACAGGTCGGGTAAAACATATTTACAGTATCTGGCGAAAAATGCAGCGCAAGGGGATAGGTTTTTCCCAGGTTTTTGATATTCGCGCGGTGAGAATTCTGGTTCCTGGCGTCAGAGATTGTTATGCCGCCCTAGGCTTGGTGCATGGTCTTTGGCGCAATATTCCCAATGAATTCGACGACTATATTGCCAGTGCCAAAGACAATAGCTATCGCTCTTTACATACCGCTGTCATCGGTCCCAAAGGTAAGGTGATAGAAATTCAAATCCGTACTTTTACCATGCATGAGGAAGCGGAATTCGGTGTTTGTGCTCATTGGCGTTACAAAGGCAGTGACAATCAGGGGGGCAATAGCTACGAAAATAAAATTGCCTGGTTGCGGCAGGTGTTGGATTGGCATGAAGAAACCGATGCTGGCCCAAAAGAAATGGCGGAGCATTTTTCTCGCGCTCAAGATCGGGTTTATGTATTCACCCCTGAGGGCCATGTAGTCAGTTTGGCACAGGACTCTACACCCCTGGATTTTGCTTACCACATTCATACCGAAGTGGGGCATCGCTGTCGGGGTGCCAAAGTGAATGGTCGAATAGTGCCTTTGACTTATGTGTTATGTACCGGGGAGCAGGTTGAGATACTCACTGGAAAAGAAAATGCGCCACGTCGTGATTGGTTGCAATCGGGTTTAGGTTATCTGAAGTCCACTCGGGCTCGGGCAAAAGTTCAGCACTGGTTCAAGCAGCAGGCGCAAGAAGATAATGTGGCTGCGGGCCGCGCCCTGGTTGAGAAGATTGTTAAGCGATTGGCCTTAAACAGCCTCGATTATAAAGCGGTATCGAAATATTTTGGTTACCAGGCAGTAGAAGACATGTATGCCGCAGTGGGTGCGGGTGATATTACAGCTACCCAGATTGTTCGGGCCGTACAGCACTTATTTGACGATGTACTGGAGCCTGTTCTAGAGCCTGTTGGTGAGAAGGCTGATAAAACCAGCCATGATGATGTTATGGTTCGTGGGGTGGGTAACTTGGTGACACACATCGCAGGGTGTTGCAAACCCTTGCCAGGTGATTCGATCATTGGCTATGTCACGGTGGGGCGTGGAGTGAGCATTCATCGCGAGGATTGTTCGAAGGTTCTACAGCTGCAGTACATTCAACGGGAACGTATCATCGAAGTGAGCTGGGGTGATACTCCCCAGGCAACCTATCCAGTTGATATCGAAATTAAGGCCTATGATCGCAGTGGTTTGCTACGTGATATCACCACCATGCTGGCGAATGCGCGCATCGACGTAATAGCTGTGAATACACTCTCTGATAAACAATCCCATACTGTGATGATGAAGCTGACACTGGAGATTACCGGCTTGGAAGCGCTGGGTAATTTATTGGCGCGAATCACTCGTTTGCCCAATGTGTTATCGGCCGCAAGAGTCAGGAAAGGAGGCTGATTATGGCAGATTATTCGTTGGATGATCTGCTGTACTTAATGTCTCGTTTACGTGATCCAAAGGATGGTTGTCCCTGGGATCGTGCCCAGGACTTCTCCTCTATTGTTCCCCATACCATTGAAGAGAGTTACGAGCTGGCGGATGCCATTGAACGCGGTGATTTTCAGCAAATCAGGGAGGAATTAGGGGATGTTTTATTTCAGGTAGTGTTTTATTCACAGTTGGGTGATGAGCAAAAACAGTTTGATTTTAATGGTATTGTATCGACTTTGGTGGATAAATTAATCCGCCGCCACCCGCATGTTTTTCCAGAGGGAAGCCTCGAAAGTCGAGTTGGCCATCAAGCTATCGGTTCACAAGCCATCGACTCACAAACTATAAAAATAGCCCAGGTTAAACAAACCTGGGAGGCGATCAAAGCCACAGAGCGTGAGAGCAAACAACAGCCAGGCGTTCTGGACGATGTGCCGATGGCCTTACCCGCCCTAACTCGCGCTGCCAAGTTGCAAAAACGGGCTTCGCAGGTAGGGTTCGATTGGGATGATATTGATGAGGTATTGGGTCAACTGCGGGAAGAAATTGATGAGCTTATTGAAGCGAGGGAGCAACATTCTGCGGTGGAAATAGCAGGGGAACTGGGTGACGTATTATTTTGTTTAGTAAACCTTGCTCGGCATTTAAAGGTTAATCCAGAAGCAGCCTTACGAGCTGCCAATCGAAAATTTGAGAACCGTTTTCGTTATATTGAGCAGACACTCGCAGAAAATGGACACTTGCCTGCAGAAGCAACGTTAGAACAAATGGATAAATTGTGGGGCGAGGCGAAGGAGCAAGGACTTTAATATTGGAGACTTTAGAGAGCGGGACTTTCTTTTAAGGGCTAGACTTTTAATCTCTAGGTATGTGTGGGGGGGAACCGTCCAATAATGTGTCAGGTTAAGGTTTCCAGGTGGCAATTTGTTTTTTATACAGATTACCCCATTTCTCCCCATTAAAAATGCGTGCAGTAGTCTAATGGGTATCTTTTGTTGCTTGTTGAAAACCACTCATATGCTTTTGAGTAAGGGATAAATACCTTGGTGTAGGACCAATATCCTCATACAGAGGGTCACCTTCTTCATCGCGGGCGACAATGTTATTACCGCGCACATAAGGCAGGCTGGTTTCCACGTCGGTTAATGCTGCAGACAGCAGGTCGGTGATAATGTTGGCAATAGATCGACGAGGGTACATCTCTGCAAGTGCTTGCAGTTTTGCGGCATCCTCAATTGGCAGCCGAATATTATATTCTTCCCGAGTAAGTTTTCCGTTAGCCGTTTTTTCCCAAAGACAGAGTAAGTCTTGTACTTTCATCAATAAAATTCTCGTTGTTCCTGAAAACAGTTCCCGAAGACATAACAGGCACGTCAGGTCTACACGTTAATAATAGAACTACAAACGCGGTGGTGCCCAAAAACTTTTGTAAATTGTTGGTGTTTGTAACAGATTGTGACTATTACCCATGAAAACCTCCCAAGAGCAATAGTCAGAGAGGCTGCCTGGTGGCTTTTATAGCTGCTTGAACTGAAAATGTTAGGAAATACAGGGAAGATGAATAAGGTTTCTGCTGAATGGCTGTTTATCTCCTGCAGGGTTATACGATATCTTCATAACTCTTTGATATACGAGCATAATTATGTTTCCTTCGGCATTCTTTAACACGTTTTCATGGTAGGGCGTAGATTTAGGAGGCTGTCTGGGAATAGAGGCCTCCTGGCTTGCGATATACTTGAGCTTGCCGGTTGATCTGTGTAAGGTGTTGCGCCTTCTGGGTAGTCATGAGAAGGCTATTGGGCAAAAGACTATAGCTGTAGTCCTTATAGTTCCATAGCCAGAAACCTACTGGTCAATGTGTATTAGTCAGGTTTATTAGATTAGGAGCATCTAAATGCGCGTAATTTTTTTAGGGCCTCCGGGTGCTGGTAAGGGCACCCAGGCAAAATTTATCACCCAAAAATTCAATATCCCCCAAATTTCCACGGGCGATATGCTCCGGGCCGCCGTTAAAGCCGGAACTGAAATGGGCCTAAAAGTAAAAGCTGTGATGGATTCTGGTTTACTGGTTTCCGACGATATTATTATTGGTATTGTTAAAGAGCGTATTGCTGAAGACGATTGTGTCAATGGTTTCCTATTTGATGGCTTCCCAAGAACAATTCTCCAGGCAGAGGCATTGCTAGCTGCTGGTGTCGCCATTGATACGGTGTTAGAAATCTCGGTTGATGACGAAGAGATTGTGGCCCGTATGAGCGGTAGGCGCATCCACGAAGCATCAGGTCGGGTTTACCATGTTGTTTTTAATCCGCCAAAACATGAGGGTCTTGATGATGACACCGGTGAGCCCTTAATGCAGCGCGAAGATGATAATGAAGAGACTGTTCGCAAGCGCCTTCAGATCTATCATGAGCAAACCGAGCCGTTGGTTAACTTTTACCAAAATCTTGTGGGTGGTGATGCACCAAGCTATTGTTCTGTAGAGGGCGTTGGTCTCGTTGAGCAGATTCGCGATAAGGTTTTTGAGGCGTTAGGCTAAATTCTACGAAAGCCACTTAAGTGGACGAGGCTTTCACTGCAGTAGGAACCTTTATATAAGTTAGGAGATTGGTATGAGTATTAGGTCAATCACGCCGTTGGAGCAAAAGCAGCCCTCGCCGTCTATTTCGGTAGAGGTGCCATTGAAAGTTGGCGTGGTTATCGTTAATTCTGGAACACCTACTCAACCCACTTTTGTTGGGGTCTGGAAATTTCTTAAAGCGTTATTGTCTGACCCGAGGGTCGTTGAGATTCCTCGACCACTTTGGTGGCCAATTCTGAACCTTGTTATTTTACCCCTCCGCACTCCGCGCATGGTCAAGGCTTATAAGGCTATTTGGGATAATGGTGATTCGCCACTCCGTTTGATTACTGCTCAGCAAGCGGAGAAGTTGCAACAAAAACTGACCAGGCAATTTCCAGCCAATTCTCCCAAAGTAGTTTATGCGATGAACTACTGTGGACCTGTTCTTGATGATGTTGTGCAGAGGCTCGAGCGTGAAGGCTATGGCTACATTATTGTATTGCCGTTATATCCTCAATACTGTGCCGCTGTGACCGGGTCAGTTTATGACTCGGTGGCGGATATTATACGCCGCCGCCGCGATATTCCACATCTCCATGTCATCAAACAGTACTACCAGAGCCCCCATTACCTGGATGCGCTGGCTAACAAAGTACAAGCTCACTGGCATCAGCACGGGAAGGCGGAAAAACTGTTGTTGTCTTTCCATAGCTTGCCACAACGCTATATTGATTTAGGTGACCCGTATTACCACCAATGCAAGCAAACTGCCGAGTGTTTAGCCCAGAGGTTACAACTTGCTGATACACAGTGGCAGCTTAGTTTTCAATCGCGATTTATTACTGGGAAGTGGGTGCAACCTTATACCAGCGTTACGTTAGCAGAGTGGGGACAAAACGGTGTCAAAAGTGTCGATGTATTTTGTCCGGCATTTGCCGCAGATTGTCTGGAAACGGTGGAAGAAATTGATAAAGAAAACCGCGAGCGCTTTCTATCTGCCGGTGGTAAAACTTACCATATGATTCCCTGCTTAAACGCTGATGATGATCATATCGTGATGATGGGCATGGTTGTCGAGCAATATATGCCCCGAGTTGCTATGCAGGCAGATCCCGATTAACCGTCCAGGGTGTTTTATCTCAACGTAAGTCATTTCTACTCGCGGAAATTCTTCCGCGGCTTTCTTTTCCTACTGGATAGGGTTGATTTTTTCAACTAGAGTCAACGCAAAGTAAATATGTCCACTTTTGTGCAAAGTTAAAATGTTCGGTGGTATTAGACTAGAACAATTCGATCAGAGATTAGCCCCGGGTTGAGGTTTGAGTCGTTGCTTAAGGAAAAAGTAAAGTCGTTCATGGGCTTTGTTTTGTCCTTAAGGGCACCTCTATTAATTGAAAATATCACAATATTTTGGAATGGCTCTCCTCTAAAATCCTTTATATATAGGGGCTCTATTAGGTCTTCATCCTGAATTATTCGAATAAAAGTAATTGATAGAGGTGCCCTTAACGTAAATGCTTGGTCAAGAGTATTAGTAAGAACATTGGAACTTAATTTGCTTAATATTTCGTTGTGTTGGGTGATTTCATCACATGGAGTGAGGAAGCGTCGCCAAATCTTAGAAAATCCAAATTAACTAATAAGTTGTCAGGCTGATGAGCTGCCTACTGGAGAGTCTAGGGTTATATGTTGCAAGATGTGACAGCTGAATTCAAAATAGGGCTTGTGAATAAAACCGAGACAATCACCAGGAAATAGTATGGCAAGCGTCTCGGTACTAATAACTGTTACAGCGAGCAACGTCGCTGATATCACACTGTAAACATAGTTGGCTTCAGAGTATTGCTAGAATAAAAATTCTTGCTATTGATACATTGCGAATGATCGATCAATGTATCCAGTTTTTTTGACCTCTACATCAGCCAAAGAGTTGTAGAGGACGCTATCTGCAGGAAGGCATATAGCATTTTGTTGGTTATGTAGGGTTGATGCAGTCATCGTATGGCATAACTATTCCAATAGGTTGGCTGGATCAGTATTTCGCTCTTTACTTTAAATTAAATGCGTAGCTAGAGATTGGAGTGGCATTTAATGTGCTAACGATGGCGACGATGACAACCGTTGAGAATTCAGGATAGTTTTCCTGCTTTGTTAAGCGATACACGATTTTTGGTCAGAATTAGCTGGAATTCATCAAAAGTAATGCGATATCAAATAAAATTTATGTCAATTTAACAAAGCTAAATATACCCATTGAATCAGCAAATGGACTGTTGAAAATGGAATATGCAGTGTACAAAGTGGATCTGTAAAAGGATAAAATTTTAAAAATGTTGTTTTTTCTATATTTTCTTTCAGTTATAGAAAATCATGGCATTTTTATGCAAAAACGGATAATTGATCAATTTTGATGATTTTTTTAAAAAAAAACGTGGAAAAACTCAAAAAATGTGTTTAAAAAGCCAAAAAACCTTTTGCAATTGAGTTTTTTGGTCTAAAAATTAAAGTGATTTTTAATAATCAGTGCTAGTTTCCCTAAATTGGTTTGCGATTTAGCTGTTTGAAGGAAATGCAGTAGCATGTGTGTGGCCACATTTGAGGAGAAAACAAAATGGCGAAAGCGAAAGCTAAGAAAAAGACATCAGCTAAAAAGAAGGTTGCTAAAAAGGCACCTGCTAAGAAAGCTGTTGTTGCACCGGCGGTAGCAAAGGCTGAAGAGGCATTAGCCAAACTTCAAAAGTCTATTGCTGCTGAAAAGAAATCACAGGCGGGTTTAAAGAAAAAAGCTGTTGCCGCTAAGAAGAAAGCTGCCAAATCGGGCAAAGCTGCTGACAAGAACGCTGCGAAGCGTGCTCGTGCTGCTTCAGCCAAGTCATCTGGCAAGGTTTCAGTTATGCGTAACAAGGCAGCTGCAGTTAGCTTAAAACTAGCTAAAGTGACCGCTTTATCCAAAGCGAAAGCTGCTCAAGATGCTGTAAAAGAGAAAGTGGCTGCTCGTGCTGCTGCGTTGGTTGCTGCTGATGATGCGGCTACGCAAAAAGCTGTTGCAGCTTATGAAGCGAAGTGGCGCAAAAAGCGTGCTGCTGCCAATGCCAAGAAGTTGAAGGCTGTAGAGAAGAAACTGGCTGCTAAAGCTAAAGCTGATGCCAAAAAAGTAGCGTCTAAAGTGGCTGCCGCTGAGAAAAAAGCGGCTGCTAAAGCTAAAGCTGCTGAGAAAAAGGCAGCGGCCAAGGCAAAGGCCGCTGCTAGAAAAGCGGCGTCTAAAGCCAAAAAAGCTGCAAAAAAGAAAGCTGCCCCTAAGAAAAAGGCCGCAGCCAAGAAAAAGCCAGCCAAAAAAGTAGCCAAAAAGGTAGCCAAGAAAAAGCCGGCTAAAAAGAAGGCTGCTAAGAAAAAGGCTGCACCTAAGAAAAAAGTAGCCGTAAAGAAGAAGCCAGCAAAGAAAAAAGCTGCAAAGCGTAAAGCCAAGAAGAAGTAATACCTGGTTTTATAAGTAGTTGCAGTAATGAGCTATAGCGCTACAAAAACCGCTAATACCTGAGTGCTAGCGGTTTTTTATGGCCTCTTTTCTATCGATAAATCAGCATGATTGAGAGTCTGTGAGTGCTTCAGGTGAATTTATATTGGCAAAATGCCGATCCAGGTCGCTGAAGTCCACCTCAATGGCTGTCATAGATTGATACCAGCCTTTCATACTGCGATCATTTCCCAATAAGTAATGATCGAGACCCTTCGCCAGCTTTGTAGTTATTAATACGGGTAGATAGTGACTGCGTCCGTTGCAGTTTGGAAAAGCGACATCCGCTTGTCGTTTTATAATCGCTGCGTACAATCGTGTTGTTAGTTCATTCGGTAGTATGGGCGTATCACAGGGGCAGATAAGGCAGTATGAATGATCGGCATACGGCAGGGCAGCTTGAATACCGGCCAAGGGGCCCTGAAAATCCAGGTGTTTATCACTACATTGTTTATCATGGCATACGGTATGACCCAATAACTGGTATTGATCGATATTGCGGTTGCAGTTAATGATAAGTTGGTCCACTTGGGATTCGATACGATTAATAACATGGCTTATTAAAGGTTTTCCCTGCCACAGAATCAGTCCTTTATCTTGATGATTAAAACGTTGTCCCTGACCTCCGGCGAGAATAATGCCGCTGATTTTATCTTTCATATGGCTGCTATCGTTGGGTGTATACAGGTAATGTTGCGGTGCATATAGGTAATTATGCAGATAATTGGATATATATCCAAAGCGATTGAAATTTAGGTGTTATAGGCCGCTCCTGCGCATCCATGCGCCTGCGGCATTAGTGCATCCATGCACGTCACACCCCCTTTTTGCCCATGGCTGCGTTGTTTGAATTTGACAGTTTG
>JAZFYA010000009.1:0-3654 GCA_036443315.1 Pseudomonadales bacterium
GCGCTGCCAGCTCGGTAAGTCGCTATCTCGCCATAAGCGTTTATTGCATTTACAACTTCTACAATATCTTTTTTGGGGCCAATAATTCTCTTTTTGTCGAGAAGAGCCGTTATCTGAGACGCTGACAGCGTATTACCTTCAATCGATAGTGATCCTTGTATGGTTTTTATTCTATTTTGTTTGCGCAGCTCTGGTTGCGGTACCTTCGACTGAAGGCCCTCCAGGTGCCCTATTATAGCTGCTATCTCTAAAGATAAATTAAGGGCTTTATTGGTGATGTCGTATGGTGGTGGTTTCATTGTATATGATAGTATCATATGATACTATCATATACAATGTCAATTGTTGGCCGAATTGAGACTATTGCCATAATCTAATAAAATATTTTTTTAACAGAACATGTATGTCGGCTTCGTGGAAATACCAGCCATTCATTTTGAACTAAAAACCGAGTTATTATATTTCCCAACAATGATCATGACTGACGTTGAAAATGGCAAATCGCGACCAGCAATAAATAGCATTGAGCAGCCTATCTACTCTTATTAAAATCGATTATTGAAATCGCCCAGTGAGTGCTTAACTGGGTTGTAAAGAAATGCTGGACCACGTCACTGCGGGAATCCAGGGTAACCGGTAAGCTGGCAGGTGTTACCACGCCCTCTTATATTAAGAGAGGCGGACGTATTATTTATGATGAAAATGATCTGGGTGAGTGGAACGCACAGTTCAAAAAAATCACCAACACAGCTCAATCTTCTCTATAAATAGAAGGTGGGATTAATAATTAAAAAAACAGAGGGATTTGTGTGATTATCGTGTTGCTAGCTGGAAATACGAACTTAAGACAGGCTTTATTTTCTCTTTGAAATTATTTTAACTCATTGAATTTAAAGGAGAAAAATGGCGGACCGGACGAGACTCGAACTCGCGACCTCCGGCGTGACAGGCCGGCATTCTAACCAACTGAACTACCGGTCCGCATAACCGGTATAGCGACTATCTCATTAAAGTCACACATTCGAATGGTGGGTGATGACGGGATCGAACCGCCGACCCTCGCCTTGTAAGGGCGATGCTCTCCCAGCTGAGCTAATCACCCCTTTCGAACGTGGGCGCATTCTACATGAATGGAATTCCATGTCAAACCCTCCAATAGAAAAGCTTTCATATTTGCTTGATCGTAAGTAATCAATTGTTTTATAAACAAAAATTCTATTATTTTGGTTAAAATTTGATGGTTTTTTATTACTATTACAAGTCCTTTTCAGCCTATTAAATCTGTACAGTTTTTCGACTGACGATTACTATAACCCTCCTAAAAACCGCCCCTTTATGCACAGAGATAACAACTAGCCTGATGGAAATATACAAAGAATTTACCTTTGAAGCCGCACACCGCCTGCCCAATGTTCCAAAGGGGCACAAATGCGCACGCCTGCATGGCCACTCATTTTATGTAGGAATCTATGTTGAGGATGTCGTTGATAGCTACACCGGCTGGGTCATTGATTTTGGTGAGCTAAAACAGCTATTCGACCCTATCTACAAACAGCTAGACCATTACTATCTGAACGATATTCCCGGATTGGAAAACCCCACCAGTGAAAACCTCTGCCGCTGGATATGGCGGCAGCTCAAGCCGACGCTGCCTATTCTCAGTAAAATAGAGGTTAAAGAGACCTGTACCTGTGGTTGCATTTATCAGGGGGAAGATGATTAATAATCACCCTAGGGTTGGGGAACAAACAATTGTTCAATTTTCCACCACTAGCGGATGGATTTTTGTCAATTAGATGCCGGGGAAATGGGGAGCAGCCCAGCAGAAACACTTATACACATACCTGGTTTTTCGCAACCAAACTGACTACGACCTGTTGAAAACTAAGGATAGAACTTTAACTTACTACCATATCCTATTGTTTTAAAAGGAATTATTTGTTTTTGTATAGTTTTTGAACAAATTGACAATCCTGCTATGACCACTGCGCTAGCGCCTAAATTAAACAACTTGCCCACAACGTTATCCACAGAAAATGTGGGTAAAAAAAGTTAAGAGAATGCTATTATCCTGAATTCCTCAGTAGGCGGCTCGTCAGTCCGACAACCTATTGGTTAATTTAGTCAGCTATAGTAAGCCCATAGAAAAAAGAGGCGGAAACCCTCAGAATAGTAATTTTACCAACAAGTATAATCACTAACTTAGGAGGTGTTCCCGCCATGAAGAAGCGTACCTATCGCACGAAGAATGTCAACAAGATTGATTGGGTCCAATTAAAGAAATGTCTGTCAGGCAAGGAGATTTCGCTATCGATTGATATTGCCAAAGAGCTTCAATACGCTGTGCTGGTAGATAAAGAAACGGGGGTGCTTGAGTCAATGAAATGGAGACACCCAGAACAAACACCAATGTTACTGGATGCTTTGCAAACTCTGGATTGTCCGGTGGTTGTGATTATGGAGTCGACTAGCACTTATGGTGACGCTCTACGTTATCAGTTTAGAGAGCTTGGGTTTACTATTCATCAAGCGAGCGCCAAACGCGTTCACGATGCCAGTGAAGTCTATGATGGAGTGCCGAGTTTACATGATGCAAAATCAGCGAGCATTCTATCGCGATTCTACCATGATGGTCTCACCAAGGTTTGGGTAGAACCCAGCGTGGAAGAACGTAGACTCAATGCGTTGAGGCGAGAGTATGAGATGCATCAAAGCCAATACCAACGTAATCAGAATCGTTTAGAAGCGTATTTAAGTAGGCATTGGCCGGAAGTGGGGTGTTTTTTGTCTCTGGACTCAGCGGCACTGGAGGGCTTGCTGCAACAATATGGCTCACCCCAACGAATCGCTGAGAATGCCGACCAGGCCAGACAGCAAATGCGTAGTCGAGGAGGAAACCTGTTGTGCCAAGAAAAGGTAGATAAAGTCATCGCCAGCGCTTCAACCACAGTGGGTGTCCCTTGTACGGAGGCTGAAAGCGAGTATTTGCAAGCCTTGGCCACAGAAATGGCTCATAGTCGACAGCAAAAAAGCCGAGCCAAACGGGCTTTGGAAGCGGTGATTGAAGGGGACCCCGAACTTGAAGAGCTTAGCGCCATACTGGGACGAGTGACGACAGCGGTGATGCTAAGCCTGAACTTGGACCCGCGTAAATACCCTTGTGCTCGCACCTTTCAAAAAGCCATGGGGCTAAATTTAAAGGAGAAAAGTAGTGGTCGCTATGTGGGTCAACTAAAGCTGACCAAAAGAGGGAGTTCCACTGCGCGAACCTATCTCTACTTTGCTGCGTTACGATTGCTCCAGAATGATCCTTGGGTAACACAATGGTATCAAACAAAGCGTGACCCGAGAGTAAAGATGAAGACGGTGATAGCCTTAATGCGCAAGCTCTCTAAAGCCATGTGGCATGTTGCGCGGGGTGAAAAATTCGATGCTCAAAAGCTGCTTAGTATTCCTAAGCTAGCCGCCTAACATGAAAAAAGTGATTATCGGTAGGAAAAAACACATGAAAATACTGGTTTACAAAAAGGTCAAACCGCCTTAGAAAAAGGGTTACCCTATGAGTTGTCAACCTATCCGCCAGAGTGACCTTCACATTAACCTTGAGGTCCTTGAATGAGAGATCCTTATTTAGTCTTTGAGGCACTCTGATGG
>JAZFYA010000010.1:0-7064 GCA_036443315.1 Pseudomonadales bacterium
AAACTAACAACACACTCAACAAGTTCACTGAATGCCTTTATTCAGACAGAAGAATGTTGAGTGTATAACAGCCTGAAAAAATGAGATAAATTACTGTTTGATTTTTCTATGACAGGTTTTCTAAGCTTAGGGGGTGCTCTAATGGCACTGCTTTAAGGCGCTTTGAAGGAATCGTAGGCTGGATTAGCGCTGCGTTTTATCACGTAATCCGGCAAAAATAGTGGCTTATAATCCACCCTTCAACAGCAAATTCCGCTTGAGATAGTGCCATTTGTGACGCATCCATTTACCACTACATTGAGGAATCCAGGATTATCACAGATCAAAACCCGCAGCAATCAAAGTAACCATCTCCACCATCTCCTCAAGAGTCTGATAGGACTTCCTTTTAAGTATTTCCCAATCCTCGCCGGACTGGCTATCGGAGGAAAGAACAATCGACATCAGTTCACTATCAGAAATAAAAATGCCATGAAAACCCGCAACCGGGACATAGTCCGCAGAAACCACCAGATCGAAGGGTGGCAAACCCCGACGATGCGGAACGTCCTGAAAGACCGCACTGCGACCTCTGGAGAAACTGTTATAGACCTTGCCAATACGTTCCCTAAAGCCGCCCTGTTGAAGGTACTCGAGCATCTTTTGACGACGAACTGTGGTAACCTTTTTGCTTTCAATGGTTTGTTCAGTATCCGTATTAAGGCGACTACCACTAGCGTGCCCACCGGCTTTTGGACCCGCTTGTTTTGAAGCATAGTTGTCCAAAGCGTCTTTTGAGTGAGCAATTTTAATGCTTAACTCGATCAGTACCGACTTTAGTTTAGAAACCTCAGCCGCATCATGATTGGCAATACCGTTGAAATCCAGCTTTTTGCAGGCCGCCAAAAGCTTGTCAGCATCAGCTAATATCGCATCGGAAAAAATTTTCACTTTATTATTCTCCTATCACTTCCATATCTATCGGCTTTACGATGCACTCAGAACAAGCCGGGCTATTCATTCAACCCCCTCTAGTCCGCTGCAATAAACCACCCCTAGAGATTAAAAGTAGTTGTTACTCTGCCAGGTCATCCATTTTTATGGGATATAGACGAATGGCTCTTACTTAAAGGTAGCGCTGTTAACGGCTTGCGACCGTAGTATCCCGCCGCCACCCTCGGTAGTCTACCCCTCACTCGGTTGGAACCCCACGCCCTGGTGAGGGGTTAGACTACCGAGGGTGGCTAGACTGTGCAATATCCTGGTACCACCAGAGTAGCTGTTCGCAATGCAAGGCCCGCTAAAGGGCGTGGGGTTCCAACCAATAGTGGGCTTTGCATTGTGCGAACAGCGGGTTCGAAGCTCCTCAGTTATACCCAAAGCGTTTGAAATTTAGGTTTTAGAGTGCGTCCCTTATTTATCTATGGAAAGTTGTTTATGGCAAGTTGTTTATGGCAAGGCGTTTGAACGCAGGAAACTGTCAATATTTCACGTTCAAACTGTCAAGTTCAAACAAAACGCAGCCATGGGCAAAAAAGGGGTGTGACGTGCATGGATGCACTAATGCCGCAGGCGCATGGATGCGCAGGAGCGGCCTATAACACCTAAATTTCAATCGCTTTGGGTATAGCCTTAAGTAAGTACCATTCATGCCAGGTATCTTTTCTCGCTACTCGTATCCCTCACTTAAACTAGCTGTTGATGGCCTTGAGTATAATTCAAAACAATCGCTTCAATATCGCTTATTTTTACCGGTTTGGTGACAAAGGCATCCATTCCCACCTTCGCACAAATCTGCGCTTCCCCTTTCAGTGCATTCGCGGTTAAAGCAACAATCGGAATATGCTTGTTGTCAGCTTCTATGTGGCGGATCTGCGCTGTTGCCTGGTAACCATCCAATATTGGCATATGACAATCCATAAAAATCATATCGTAGGGAAACTGTTGCCACATTCTTACTGCCTCCCTGCCATTAACCGCAACATCGATGGTACAACCCAGTTTTTCCAACATCCGCACGGCAACTTTTTGGTTAACAATATTATCTTCTGCCAGTAAAATTCTAACATGGCTTTCAGCCATATTAATTTGTTGTCGTCTTTGCTCAGTAAAGGTATAAGGCGTAATAAATTCAGTGGCCTTATTAAGCTCTTGCTGCTCGACCAACTTCACAATTGACTTGTACATATAGTTTTCTTTAACCGGCCTGGCCAAATATCCATTATAACCTGCGTCTTCAATAACCTTGGTTTTATCACCTAGGGAACTTGACGTAATTAATAACATAGCGGTTTGAGTTAAAGTATCATCTATACGAATCTTTTTCGCCAAGTTGATACAGCTAAGCAATTCCAACTCTTCATCGACAACAATAATATCGAAAGCTGCGTTATCATCATGGTGAGCAGAATAAACCTGCATGAATGCCTCATCGGTATTGCCAACGAAGACCGTCGTCATCCCCCAACGCTGACACCACTCTGTAGTTAACTGATGTTGCCCGGTGACATCTCCCACTATTAACACTTTTAATGATGTGTTGTGAACAAGGTCAGCGACATGAGTTATCTCTGTTCCTGGAGCAGCAGGTAGTTCCAGAATCAGCCTGAATACCGATCCTTCACCTTCACGACTTTCAACCTCAACGTTCCCCTCCATTAATTTGGCTAACAAAGCCGAGATACTCAAACCCAGCCCAGTGCCACCGTATTTTCGCGTTGTGGAACTGTCTGCCTGAGTAAATTCCTCAAACACATGCTTAATCTTGGCGTTGGGTATACCAATACCGGTGTCTTCCACAGCAAATATGTAACGAGAGACTCCCGAGGGAAGTTTCTCAACAGAAACATCAATCATCACCCCGCCACTGGAAGTAAATTTGATAGCATTGCTGATAAAGTTCATCATCACCTGACGAATACGTCCAGGGTCACCTTTTACATTCTCTTCTATCCCTTCGCCAATGCGCAGTTGTAAGTAGATATTCTTTTCCGTTGCCTTTAATTTCATTGCCTCAGCCAATGCTTCAAAACTGCTTCTGATATTAAAGGGAATCAGCTCAAGAAACATTTTTCCCGCTTCAATTTTCGAGAAATCGAGAATGTCATTAATAATTGCTAACAATGTATCGGCTGAACTTTGGATCACATCAATGCTGTCATGCTGTTCATCATCCAAATCTGTTCCAGCTAACAATGAAGCCATACCAATAACACCGTTAAGGGGGGTTCGAATTTCGTGGCTCATCGCTGCTAAAAACTTTGACTTGGTACGGGCAGCCTGTTCCGCTAGCTCCTTGGCGACGGTCAATTCAACAGTCCGCTCCTGTACCCTTTGCTCCAATAGATCCCTGGATTGTTCCAATTCTCGATCCCGGTCTTGCACCTGTTGCAACATAATATTAAACATAGTGGTTAATTGGCCAATATCATCATTGTTCAGCACTGGAGCTCGAACACTATAATCGCCTTGATCTGAAATCTGCTGGGCAGTAGATGCCAATTTCTGAATCGGAGTAGTAATACTTCGTTGAACCCGGTGGGCCAGAAATACAGCCAGCAACATTGCCAGCAGGCCTACACCTAAATCCAGTACCATTTCCTGACGCAGGGATTGATAATTACTTGCCATATCATAACGCAGAAAAATAGTCCCCACATTCTCTCCATCAAACACAATTGGCTGGTAGAGATCGACATGACTGGCGTCAAAATAATAGCCTGCCGGCCTCAATTCAGGCGTGGTTAGGCTCTCATTGACTGCATAGCTGGTAAATAACTTGCCACTATGGATATAAATTGCCGCTAGAACAATACCGGGAACCACCTCCAGGGTTTTCAATGATTCCCTGGCACTAAAGGGCTCATCGAAAACGATGGCTGCAGTATTATTACTACCAATTACCCTGGCATGACTGGCCATAAAGCTGATGACTTCCCGGCGGCCTTTCTTATAATCAGACACCATACTAGCCGCTGTAACCACAATTACCGCTATCCCAGTGGTCCATAAAATCAGCTGATTTAATCTGGCAGCTATCGTTAGGTGCTTACCCCATATATTCATTAACGGCTAAATTCCAAAGTAGGGAGGGCAGAGAGGAGGACTGCATCTTAAACTGATAAATTATAATGGCAGTAACTGATGTTTGAGTCAGTAAAAGCTTCAAAGTAAAGTACCTCATGTCATGCGAATGTCTAAAACCATGGCCAATCAGTGTAACTTACCGTATCATTTGCACTAGTAAATATAGATTTTCTTCCTAAAAAACAACCAGTAACAATCAGTTACGAAAACAAGTCGAATCAGTAGATAATCTCTGATTCTCCACTGTCCTTTTTACGATTACCCTTTTCCCTTTAAAAATAGCAACAAAATCAACATGTTTATTTTATAACGATTGTAGTTGTTAGTTTAATAATCCTGAATGAGCAGAACGTTATTGCCAATATACGAGTGTCTAAAATTTAGCTATGCTTATTGAGGAGACAGTCTAACAGACCTAATGTTGACATCAAGCCAAGGAACCAATAAATAGTTCTCTGGCTTACTGGCGAATTCAACGGTTCTTTAAAGTCAACAGCAAGTATCTTTTCAACAGATTTTTGCTAAGGGCTATTTTTGCCGGGACTACCCCCAGAACCTTCCATATGAAGCGTTGGAGATATCGTGGACTTGTTCAACAAAAGTGGGGGGAAAGGCACTATAAGGATTCACCCGATGAAACTTGAGCAAAATTCAACTAGTAGTCAACCCGCCATCCTACACCTCCTGGGCCGATCTCCACGGAGCTGTCTCATCACCCAGCTTTCGAGCACCGACTTGAGCGTGACATTTGATCCCCCCCCTGAAAACCAAGGGCCCGGAAAAGGCGATTTGGCCGAACTACATATTGAAAGTGCTAATAGTCCGCTGGACACCATAAAAATCAAGGCAACGGTAGAAAGCACTAGTCATAACAGAGCCCAGCTATGCTTTCTCAATACTGAGGATGCCAATGTCAGGCAATTAGTGAGCTGGTTCGGACAAACAACCTCGTCATTCAGCTCAGCCCCCAGTGACGAAAATGCCATTATCCGTGAATTGACCGAAATATCCCTAAGACAAATATCCAATTTAATGGATATTTGTCTTGATCAAACCGATAGCCGCCTGCTCAACCTAGCGAAGATTGCAACGTCCAATGACCAACAAAACAAATTGTTTGAAATCAAATCCCAACTACGACAACACGGTGAGAAAATCATCCAACTGAGCTGTCAGTTCCTCCAAGCCAAAGTCGAAAGCAATGAACAGCCAAGCACAGTAAATCAACCCAAAGAAACGTCCTCTGACCCTGAAACATCTGACACTGAAATACTGGAACTTATTGACCTGGAAGAATTTGAAGATTGGCTATCATTGGAAGTCATAATCCGTCGCGCCAATGAAACCTATTACAAGCCCTTGGTCTGTTTGGAAAAACGCTATAGCAAACTATTGCACAGAGAGGTCCATGGAGAGAACCTACCCTTTGGTATTTATAATATCTGCCATGCCTTGCAGGATGCTTTCAAGAATTTCAATATCGTTCCCGAGCTGCTACCCATCGTCTATCGTTTTTTTGATGAAACGGTTATCAATCAGTTGGACGATTTATATGACACACTGAATAGCAAATTAAAAGGCTATGGTATTCTGCCCAATGTAGAATCACAGATTTTACATGAACGTCGGCAATCCTCTACCTCTTGCACAAACGCTAGCGACGTATCTATGTCCTCCCCTGACATATCAGACGAGGCGAATAATAGCGTAATACCGCTACGCGCCAATCCCAAACTATACTCCACTGTTAAAGATATACTTGGCTTATTGAAAAACCAACCGTCTGAACAAGCATTAGCCCCCGAACTAGTAAATCCCCAGCAACTTATCGATGCATTATCATCACTGCAACATAATCCAGAAGCCATTGCTGAAGGTGAAACACTGCACAACTGGTTAAATACTAATGCCAATATCAATCTATCAGGAGAAACAGCCGATCTTATTAATCTGGTCGAGGCCATCTTTCAGCAGATTGATAATTATCCACAAATTTCCAGTGAATTAATCTCTCAACTAAAGCGCCTGGAAGTACCAACAGTCAAAATGGCCCTAATCGATACCACTTTTTTTTCTTCACCAAAACACCCAGCCAAGTTACTACTTAACCAGCTAATTCCAATGGCAGGAACATAACGTCCAATTTACCACCAGTATTGGTTTAATGGTTATCAATAAATACACGGAAAATGTAGTTGACCTGTTACGCAATGCTGTGAGCGCGTGCCAAATGGCCAAAGATAATGGTGGCAACCGAGTCCATATCTTTAGGTATGATGTAGACTTACATGATCGCCGGGAAAAATTATTGTCATGGATCGATAAACTCAACAATGTACTCAGCAGCGACAAGTTAGCATTGCGAGGGCAAATGATTAGTCCTCTCAATGCCGTGGACAAGCACTCTCACTATGAAATATTGCTCGCAATTAAAACCGACGACGGGGAGTTGACCTCACCGGTGGAATTTATTGAAGCGGCTGAATGTTATAACCGTATGCAACGAGTTGATCGCTGGGTGATTGAACATACCTTTCAGTGGTTATGCATGCAAATGCACAGTAAGATGGAACTGTCCTATGTTTCTATCAACCTCTCCGGGAATAGTTTGAACGACGACCTGTTTATGGACTTTATACTGGAGCAGTTTGCAAAATATAAAGTGCCTACTAACATAGTCTGTTTTGAAGTTACCGAAACTGCCACTATCAACAATTTGGCGGAAGCAGCGGACTTCATTCGTGAAATTAAAAAGATCGGCTGTCACTTCTCCCTGGATGATTTCGGTAGTGGTAATGCATCCTATCAATACCTAAAACATTTGCCCGTTGATTACTTAAAAATTGACGGCATGTTGGTGCGGGAAATAGATAAAAAGTAAAAATCCACGTTCTAAGAACGTGGTTTTGATTTCGCCCTAAAAGGGCGTATTAAGACCAGCCCTCTTAGAAGGCTGGTCTGCGTTATCGCACTTCGACTTCAATAATTAATTAAAACTT
>JAZFYA010000011.1:0-14215 GCA_036443315.1 Pseudomonadales bacterium
TTATTTATACAGTATAATTTTAGGCTCTTTTGGTGGGATTGCAATGATTTTTTGCTTGTTTTATAGGGGTTTTTGAACTGTTTGGTAAAGATTAATGGGAGGAAATAAACATCGACAAGCTGATATATTGAAGAAGCGTTTCTGCGGAAACGCTTCTTCAAAAGCAATAAATAAATCCGATCCGAATGGCGCTAAGTTCAGCCTGTCCCTGTAGTACCTTCTTAGAGCTCGAGTACTTCTGAAGCACTGAGTGCCCGAGGCACAATACCGGTGCGGTCAATTGCACCCGTGAAGTTCCCGGCACCAATGTGCAACGTTCCACCTTGTGGGGGCGGGTTGGGATTACCGAAAACGGGCGAAAATGGGGACGGATTAAACCTACCCTGATTTGCTATTTAAATACATGCCATTATCAATAGACCCCTAATCAAATTGGCATATTGACCTCCTTCTGTCTGATTAAATAAATCTGTCCCCGTTATCTTGTTAGGGTTTTAGCGTGCACAGTATTTCATGTCCTATTTGCCTAATTGCTGGATAAACTGGAATATTGTCATAACCCCGAGAAATGCCAGACTTTGTGCCAACTAAGGTTGACCCACCTGACCATTTATACCGGAAATTATCATATTTCTCCTGTACTTTGGTATCAAAGTGAGCCCCACCATCTTTATTGGCCATGGATAAAACCAAGTCTTTTCTAGTTAGTTTTGACTTTCCAGAGCAGAATATCTCTTCTGTATTCCACCACTGCTCAAATTGAATGCGATGCTGTTCTTTTGGACTTGAAAAATAGCGCTCATCGCAAAGAGGCCAATACTTCACTTCGCCTCCTATGCCATTACTTACACCAACATTGATTTTTCGAACTAACCCTAAATGAATTAGATCTTTATCATTTGTAAAATTTGTACTTAAAAAAGCAATATCCTTTTTTCCTAAATGGGCCAACAATGAAATGCTGTTATTCGTATCATGCAAAAGAACACGAATCGCTGTGCTGATTGAAAGGGATATAATATCTGTTTCGCTGTGATCGTAGCTCGTACATAAAATCTCTATAAGCTCTAAAAATTCTTCATATTTCCCTTCTAGCGGATTATCTACGTAGCTCATTCGTAACCCTAACGCCAAAAGCAGCGGACCAAAAAAGCAAAGCTTTTTTTGGTCCGCTGGCTTGCCTTGTTAGGGCTTGTTTTCAGTTGTAACAACGAAGCCTCCTGGATCTAGATTTATGACCTCTCCCCGATAGATCTCTGGGCTAAACCCCTGAAAGTCTTCTTTTTGGATTGGATGGAGCCAATTTACCACACCATTCTTATCATCAAGTGGTGTATAAAGAAAAATTACATCAAATTTTGGTGATTTCTCTATTAAGAAGTAACGAAGTATCTGCACGGTGGTATCACTTAGGACGAACTTAAAATCTGTAATGTACAACAGAAGGAACAATTCACCTTCCATATTAGAAGGATACTTGTCTGACTTCCCCATGATTTTATTTACAATATACTCAGCTAGTTCATACCTATCATATGTATTCGGAGCATTATCAAAATTAGTTTTATGAAGGTCTAGAGGCGCGACCTCCATAAGCTCCAAATAAGCATCACCCTTGGGGGTTTTTACAGAAAAGTCGAAATCATCAAGCTCATTTTTCTGCGGTTCTGAGATGAAAAAGTACTCTTTGAAGGTTTTTTCCGCATTGAGTATAAACGTGAGCGTTGCCAAATGTATCCACCATGGGCCTACCACGCAGATTTCATTTGGTGCTATGCCACGCTGCTTGGTATTAATACGAATTAGTCTGGCAATCTCAATGATCAGATTTTCTCTTGCAGTGGTTCTATCAAAACTTATGATGCTTGGATATTTTTTATGTTCAGCTTCTGAAACGATTTCTGTGTCATATACTTTAAAGTTGTCAAAATATCCTACAATTTTCTCTGAATTGCGATAATTCAGTGAGAGCTGCATCGGTTCAAATACAGTATCAGCCATCCTTGAGATATCGTCTATAGAAATAGCGTAACCACCTAATGATGTAAATATAGCCTGATTTGGGTCACCCACTATAAAAGCACGAACATTTCCACTTCCTGCTCTTAGAATTTTCGAAAATATTTGATATTGAATTTCTTTGGTATCCTGATATTCATCAATAAGTACGTAAGAAAATATTTTACTTAAAAGAACGCTAATTGATGGTTTCCTCGAAATGAGTTGATACGAGTACCACAAAATTAATTCAAAATCAATTTTCCGGTTTTGGTTTAAAGTTTCGTGGTATTTTAAAATAACGGATTCGACGTTGTTACGTTTGTTGTTGCAGCTAATGTTTAACCCATTTGAATCATAATAATGGTCGCAATCGTAAAATGTAGGTCTAGGGAGAGGAGATGATCTACATAGCTCTGTCAGCATTCGTTCTGTATCATGAGAGCTAATGATTCGATAGCCATATTTAAGTTTCTTATGATAAATACCATATGGTTTTAATATCCACTCCAAACAAAATGCGTGAATTGTACCTATCCATAGATGATCAGTTCTAACCGCCATTGTTTCAATGCGATCAATAATTTCCCCCGCAGCTCTATTGGTATACGTAATAGCGATAACCCACTTTTTTTCTGAATCTAGTTTTGATAATTCATGGGCAATCTTATATGTCAGTGTTCTTGTTTTTCCGCTGCCCGGGCAAGCTACTAAAAATACGTTCTTAGATTCAGTAATAGCAGCGACTTGCTCATCATTCAGGTCACCATCTTTCCAAACAAACATTTATCATACTCTCTCTAAAAAACCATTGATCGCGTCATTCGGGAAAGACGTTAGCATTGTGGTTTTAATTTCATCAAGTGTTACGACTCCTGAACAATAACTTTTCACTTGCTCCTGAAGCACGGGAAGTGAGGCTTCTCTTGGTTCTAAATAATTATTCCATCTCGTGTACCAGTCATGAGCTTGATTCGTTGTGCCATTAACCATAGCTCTATTGACCAATAAATCCTCGGTTATTCTTTCTACTCGATACTCTAATACCCTATAAATCACTTCATGCTTGAATATGCTATGTGCAAAAATAATGGCGTCGATAATATAGGTAGGTATAACTGTATTATGTGACACATATTTTCCTAGCATAATCGCGAACCATCCTTTTCCAGCATAATTAGCCATCGCTAACGCACGCTTTCCAATGGCATCTATATGTTCTGATTGTAATTCCGACTTAGATATCTGAATGGTTGCTACATCGTAAACGATTAATCACGTCGGTCAAGTAATCGTAGATATTGAGCTGGTTAGCAATAGGTTTGCTTGAGAAGCTTGGCCCGTAATTCAATAGATCTCAACAATATTAGGACAAATTTTCTTCGGCCATTTAAAGACAATCACCCAGCTTCTACTTTAACTAAATTTCGTTCATTTTTTCAACGGCTCTCTGTTTGTTTAGATAGTCACCCTCATCTTCATAAACAAGAGATTTTATATACCAAGACGCTTCTTCTGTACCATACTCTAGAGCACTATCTTTTCTAATTGCCTCGTCAAGGCACGCATGAGCTGCACTATTTTTGCCGTCATTATGCAGAAGTATTGCCGCAAAATTTAAAGCTTTACAATGCGCCTCTCTTTTAAACTGAGGTTGCATTTCATTGACCTTGAAAAACGTCTTATATGCCTCTGATAATTCACCTTGGAGCATTAGTATTTCACCCTTGCAGCATAGCGCTTCAGCACTAAAGGGGAAATCTTTCAGAACAACATCAACCCATTCTAGAGCTCGTTCAAAATTTTTTTTATTTAAAGAGACCACTGCTACAATATAGCTACTAAAATACCTTTTCAAACTTTCTTTGCACTGGCCTGGCTTTGGGGGAATGATCGAATACAAATTTCCATCTATGTACGGCACTACTAGGTGGCCTATTTTATCAAGAATTTGTGGCCTTTTGTTATTAAGTTCGTTGTGTCGTTCTGTTCCGGGATGAGCTCTGTGCAGCTTTACCACTTCGTCATCAGACCCCGTTATTAAACTTCTAACATTATACACAATTTGAGATCCGCCAACCGCGTTCAAACTAACGATATCGTAAGGCGAGCCGTTTACGTCGATCCTCCATTCAATAAGAGCTTCCAAACCACCTTCTTCTAATTCCAAATAGACTCTAGACAGGTAAGCGTCCATTTTGTAAATTCCTTTATATTCTTGGTTGAATTACTTATACCAAATTCCGTACTCATAATCACACTATAGATCTAAGTTTCCCACCGGCTTCAACGCAAGAAAAATTGGACTACCAATTATCGTTCCATTTTCTAGACCTTGGACCATGAGAATACTTTTGAACTGCACTTTCAGACTATTATAAAAAAAACTGTAATTAGCAGAATGGGGGACGTATTTACCATCGCTAAACGCCATATCACTAAAATTACTTAACGAACAAACGAGGCGTAGTTTTAGTGATGGTTTTATTTTCGATTCCATGAACGAGAACCTCTCATCAACATCAACAACTGAAAACTTACCTTCAAAAGTGTAAAAAACCGAATCTAAAGATTCCAAAAAAACAGATTCTGATCTCAAGTCTCTTAACTTATCCATAGTAGTAATATTCTCTACAACGTCTTTCAATTTCTGCATCGTTGCCTTATGTTTTACTCCAGAACAAACGACACGGTCTTTTTTTGCGAACGATGCTTCTACAGAAAATATTTTAAGGATATTTGATATGGCAGGCTTCACACATTTTTCGTTGCTAACCTCTCGCTCTATCTTTAATTCAGAAGAAGAATACTTGTTAATCTGTTCATATAATTGATCTACTTTTGATTCCGATATGTAACAAAAATAATCTAACATGCTTTAATCAATCCGTACTATGATGGATGGCAGTATTGCTGATAAGTAAAATGGGTAATTTCCCCTTCTGAGTTAGTACCAGCATCATGCACTATCGAGTATAGGAAGCATTAACACCCCCCTGACCTTTCTCTACCCTAATCCGCAGTCCGTGGGTGTACGTTCTTCAGTCCTGAACCCAACTTTCTCTAGTACAAAATACCCATCGATTAACAACCAGGGTATAAACCCAAGAAAAATACCAAAACACACTGCCAGGTGTATTATCGGTGGTTGCCTAGATTCTCTAAGGCCTCCGAATTGAATTAATGCCTTCCAGTTCATAGAAACTTAACAGTAGTTTCTGACAACTGGTTGTTTTTCTATGTATTTTCAATAGGCTAACACACTTTGAATATATTTTAACCAGTATATTCTGACAACTAAATGCACCATAAAGAAGCGGATTGGTGGTCTATTGCTAGGCAGCAACATCCATTGTCCCCACTTTTTCTAACGCAATATTCCACGGTAACAACGCCTCATAGTCTTCCACCGTTTGACAATGGGGTATGGCTTTCAAGATGTTCACATAATACCGGTAAGGATCTAAGTTATGGCGCTTGGCCGTTCTAATCAAACTAAAGTGAAGGCACAGAGCCTCAGCGCCCTTCACAGAACTACAAAACATAAAATTCTTTCTGGCGATCACAAAGGGTTTGATTTCCTGTTCGGTCAGATTGTTATCAGCTTCTAAGCGGCCATCCTTGAGAAACTCGCACAGACCCTCCCAGTGCTTCAGGCAATAGGCAAAGGCTTTGCCTAACGATGATTTCGGCGGTACTGTAGGGTAATGTGCATCCAGCCAGGCCTTAAATTCGGCCATGATGGGTTTTGTGTATCGCTGTCGCAGGGCATAACGTTGCTTCGGTGACATATTATCGTCTTTGCCTTTGCGCTCCACACGATAAATTCGCTTGTAGAAACGCATCGCTTCCTTTGCTAGCCCATTCCCCTTAGTGGCATTGGCTATCGGCTCAAATTTTCTCCGCGCATGAGCATGACAAAAACTGGGGCTCACCGCTTCGGATTCAAAGAGTAAGTCAAAAAACGGATCGGCGTCGCAATGCAGGGTGCCGCTAAAACCCGCAAACCAATCATCAACAAAGGGTTTGTGCTTTAGCGCATTGTACTCGTAGAGAATCACTTCTTTACCAGGTGCTCCACCTCGAAAGCAGTACACATAGGATTTTGTGGTGGCCGGTCGTCCCGGCTCGTTTAATACTTGCAACGTAGTGGCGTCTAGCGCCCCCACATCATAATCAATCACTTCATCTTTCATTAAATTGTACAGCGGTTGTAAAGGATTGGCGCACTCAATGACTGAGCGTGCCATGGTTTGTCTTGATAGCGTAAAACCCGCCCTTTTTTCAAATTGTTTTTCTAAGTGGAAGTAGGGTTGGCGATCATCAAGCTTGCTGACGATGATATGGGCCAACACGGACTCGGTAAAGGAGGCTTTCGGTAGAATATGCGGTGGTTTATCCGCTGTGACCATTTCTCCCGTGCACCCCTTGGGGCAGGCTACTACTTCACGTAACTCAATGATCACTTCATACACGGGCGGTTGATAATTAAGCCGTTCATGGCGTTCGTGCTTAATCACCTTCTTTTGGCAACCGCATTGACAGGTTTTATCATGGGCTTCAACGGGAATAATGTTCTCACTTCTAGGCAGGTGAGCCGAAAACGTTTTCTTGGACGGTTTAGCACGGCACTTGGCTTTGAGTTCAACGAGATTGTCGCCTGTCTCGTCGCTCGTGGGTTGTTCATCCTGTTCAAAGTTTTTATCAACACTCGCATCCCCATACAAGGGTAGTTGTGGGTTATCGAGATCGATATAACGTTCGGATTTTTGTCCAAACCGATGCCGAAGCATTTGTTTGAGTTGATCCATTAACAGGGCATAGGCTTGTTCGGATTGCTGGCACTTTTTCCGCAGTAAATCGCATTCCAGAGTAAGCTGGTCGACACGTTGTTGCAGGGCGGATTCAGTGTCTGTCATGGCAGGGCACACAGATTTTTTATGCCTAGTAGTATAGACTAAAAGGTTAATTTCGTTGATAAAACACGTTAAAAAAATTGCGTAAATTGACATTTTTCTGGCGGTTCTTGTCGCATAAAATCTATACCCGATAATAACCACTGTAATTGCTGCATGGAGAGTTCCATTGCCTCATCGACAACACAGGGAAACTTAAATCGTCCTTTTTCAAACCGTTTGTATAACAGCCAAAATCCCTGGTTTTCATAATAAAGAATTTTTAATTTGTCAGCCTTTTTATTGCGAAAAACAAAGAGCTGTCCTGACGTAGGATTTTTCTGCAGCGTATCAGCCACCAAGATTACTATGCCATCTATCTGTTTGCGAAAATCAATGGGCTGTCGGTAAAACCAAATAGTGGTATTGAATGGTAACAACATACTGATTACCGCGCGAGTAAGCTGGGTAACAGCGCTAAACAATCAGGGGAGTGAATTACTAGACGCGCACCGTTTGGAAATTCTAGAACCCCTAGTGACGCGACGGTCGTTGTATTAGGTTGTGGCTGAGTTTCTGCTGTCACCTTGATTGGAATAAAAGCATCCGTTGAATCTTCGTTATTAATTTTTCGAGACCAATAGACAAATTGATGATAAACCAACTTTTGTCTATCGGCATACTGCCGCTTAGATAGGCCGCTGTTATTGTAAGCATCTACATGGGCCTGCCATTGTGTTTTATTCATGCCGTTCTCCTGGATAAATGGAGGGGCGACTATGGCAGGTTGAGGGAAATCAGAGAATAATGGTGTTTACGGATCGTTTACGTATAAACCTAGACACGATATGTTCTTCAATATCATCTTTGTCCTCAGGATAGTCTATTCCATGAAACTCACCAGATGCTTGGCCATCCTGTTTCATTTCAGCTCTAAAGAATCCTGTCTTTCCGGTTGGCTTTTTCATGGCATAATCCTATAGCCCTAACGCCTTGCTCAGTTGCGCAGCGGTTGTAGTGGATTTTTGTGCAAAAATGGCCGAAGGCCATGCACAAAAAGAAACGTAGACCACTGCGTCAACTGGAGCAATTTGTTAGGCATTTTTACTCCAATAATTGATATATTTCTGAGCAGAAAGTATGTATTTCCGAAAAGTTGTGTTCAGTCAGCATGCTTGGATAGCCATCTTCGCCATAATCATCAATTTTAACTTGAGGAGGTATAAGCTCTTTAAGTTCAAGATTATTATCTAGACACAACTCTCTTAATTTATTGTAATTCAATCCAAATGACTCAGATGGGCGCTGACCTCTCTCCGTTTCATTCATAGATTCAATTGACTTCATTATTCCAAATGCTTTTTTACGTATATTACTATTCATGTCCATTATCAGTTGTCTCCAGATTCTCAACTTCGGCTAACAGTTTCTCAATCGAGCATTCAAGGTTTTTCTGTTTTTCTGATAGTTCCTTTATATTCTTCGACGCGCTTGCACTATTTGATTCTTCCGCCCTCTTAATTTGGCGGTCGATACTATCCATTATTCGATTGGTTGCTTCCAATTTTGCCATCAACCCCGAGATCGCCGATTGCTGGTTTAAAGCTATCGCGGATTTATTTTGTTGCTCAACTGACTGTTTAAGCTCATCAACTTGTAATTGTAATGCTCGTTCTTGTTGCTCTAGAGCCTTAGTGTTCTGACCTAACTCCTCACCCTGTTGGAAGTAACCAATAACCAACCACAAAAAAGCTAATGGCGCAAAAGCACCCGCAAAAAAGTCGCCCCATTCATTAAATTTCATTTCAGTTGCGGATTTCCAATCGCAATATAATATGATTGCCCATAACACAATCCAAATTGCGGTTACCACCCAGCCAAATATAATCCTATTGTTCATTTGTTTTCTAGCCGTGTAATGCCTAACGGATCGGGCTTCAGCTGCAACAGACAGCGCTGACCGTCAACGCCATGCAACAGAATCCCCGGCGCCAGAATGCCACCGAATTCGGAAACGACCAGCTGTCTGTTGTCAGCTGCAAGCCCCTGTTAGGCAACCAGTTTCGAAGCGGATTCGAGAGCAGAATCAACGACCCGTCTGACGCCGCGCGTCCTTGAGCATGCCGAGATTCCTCCGCGCATCGGCGAAGTCCGGCTTAAAGGAGAGTGCCTCTTCGTATGCGCGTTCAGCGTCATCGAGCCGGGACAGCTGGAGGTAGCAACCCGCGAGCATGTTGTAGGCGACATGAGTGTCCAGTGCGACGCACTTCACCGCCTCCTCGAGCTCAGCCGCGGCACTGCCGTACTGCTTCGTCTTCATATGACGGGCGCCTCGCTCAATGTGGTGATGGAACGACATGGGGTTGTTGGGGTCATCGGCCATATCTCGTTCTCCGTGCTTCGGCGAAGCTATCCCGGCTCCTGGATCGAGTCGCGAATGGTCACGCCTAGAATCTCAAGTAGCTCGCCTTGGCTGGTATCGCCGCACTCGTTCACGTGTGTGGCGTACTGAACAACTTGGTTGCCGATTCCGACGAACAACTTTGGATGCTCTCTCAAGATTACCCACCCGGCATCAGTAAGGCCAAGCTCGGTTCTCTCGGATAGCTGTTCGAGGAAACCATCTGCCGTTTCGTACCTGTTCCGAAAACCAATCTGGGCTAGCGCGAGATCCCTTGCCATGTGCGGCAGCGCCACGAAGTCGAGCCACTCCGACATCACCAGCATTGTCGTAGCTGGTCCGTTGGACTCGTCCTCTAAGCCGTGGAGGAGGGCAAACAGTACCCAGGTAGTCTGATGCGGGCAGACGAACAGTGCATCGACGGCCCTGGCCTTTCCGGGACCAAGCCGGCCCCCATTCAGCGCGTCCAGAAACGCGGCGTGAGCGATTGTGAGCGATTCTCGAACGTCGGAATCGAACGCATCCGCGATCTCGGCTTGAATCTGCGGGATAGGTGAGATCATTGCAGGTTCCTTAATACCCTCGGGCCAAGACGGATCGCCCGTGCCCGCCACCTTCCAGACCAAGGTCATGGATTGTCACATCTAGTTCTGTCTTTGAAAGCTTGCCCTGCGCATAGCGGGCCACCATCTCGTTCAGTCGACTGTGCGGGTTAGCGGTCTGCTCATACGCTTCTCGCGCAAGCCGCTCTGCCTCGGCGTAGTCCCCACGACGAAAGGCCGCCCGGCCACGTTCATGTACTTCGCTCATACCTTGCTCCTGCCTCGCACGGCCGTGGTTGCCTAACCAAGCTGTAGAAAAATTAACATTTGAGCGTACTTATCACGTCTCAAATTAATATTTAGGAGGTTGTGCTCTCCCTGCTTTTTCTAGCGCCGACTTTTAATCTATTGATTTTGGCGCCTAATATACCACTAAAACTATTATCAGCTCATCAAATCCTTTAGTCAGGCTTGTTGTGTGCCCGGATCCAGTCTTTCTATGCGTATCGCCATAACTTCTCCATATTGTGAACCATACAATACATTAGCCATTGCCCCGTTGCCTTGGCTTTGCCGCGCAATGTAATTCGGTTCAGCCGCTTATTGCTCGTTATATTTCCAAATACCGGCTCAATTGTCCACATGCGTCGACTGTAATTTCTGCGACCCTCCTCACTATCAATTCTTTTTGCCATTAGATCAAGAAAACTTTCTTGCTCATGCTCCTTCGGTAAAAAGGACACTTGCCTGCCCTGATCCTTAATCGGATTCTTCATGCAGCGCGATTGCATCGGACAAGACCGGCAGTCTTGTAACTTGCCCCTGAAACGCAAGTAATTACCGCGGGGACTGTTAAAATGGTCACCCAGGTACAGCATCTCTTTTCCGTTCGGACAAATACAAGACCGACTTTCTACATCAACAATAAACTCACTCGCAGGAATGGATGTCTTTCCCTTGGATTTATCGTTGCGGGTTTTCTGCCGATGTTGTTTATGCGCCTGATAGCTTTCCGATTCAACAATGCGCTTATCTCGCTGACGAAAATCATTATCCGGAACAATGGCGTTGATGGTTTCTTTAAACAGGTATCCCATATTCTCTTCACTGGAATAACCCGTATCGGCTGTCAGCAATACCCCCGAGTCAAAAATATCATCTGACAGGTTTTTTCGTATCCCTTCAATCATCGGTTTTAATAATGACTGATCCTGACCCACACCGGCCGCTTCAGCATAGAGCACAATCTGGTGCAGTTCATCAGACGCCGCCTGGCAATTATACCCTTGTAGGGTGCCTTTTGACGTGGTCATCTTGGTGCTTTCGTTATCGGTAACATTACTTTTTACTTCCTTTTTCCGTTTGCCTACGCCCATCCGCCTTTCGCCGTCATTTAAAAAATCATCGATTTTCTTTGCATTATTTAACAGCGTTTCAATACTTTGTAATTCACGGCGCTTGTTTCCTCCTGTTGTATTCTTATCATTATCGTTGGATAGATGACGATCAATGATTTTTTGTGCGGAGGCTTTTAGCTTATCGGATTTCCTTTTCAGTTCTTTGTGGGTACCACTCCATTCTTTAGACGCATCCGAGGGTAGCTTGCAACCGTCAATGGCAAAGTGCTCTTTGCCAACCAGGCCACTTTTGCAACAGATCAGTAATATTTTATGGAATAGCGTTTTCATTGCTTCGCAATTAGAACTCACAAAATCTGCAATGGTGGTGAAGTGTGGTGTTCTACCACTGGCCAATGCCATGAGCTTCAAATCTGTTTTGCAAAAGCGTTCAATAACCCGACTTGATGTGACGCCCCGATAATACGCGTAAAAGATAACACGCAGTAGTAACGCTGGCGGATAAGCCTTGCGACCTACCGTTTTGTTTTTATAGCGGGCATTAAATTCTGAAAGATCGAGTGTTTCAGTAATTAATTTATACAAACTGTATTCAAAGGTATTGTCACCTAGGACATCAAGGTAATTAACATCCAGCAAAACAGTTTGATTAATATTATCGTCGAGGAAGTTGGACACTAAAATCACCAATAAACGGAAGACAAGGTGATTTTACCGGATTGAGGCAGATAGGTCGCGGGTTCAGGCTATTTTTCTACAGCCTGAACGCCGGCCTCTTGCGCGGATTAGAGCTTGGCGGTCTTTTATGCCAAGCTTTAATCCGTCGCTAGCAGGCCCTTGTTATGCCTGCCGAATTCATATACTAAGTGCGACACCCATTATAAATAGAGAGGTGACCTGCGATACTAGGACTTTTTTACTCCCGCCAAGAAGTGAATCAGACCTATGAAGTATCAACAGATCACCTCAGAAGAGAGGTATATCCTTTCATTGCTAAAAAAACAAGAACTTTCTATTGCTCGGATTGCCAAGATCATGGGGAGGCATCGCAGTACCATTTACCGCGAAATAGAACGCAATAGCTGCCATCGGACAGACGGAGCCTATCGACACAGTAAAGCGGATAGCAGGACAAAGGGGCGTCGTAGGCGGTCGCGGCGCAATAGACATTACTCTGAAGATGATTTTCAGATAATTAGAAGACTGCTCTGACAGAAGTTGAGCCCTGAGCAGATTGTAGGCTTTATACGTCGGTTCAAGCTAATGAAGCGGCGCTTGAGTCATGAAACTATCTACCAGTATATTTGGCGCGACAAGGCAGAAGGCGGATCGCTGTGGCTTCATCTTAGGCAATCGCCCAAGCGTCGGAGAAAGCGCTACAAAGCGTATGATAGCCGAGGCCGACTCGCCAACAAACGACATATTACTGATCGTCCAGCAAGCGTGGAAACGCGTAAATACAAAGGGCATTGGGAAATCGATACCGTACACGGCAGAGGCAGCAGCCACTGTATAGTGACGCTTCTTGAACGAAAAACGGGCTATGTGATGATCGGTAAACTGCCCAACAAATCCTGCACTGCCTTAAACAAGAAAACGATCAGCTTAATCAACCGTGATCTGTTGAACTTCAAAACGATCACATCAGACAATGGAACAGAATTCCATCAATACCAGAAAATCGAAGAACATTGCAATGCCAAGTTTTACTTTGCCAACCCATTCCACTCCTGGGAGAGAGGCAGCAATGAAAACATCAATGGGCTAATTCGCCAGTATCTACCCAAGACGAAGAGTATGGCCGACCTAACACAGCAGCAGTGTGATCAAATAGCTAACAAACTTAACTGTCGTCCAAGAAAGCGTTACAACTTTAAAACCCCGGAGGAGATGTACTATGGAATATAGGTGTTATTGTCGCGGTTCAAACTTGATACTAAGCCTTGTGTTGACTATTTATACAGGGTCAACGGAAATAACTTCTTTTATAAGAAGGCCTGTTACAGATTCCGATTTTTTAATAGGTCCATCATCAGTCCAATCTGAAGTTACAGCAATTCCGAACAGCGTGACTGCTCTGGCTTTTACTGTTTTATTTTTTTCTAAATCAATTAACTGTTCTGCAAGATCACCTTCTCCATAAACATACCGGAGATCTTTACTGTTGATTTTTAGATAATCACCGACACTACCGCCTATATCAATATTTAGTGCTGATGCAGTTTCATCGTACACTGAAGTAAAATCAGCCGCATTAACAAACTCAATCACAACCTCTTTACCACGCCAGCGCTTTGGCAAAACATCGAAACGACGTAACACTTCATTAGATTTATCTACATCATCCGTTTCAATGGTTCCCTCCACTTTCGTTCCTAATTTCTTCAATACAGGTGGCAGATCATGAAGGATTTTTGCAGCCAAATCATCTGTGGTTGTAAAAAAACTAACAAGATGGCGCTTTTGTAAATTCTCCTTTAATTTCTGTAGATTTATTGCGCCGTCACCAGTTTCAACATGCTTAGGAGGTATAGGCTGATTTTCATCAATAATATAAATGAGTGATGGCATTTTATTGTTTTGCGCTTCTTCATATTCCAAATGCGTCATTGATAATTCCTGTCCATCTGGAATGGTGCCATACCTCATTCCAAAAACCCCAATATAGACCTTACAGGATTTAACTGCAGCGATGCATTCTTCTATTGGACTTCCTGGCTTAGAGCCGAAATACTCCATTCCACGCACAATCGCCTCAAGTCGATGCAAAGAACCCCTTACCGCCTCACGGTACTCTTTTAAATCAATAAAAGTTGAACCAACAAAAATTGGCACATACTGTTTTTCATTATCTGTTGCCATGTATGGATTATCCTTTACAGTTCAGCCGTGTTGGCATAACGTCGGTGTATGTTGATGGAGTGGAGGCGCTGCTTTTCAAGCGCCGTAACGGAGGTCAGCATGACACCTTTGTTAAGTTCCACTTTTTGGCCACCCTATAAAGCGTGGCACTTGTGATTT
>JAZFYA010000012.1:0-5225 GCA_036443315.1 Pseudomonadales bacterium
CACCCAGGGCCAGCTAACCACCACCGACTAATAAGGAGTCGATTATAGCTAAGAACGATTGTAATCCAGGCACACCTCCGTCCAAAAAAAATCATATACTTTTTGAACCAAGGCCGCCATCTACAAAATCCGATGGTAGACCCTATTATTTCTTCTATTATTTTCTTGTTCACTGTTCGACTTCGGAACACAGAAATTCCAGCAAACATTTTCGCGCCTTGTCAATTTTTGGTCTGGATTCATTTATTAAATTTCTCGCTGCTGTACGAGCTTCGCTCTTCCCTTTTCCCGGTGATTGTGCCCATTCAGCCTGAATTTTAGTATTCGCAGACCCCATGACTCTGTAGGCTTCAATCACACCCGTACGCATATCGTCCTTTAAAATAGAAATCGAACCATACTCAATTGCTCGGAGAAATTGATCCAATAGAAACAAGCACCCCATGTCACCGTCGCTTTCAGCTTTCGCAACAGCTGCGTTGAATTCTAATTCATCGATAAGAGCCTGAACCGGACCAACATCAACATTTCTTGCAGCGTTTAACATTGCTTCTGGTTGTTCTTTACAGATTCGTAACCACTCTTTCTTATGAGCCTTTAACTCAGCAGCTTTAAACTTTCGTCCACGAGGATGTTGATCGTTATAGCTA
The DNA here is from genome assembly GCA_036443315.1 of Pseudomonadales bacterium. Classification (GTDB taxonomy): domain Bacteria; phylum Pseudomonadota; class Gammaproteobacteria; order Pseudomonadales; family Dasaniaceae; genus Oceanicoccus. The sequence goes on from JAZFYA010000012.1 coordinate 651, forward strand.
TGTATTTCAGCATGACATTCAAAGCAAACAGATATAGCGTTCTCTATGCTGTCGCCACCTTGGTGCGCGGCTTGTTCTATGTGATCAGTTTCCATTTTTACGCCACAAAATCGATGGCATATACAGCATCTTCGATGACACTGTGCGAGTAAATCTTCAACCTCACTTTTGTTGAATGCCATATTGATTCTCCTAACAGCTGAATAGCACGGACCCAGTGGTCTTTTTAGCAAGCCATGTGACAAGCGGCTAAGTGAGAAGATCTCCGGCAACAACGCAACTAAGGGAAACTGGTTGCACAATGCAAGTCCTGGCACCGTTATCCCGTTGAGTAACTAGAAAATAAATACGTCTCTATTAATTTACCTTCCCATATAACTTTATCATTTTAGCACGAGCAAGGTGTCCTAGAGACTAGCAGAAAATTAAATCAATCTGATCTTTTAATAAATCTGTCACCGATTATTTTACATTTCGTTTGATCACTCGAACAGCAAAAACCTTTCGCTCCACTACAACTACAAAACCAATCCACTCCTTTCTGACATGCTTTTGAACAAGGCTCATTACCATCACAAGTATCTTCGCAAAATTCTTCACCATACAGGCCAAGAAAATCAAACCTATTAACTGGGTTAGAAGTCACATAAATATATAGATTCTTGCTATCGATAAATTCAAATGGATCTGATTCAATATACCTCCCCGTACTAGCATCATAATCTCTAAAATAATTGTAATACAACCCACTCTCACTATCACTATCAGCCCACTGCCCTGGAAACCGTGCATCAAACTTAATAGCGCTACCATCTCCATCGGGATCATCATCAACAACCATTTCACCAAACGCTTTCTGGCTCTGACTCCATACAACCGTTTGAGTTGAATTCGTTAAAACTCTTGGTGTCATTAATTGGTCTTGATGCACAGAATAAATGTCATTGGAATCTGCAACTTGGATCGGACTTAGACCATAGGATAGGTAGGCATAACGCTTAGTTCGAGCACCACTGTTGTTGTACTCAACTATTATTTTTGATTCATCCCACAGATAAAATGTTTTCACTCCATTAACAGTCTTACTTATTCTTCTCCCAAACGGATCATAGCGATAACAACAGCCGGTTCGACGCGAGGTTTTCCTTAGCTAACGCACAACCCATTGTTTTTATTCCGTTAATTGACCTGGAACCCGACGAATGTGGCCACTCTATCAGGTCACAACCCCCGACGCGACTTTTGGCTTAACTTGGCCACAACCCAGAGGCCGATAGCGACTGCCAGGCACACAAACGCCGATAGCGATCAACTAGACCGCTATCGGCATAAAACAGGTCGTTCAGTGATTAATCGAGCTGGCGGAACACGTCCTGTAACGGGCTGGCTACAGCGGCCAAACCGAGACAGGAGGAAGAGGCGTTAACGATTGATGTGCGTTATCGAGCAGTTGATTGCTGCGATCTATCCGATTTGTTTTTTCTAGATTCGCGGACTCTCCACTGTTTCTCTTGATAATAACGCCCAATCGCTTGGATATCATAGTTATGCTCTGCCGCTATCTTATCCCGCACTCGGCGGACTTCTTCAACAATCGTGTCATGTTCAATCATCACTAATCCTCCCCTAATAAGGTTTCAGGCGTACAGATAATCGGCGCGATATAACCGCTATCCCTGCACTGCTTCTCAATATCCCGGTAACGCTCCGCATTCGCAATATGCTTGCAATTCCAGGTCAATAAATAATGTATGTCATACACACAACTGATGGCCACATGCAAGGCATCAATCGCGGCCTTCTCCGGTATAGCATGCGCTTCAATCAACACCGCTGCAAAGGTAATCGCTTCGTCCACTACCAAGGACTCTATCGGCGCTAACACCGCCAAGCGCTTTTCTGCAGCTTCAGGGTGCCCCTGTGCAGCCTCATCAGTGACAGGAGCAGAGATATACAGCGTAAAGTCATGGCGACGTTCTTTCCACCATTGGTGTGTAATAGCCTGATGCCCCGCTGTGACCACATCACGACTGGGGCGACTGGCTAAGTAACTCACAAAACTGGTTTCCAAATAGACACGTTGTTTATTCATGGCCGAAAGTATACGCCTAATTGCCATCATCTTCTTCCTGGTCAGTCGCTAAGGCTAGTGGCATAGCCTTAGCGACAAGCTTCGCCGGATGCGTCGTCGCATGCACAGCCTGCAAGGCCCGTATCGATACATGGGTGTAAATCTGTGTGGTGGACACATTGGCATGGCCCAGCATCATTTGGATATAACGCAGGTCTGCACCGTTCTCCAGCATATGGGTGGCCATCGCATGGCGTAAAAGATGGCAGGATCCCGGCACAGTAATGCCCGCTTTTTTTATGATCCGTTTTACCCGGTCGCCTAGCTTGGTATCCCTGAACGGCTCGCCGTAATCATTCAGGAACAAGGTCTGTTCTTTCGTCTCGATGAGCAATGCAGGCCGCAGCTGTTCCAGGTAACGCTTTACCCAATACAGTGCCCGCTCGCCAATCGGCAATAACCGATCCTTACCGCCCTTGCCTTTACGCACAAACAGCGTCTGACGAGACAACGAGATATCCTGGACCTGTAGGCGACACAACTCAGAACGGCGAATGCCGGTACTGTAAAACACTTCCAGTATGGCGCGATCCCGCAAGCCATAGGCTTGATGGGTTTTCGGGTACTGGAGAATCTGCTCCACCTCTTCAATGGTTAATACCACCGGTAATGAGGCCACCGCTTTGGGCAGGATCAATTCCGAGGCGGGGTTATAGAGTAAATAATTTTGCTGCGTCAGCCACTTAAACCATTGTTTTATACAGGTCAGATAGTGCGCTTGCGTCCCCGCCGATAATGGTTCGCCATTATGTTGCCGGTAGTAATACAACGTCTTTTGGTACCGTTCCAGAATCGGCTTGGTAATGTCCTGGGGTTGCTCGATACCCCGGTCATCACACCAGACGATAAAGAAGCGTGTGGTGCTATCACGGCGTTGCAGGGTGGCTTCGCTGAACTGGCGCAACAGCATCGCTTCTTTGTACGCCACCCAGTAGGGATAAAATCCGGTGTGTTCTATCGGGATCTGTGGCCGTTTGGCTCCCTTGCCTAATCGGCCTTTGCGTTTTACTGCCATCACTAACGGGAGAAGCGGTATCACTAGGATCGCCATAGCGGTACGATGTATCGTTGTTTTTACTTTTTTTTCTAATAGTGCTTTTTTGGCTATTTTCTGCTGTTTTTTCATTTGAGCCTGTATAGACAGTGTTTTCTGCATTTTCTTCACCCCGTTTTGACCCCGTTTTGGGGGCGTTTTGGGGGCGTTTTGGGGCCGTTTTGACCCCGACAACGGCTCATTTACCCCCGACTTCTTGACGTCGTACTGGTATTTTTTGAGCGCTTCAACGTCAATGAGCCCCATCAGAAATAGTTTGTCACCCTGCCCTTCGCCGTTGTAAATCATTTCATACTCAATAATCTTGCCTCGACCGCCACTGTGACTGATCAAGTATTCCATGTCTTCCAGTCGATCAAGGTGGACTTTGAGCTGAGTATTACCCCAACCGCTAAAGTGTCTGATGTGCTTGCGGGTAAAGCGGTAAGCGCTGTGCTCAATACCTTCTTGTTGGCAAGTCGCTGTCACCATGCGGTGGATATCATTCAACAGCTTGCGCGTTTGCGGCGGTAATTCATCCAGGCTACGGCCTAAGACCTCATGGGCTAGCTGGTTAGCTAACTCAATGTCGTCCAGAGTCACCACCACATATTCACTGCGCTCACCGTCGTAATCATCTGTGACTATTTCACGCTGGTACTGATGGAGTAACGCAATGGTATCGATTAAACCGAGGTACTTTTCATGGTCGCGGCGCATACGGGTTTTATCGTCCAGGAAGGTCAGGTGATCGGCGTAGGGATTGGTGATACCCAGTTGCCTGAGTAAGCGCTGAGCGTTTTGGTGGCGCTGGATCAGCTTCTTTTTGTCTTTGCGGGCGCGTTGCCCTGCCATCGTTCTGCGTTGGCGTTGGGCGGCGTGGATCGCTCGGGTTTGTTCCCTCGATTCATCCACGCTCAGGGTAATACACCGGTTTAACAGCTCTTCATCCAGATCGATGGCGGTGGTGGTTGAGAACAACATCACTGGCCCTTCCACCTGGTATTCCTGGGTTTCCAGGTTGCCTGTGGTCGCATTCTTGCCCGTGCTGGCAATACTGACTTGCCCTTCACTTTGTAACAGTTTCAACGCATAGCTGGCATTACTCGCGCCTTCTTCTTCAGCGATGGCTAATATTTTATGTTTTAAATCTTTCTCCTCCATATAAAACAACGCCTGCCCGGTCATGGCGCTGTACTGAATCCGTTCCTCTTCCGGCATAAACGCCAGCACTGATTCCATTAACGCGCTTTTACCGGCAGCACTGGTACTTTGCACCATTACCGCCAGGGGGCTTTCCAGCTTGCGGCTGACGGCCGCCAGATAACCCACTTGCTTATTCACCGCCTCACCGACCACGCCACAGCGCTCGAAGTCATTTAAGACCTGTTGCATTAAATCCGGGGCTTTC
>JAZFYA010000013.1:0-4787 GCA_036443315.1 Pseudomonadales bacterium
AATGGCACTTACTTAAGGCTATAACTGAGGAGCTTTGAACCCGCTGTTCGCAATGCAAGGCCCACTATCGGTTGGAACCCCACGCCCTTTAGCGGGCCTTGCATTGCGAACAGCTACTTCAGTGCTATCGACTTGGATACCGCACAGTCTAGCCACCCTCGGTAGTCACTACCCTCACAAGGGCGTGGGGTTCCAACCGAGTGAGGGTAGTGACTACCGAGGGTGGCGGCGGGATACTACAGTCACAAGCCGTTAACAGCGCTGCCCTTAAGTAAGCCCCTTTCCTCAGTGACCCCACTTAACAAGCCAAAGAATGTTACTATCTGCCCTCGATTTTTGACGGAAGAGAGTCTTGACCAAGTTCGCCACTGTCCTTTATCTATGTTTTTTTCTACAACAGGCTATTGCCGCTACCGCCACCATTGCCACTGCCTCCAATTTTAAAATCGCGATGAATGAGTTGACCGCGATTTTTGAAACTGACCACCCCCACCAGCTTCGACAAATCAACGCCTCCAGTGGCGTGCTATACAACCAAATAAGTCATGGCGCCCCCTTCGATGTCCTGTTGGCGGCCAATAGCCGTTACCCCTCTGAACTGGAAAATCAGGGCGCAGGGGTAACAGGCTCTCGCTTTACTTACGCCGAGGGCAATCTGGTATTGGTCTTTAGTAAGACCTTTAGTAAAAATCTCGCAATACCAAGCCCAAATCTAGCTGTAAACCTATCTACAAACACAGAGCAAGCTTTTATCAATGCACTAAAAACAACGCTCAATGGCGGCGGTAAAGTCGCCATCGCCAACCCCGATACTGCCCCTTACGGTATTGCCGCACAACAAACCCTTAAACAGCTACGGCTTTGGAAGGATCGTCAGAGTCAATGGGTCAGGGGCGCCAACATCGCCCAGTGTTTTCAGTTTGTCGCTACTGGCAATGCCAGTCTTGGCCTTGTCGCCCTGGCGCAAGTACAACATACCGATCTGGATTACTGGCGGGTGCCCAATCATTGGCATCAACCAATACGACAACAGGCGATCCTGCTACAATCCGGCCAGCATAATCCTGCGGCGCTTGAGTTTTTAGCCTTTCTAAAAACGCCGAAAGCTAAAACCATCATCCGCCGCCACGGTTATTCTGCACCTTAACCTTTGGTCTTAGCCTTAGGTTTTTAATAGAGCGCTACCCCAATCGAGACACTTATGTTGCCACCGCAAGACCTCGCCGCTATTGTACTGACGATAAAGTTAGCGGCAGTGACGACGGTTATTTTGCTATTGCTTGGCACCCCTTTGGCCTGGTGGCTAGCTAACACCCGACTGCGGGCTAAACCCTTACTGGAAGCTATTGTTGCCCTACCACTGGTTTTGCCACCCACCGTGTTAGGTTTTTATTTACTACTGGCTTTTGCACCGGACAGTTTGCTTGGGCAGCTCTGGATTGGCATTACCGGGCAACCACTGGCCTTTAGCTTTAATGCCCTGGTGATCGGCTCGGTACTGTACTCCCTGCCCTTCGTGGTACAGCCATTGCAAACCAGCTTTGAGCAGTTACCCAAAACACTACTGGAGGCTGCAGCAACCATGGGGGCGGATGCAAAAGACCAGTTTATTTCTATTGTCATGCCGCTAACCCAGCGTAGTTTTATTACCGCAGCCAGTCTCGGCTTTGCCCATACGGTTGGGGAGTTCGGTGTGGTATTGATGATTGGCGGCAATATTCCCGGCGAAACCCAGGTGCTTTCCATTGCTCTCTACGACAAAGTGGAAAACCTGCAATACAACGAAGCGCATTGGCTGGCTGGCGGACTGGTAATCTTTTCTCTGCTTTTACTGGCATTGATATACAGCTTTAATCGTCCATCAATCGTTAGAAAAACCTTCAAAGCAAAAGGCAGTGCAGTATGAGCCTCCTAATCAGCCTTGAGTTGCAATCCAGCAACTTTAATTTATCTATTCATACTTCACTGGCCACACAAGGCTTTACTGGCATCTATGGCCATAGCGGCTCTGGCAAAACAACCTTATTACGCTGGCTGGCCGGGCTAGAAAAAAGCACCCCTGGACAGCTAACGTTTCAAAATAAAATTTGGCAGGACGATAATACTTTTGTCCCAACACAGCAGCGACAAATCGCCTATGTGTTTCAGGATGCACATTTATTCCCACACCTGAATGTGCAGGGCAACCTTGACTATGCCTACCATCGACGCTTCAACGATAACGGCCCAGTGATGAAACAAGTGTGCCAATGGTTTGAGTTAGAGGGTTTACTTAACAACCATACAGAAAAACTTTCAGGTGGAGAGCGACAACGTGTCGCGATGGCAAGAGCGCTTCTCAGCAGCCCACAATTAATTTTAATGGATGAGCCGTTGAGCTCACTAGATCCTCACAGCAAAGAACGCATTCTGCAACATTTGGAAACATTACACGATCAATATCCAACGCCCGTTTTCTATGTCAGTCATGACCTGGAAGAAGTAAGCCGGTTGGCCGACCAATTATTATTACTGGACAACGGAGCAGTCAGCGCTCAGGGTTCACTATTAGATTTATCGACACGATTAGATCTTAACCTCAGCCATGAAGAAAATGCCGCCAGTATTATTGAGACGACAATTAAGCAACATGACAACCACTACCAATTAACCGAGTTATCCATCACGGAACAATTGCCGCTTTTTCTCACTAAAACCCGAGGCAATATTGGTGACAAAGTACGAGTACGCATTCCCGCTCGCGACGTCAGCATTACGCTAAAAAAACCGGAAAAAACCAGCATACTCAATATTATCCCAGGCATTATTGATGAAATAGAGAGCGATGAAATAGAAAGCGATAAAATTGAAAACTCCAAGGGTTCTCGCGCACTGCTTCGATTAAAAATATCTGAACAGTTTTTATTAGTCCGATTAACCAAAAAATCTATTGACCGTCTACAGCTACAACCTGGCCAGCACGTTTATGCACAAATCAAGACTGTCGCCTTGTTAAGCGACCAAAATAAACAATGAACAACCCTCACCCCTATGAAAACCTCACTCCGGATTTGGTGATCGATGCTATTGAAAGCACTGGCCGTTTAACCGACCTGCGAATTTATCCTTTAAACAGTTACGAGAATCGCGTTTATCAGATTGGTATGGATGAAGGCGAGCCAATCATTGCCAAGTTTTATCGGCCGCAGCGTTGGACCAACGAACAAATTATGGAAGAACATCAATTTAGCTACGAACTATTTGATGCGGAAATTCCAGTCGTACCTCCTCTTAAAAACGATAGCGGCGAAACACTGCTACAATATCAAGACTATCAGTTTTCACTGTACGAACGAAAAGGTGGCCGTGCGCCGGAACTCGATAATTTAGATAGCCTGTTAATGCTGGGACGACTGGTTGGGCGCATTCATGCTATTGGCGCTCAACGCGATTTTCAGCACCGCCCCTCCTTGGACATAAAAAGTTTTGCCGAAGATAGTTATCAGTTGATCAGCGAACTCTTCATTCCCCGTGAATTACATCTACCTTACACCAGTTTGTGCGAGGATTTAATCAGTAGAATTAAGCAGCTGTTTGAGCAAACCTCATTCATTCCCATTCGCGTACACGGCGACTGCCACTCCGGCAATATTTTATGGCGCGGTGAATCTCCCCACTTTGTTGACCTCGATGATAGTCGTATGGCGCCTGCGATTCAGGACTTATGGATGTTTTTATCGGGTGATAGGCAATTGCAAACCGCACAGATTAATGCAGTTGTGGAAGGATATAATGAATTTTTTGATTTTGATCCCCGCCAGCTTCACCTGACTGAAGCGATGCGAACGTTAAGAATCATGCACTATAGTGCCTGGCTCGCTAGACGCTGGGAGGATCCGGCATTTCCACATAATTTTCCGTGGTTTAATACCCAGTCCTACTGGTCAGGTCATATCCTGGAACTGCGCGAACAGCTGGCGCTATTAAATGAACCCCCTTTACAATTGTTTTAAGCGGATACAGATTTATACAAACACTTTATACAAACACTTTATAAAAATAGGGATTCAACACTACAGCGCGTCACGATTTACTGAAATTATTAATGGGCCTGACTAAACGATAGCAACGTGTCTATCTTTTCCAACAATTCATTTTTAACAATAGGCTTACAAATATAGTCATCAGAACCCAAATAAACAACCTCATCCTCCAGCTCATTGGCACTTAAATCTGACATAAGGATAATGGGTATATCCCCAGTGACAGGATCTGCTTTGAGCGCCTGGCAAACATCATAACAATTGGGCTCAATAATCATATCATCCATCAGGATCACATCGGGAGAAAGTTCTAGCGCACAATCAATGCACTCCTTACCGCTGGAAATATCGGTAAGTTTATATTTACCTTCCATAAATGTAATAAGCTGCATCAGCTCTTCAGCGTTATTATCGATAATTAACACGCTTGATCTATTGCCCATCGTTCATCACCTCCAGCCAAAACCCCTACCGATAGTTAATAGTTTAGCCTCACAGGCTCAATCAATCAATTGAGATAGAGATGCTATAAAAAAAGGATGTGTATATTGTTAGGTTTTAAAGGGTTAAGAACCGAATGGCGCTTACTTATAGGGCGACGCTGTTAATGGCTGCGAATTCTGGCGCTGGTGTGGGCTGCCGCCACCCTCGGTAGTCTAACCCCTCACTCGGTTGGAACCCCACGCCCTGGTGAGGGGTTAGACTACCGAGGGTGGCTAGATTGTGCAGTATCCGGGTACCACCGGAGTAGCTGTTCGCAATGCA
>JAZFYA010000014.1:0-3426 GCA_036443315.1 Pseudomonadales bacterium
GTACCCATTACGTTAATAGCGTAGGTCTCCTTCGGCTCAGCATAGGAATAGCGAACCAAAGATTGTGCAGCAAGATGAAATACAATGTCCGGTCGTGCGGTCTGCATTGCCTTTACCAGTGCAGATTCATCACGGGTATCAGCAATAGTACTGCTCGCCATATCCTTGCGTACTCCAACTATCGTAAAAAAATTTGGCTCAGTGGGTGGATTTAGTGAATAGCCATGAACTTCTGCGCCCATGGCCTGCAGCCAAAGTGATAGCCAACCTCCTTTAAATCCGGTATGCCCAGTAAGAAAAACTCGTTTACCTCGCCAAAATTCACAGTTTATTTCCATGACTTCCACGGTGCTCTGCTCCCAAGCCAAAGTTCTTCAAGATAATTCTTATCACGTAATGTGTCCATTGGCTGCCAGAAACCTTCATGCTCAAATGCTACCAACTCACCGTCGGCAGCTAGCCTAACTAGTGGGCCAGCTTCCCAAGAAGTGGTGTCTCCATCAATGTAGCCCAAGCACTTCGGTGACAAGACAAAAAATCCCCCGTTAATCTTACCCCCATCACCTTTTGGTTTTTCAATGAAGCCAAACACTTTCTTACCATCCATATTCAACGCACCGTAACGCCCAGGTGGTTGTACGGCAGTAACAGTGGCCTGCTTACCGTGTTGTTGATGGAAATTAATAAGTGCGGTAATGTCGATATCTGCAACTCCGTCGCCATAGGTAAAACAAAACGCTTCATCATCTTTAACAAAGTTTTCTACTCGCTTTAGTCGACCACCTGTCAAGGTCTCATCACCAGTATCGATGAGAGTTACCCGCCAAGGCTCAGCATTCCTATGATGCACGTCCATTTTGTTAGAGGCCATGTCAAAAGTAACATCTGACATATGTAGGAAATAATTTGCGAAATACTCCTTAATTACATACCCCTTGTAACCACAGCAGATCACGAAGTCATTGATACCATGAGACGAGTAGATCTTCATAATATGCCAGAGGATTGGTTTGCCACCGATCTCTATCATGGGCTTGGGCTTTAGATAGGTTTCCTCTGAAATACGAGTGCCTAATCCGCCGGCAAGTATAACTGCTTTCATTGCTCTATTTCCTTATTTGTTTAGCTGTAAACACAAATCAAACTAATGTACAAATTATATATAGCATCCGTTATAAGGCATTCAACTGTTGATGACGATGATAGGGCTCTCATGTGTTATGATTTTTTTAAATCTGTAATATGCCAGTACCGATAGCACCACCATACTATGTTGCTCAGCATTCGTAAGTAGATCCCATATCTTGTGAGAGGGAAAGGAATTGTTGGACAAGGTCCTCATAACTTTTCGAAATACCTTCAAGTAACTCGATCTTTGGCACCCAGCCGAGCTTATTAATGTTTCCACTATCAAGTAATTTGCGCGGTGTACCATCAGGTTTGCTAGGATCAAAAATAATCTTACCTTCGAAGCTGACGACCCGTTTAACTATCTCAGCCAACTCACGGATAGTGATATCTTTACCGCAGCCAATGTTGATTATAGGTGGAACCAAGGACTGTGAATTAAGAATTGAGTTAAATGTTTCGTTAGGCAGGCACATTAAGAAGACACAAGCATCTGCTAGATCATCGCAGTAAAGAAACTCTCTTTTAGGTGCACCTGTCCCCCATACCACTGCTTCATTGTCACCTCGTGTTTTAGCCTCGTGAAATTTTCGGATTAATGCTGGAATAACATGTGCCTTAACAAGATCATAGCTATCGCCACGACCATAAACGTTAGTAGGCATGACAGCAAGAAATTGTGTGCCGTTTTGCCGGTTATAACTCCAGCATTGTTCAATGCCAGCTATCTTGGCGATGGCATATGAGCGGTTTGTCGGCTCGAGCAAACCGGAAAGAAAATATTCTTCCTTAATGGGTTGGGGACAATCACGTGGATAGATACAAGACGAGCCAAGGAACAATAGACGCTTGACACTGTGTCGATATGCCGCTTGAATAACGTTATTCTGGATAGCAAGATTAATAGAAATAAAATCAGCTGGATAAATATTATTAGCCAGAATACCACCAACCTTAGCAGCAGCAAGAAAGACAAATTCCGGCTTTTCTGTTGCAAAAAAAACTTCGGTCGCAACCTGATCAGTAAGATCAAGTTTTGCATGAGTAGGGGTAGCTATATTTGTATAGCCTTTAGCTTGCAGCCTCCTCAATAAAGCGGAACCAACTAAACCACTGTGTCCGGCTACATAAATTTTTGTGTTAAGGTTCACTTGGTTATGATTTTTTTAATCCGATGGTATAAACACAATATAGTACGTATCTCTTTCTTGTGGGATTGCGAGATAGGTAATCATTTCAAACACGAGGCTGGCAGATTTGTTCGTGGTCCTATTCGTTATGACCATAAGCTACAAAACCGTGTTTTTTTACCAATTCGTCGCGTTCAGCAGATTTCAGGTCTTCCCTAACCATTTCTGCGACTAGTTGTTTGAAGCTAATTTTGGGGCTCCAACCAAGTTTCTTTCTAGCTTTGGAAGAATCTCCCAATAGTGTTTCAACCTCAGTCAATCGGAAATAGTGTGGATCTACGCGCACAATAATACGTGGCTCCATCTTCAAAGAACCAGAAACTAGGTAGCCTGATTCGTTTTTCCCACTACCTTCCCAGCGAATAATTATGTCAAGTTGTTCAGCAGCAGCATTTACAAAATCACGAACGCTATATTGCACACCAGTAGCGATAACAAAATCTTCTGCTTGTTGTTGTTGCAGCATCAACCACTGCATTTCAACACAATCCTTGGCATGACCCCAGTCGCGCTTTGCATTAAGGTTGCCGATGTAAAGACAGTCCTGTAAACCGAGCTTGATACGTGCCAGAGCACGGGTAATCTTACGCGTTACAAATGTTTCCCCACGCACTGGGCTCTCGTGATTGAACATGATGCCATTACAGGCATACATACCATAAGCCTCACGGTAATTAACTGTGATCCAGTGAGCATAGAGCTTGGCGACCGCATAAGGGGATCGGGGATAGAACGGTGTGGTTTCTTTTTGTGGCGTTTCCTGTACTAACCCATATAATTCAGAAGTAGATGCCTGGAAGAAGCGAACTTTCTTTTCCAAACCGAGGATACGAATTGCTTCAAGTATACGCAAGGCACCGAGGGCATCGGAGTTGGCGGTATATTCTGGCTCTTCAAATGATACTGCGACATGACTTTGCGCCGCAAGATTGTAAATTTCATTCGGCTGCACCTGCTGGATAATGCGTACCAAACTACTGTAATCAGTCATGTCGCCATGATGTAGAAATAAATTTCGGTTCTGTTCGTGTGGATCTTGGTATAAATGTTCAATCCGTTTGGTATTAAACAACGAGGTCCGACGCTTTATGCCATGTACTTCATAACC
>JAZFYA010000015.1:0-3127 GCA_036443315.1 Pseudomonadales bacterium
CTCCTGCACATCCATGCGCCTGCGGCATTAGTGCATCCATGCACGTCACACCCCCTTTTTGCCCATGGCTGCGTTGTTTGAACTTGACAGTTTGAACTTGAAATATTGACAGTTTCCTGCGTTCAAATAGAATTATGCTGATAAAAAGTGATAGGGTCATCAATGAAAAGTTCTGAAATTCGCGAAGCTTTTCTAAGCTATTTTGAACAACAGGGACACAGCCGTGTTGCCAGTAGTTCACTGGTGCCCGGGAACGATCCTACCCTGTTATTTACCAATGCCGGCATGGTGCAGTTTAAAGATGTCTTCTTAGGACAAGATAAACGTTCCTACACCCGGGCTACCAGTTCGCAGCGCTGTGTTCGTGCCGGTGGCAAACATAACGACCTCGAAAACGTTGGCTACACCGCCCGTCACCATACCTTTTTTGAAATGCTGGGTAACTTCAGTTTTGGTGATTACTTTAAGCGCGATGCCATTCACTATGCCTGGGAATTTCTAACATCAGAACAATGGCTGAATATTCCCGCCGATAAACTCACCATTACAGTCTATGCCGACGACGATGAAGCTTACACTATCTGGAAGGATGAAATAGGCGTGCCAGGCGAGCGGCTGATACGTATCGGCGACAATAAAGGCGCCAAATACGCATCGGATAATTTCTGGTCCATGGGTGATACTGGCCCCTGTGGCCCCTGCACTGAAATCTTCTACGACCACGGTCCAGAAGTCGCAGGGGGGCCTCCCGGCAGTGCTGATGAAGACGGCGACCGTTTTATTGAAATCTGGAATAACGTGTTTATGCAATTTAATCGTGCTGCCGATGGCTCGATGACAGCGTTGCCTGCGCCCTCGGTAGATACCGGCATGGGGCTGGAGCGCATTGCGGCAATTATGCAGAATGTGCACAGTAACTACGACATTGACCTGTTTCAAAACTTGCTCAATGCTGTGGCTAAAGTACTGACAGTTGATGACGCGACGAATACCTCATTGCGAGTCATTGCAGACCATATTCGCGCCTGTGCGTTTCTGGTAGTGGATGGTGTGCTGCCATCTAACGAGGGTCGAGGTTATGTATTGCGGCGGATTATTCGTCGCGCCGTTCGCCACGGTAACAAGCTGGGCGCGACTGACGCCTTCTTCCATAGACTGGTAGCAGCGCTGGCCTTGGAAATGGGTGACGCCTACCCCGAACTGGTGAAGCTACAAGCACAGATTGAAAAAGTGCTGCTGACTGAAGAACAGCAATTTGCCAAAACGCTGGATCAGGGGATGCGGATTCTGGAAGCCGACCTAGCCGAATTAAGCGGGTCAGAAATCCCCGGCGATACCATTTTCAAACTCTACGATACCTACGGTTTCCCGGTTGACTTGACCGGTGATATCGCCCGTGAGCGCGATCTGACCCTGGACCAAGCTGGTTTTGAGCAGGCTATGGAAGCCCAGCGCCAGCGTGCCCGTAGTGCCAGTAATTTTAGCGCCAGTAATTTTAGTGCCAGCAACTTTAAAATGGATTTGGCAGAAGGTGTCAATATTGAAGGGCGTACCGAATTTACCGGTTATACCGCCCTCGCATCCAGCTGTGAAATTACCGCTTTGCTAAAAGACGGTGAGCTAGTTAATCGGTTGGCTGAGGGGGAGCAGGGCGTGGTGGTGTTAGCCAATACCCCGTTTTATGGCGAGTCCGGCGGGCAGGTTGGCGATAGTGGGCTGATGACCAATGCCTCAACCCGATTTGAAGTGTCGGATACTACCAAGAGCAATGACAATCATTTGCACCACGGTGTGTTAACCCAGGGTTCAATAGCGGTGGGGGATAAGCTGGAAGTCCTTGTCGATAGTGAAATTCGCTGGGCCACAGAATTGAATCACTCAGCTACCCACCTATTACATGCCGCCCTTAGAAAAGTCCTGGGCGATCATGTTGCCCAGAAAGGCTCTTTGGTTGATTCGCAAAAACTGCGTTTTGATTTCTCCCACTTTGAAGCAGTGACCTCTGAGCAGTTGTGCGCGATTGAAAATCTGGTCAACGATCAAATTCGCGCCAATAGCCCCGTTGAAACCACCGTTACCGATATGGATAGCGCCAAGGAGCTGGGTGCGATGATGTTGTTTGGTGAAAAATACGGTGAGCAAGTGCGAGTACTGGCGATGGGGGAAGACAAGTTCTCCGTCGAACTTTGTGGCGGCACTCATGTTTCCCGTACCGGTGATATTGGCTTAATGAAGATTGCTTCAGAATCAGGCATTGCCGCAGGTGTTCGCCGTATTGAAGGCGTGACGGGTGCCGGGGCTATCGACATGTTTAATCAAACCGAGCAACGTATCCACGACATCGCCACACTGGTTAAAGGTTCCAAAGATAATGCTGCCAATAAGGTGCAACAATTGCTGGACAGCCGCAAACAGCTGGAAAAACAACTGGCCCAGTTAAAAGCCAAAATGGCCTCGGTGGCGGGCAGTGATCTAGCCAGTCAGGCACAAGACGTCAGTGGTGTTAAAGTGTTAGCCGTGTCACTGGATAGCGTTGATGTTAAAAGCCTGCGCGATACCGTGGACCAGTTGAAAAACAAACTGGGTTCGGCGGTAATTCTATTGGCTGCAGTCGATGGTGATAAAATTTCACTCACAGCCGGTGTGACCAAGGATTTAACGGGTCGTTTTAAGGCCGGTGACTTGATGCGTGAAGTGGCGGCTAAGGTGGGTGGCAAAGGCGGTGGCAGGCCTGATATGGCACAGGGTGGTGGTAATGATACTGCCGCTTTAGCGGGGGCTTTAGCTGCTGTGAAGGAATGGGTTGCCGCCCGCTAGCGGTGATGGTGTAGATTATTGGGACTAATAAGGTTGGCTTTTATCGGCAGATCCCAGCAAGGTTGTGCAACAACAGTTTTATTTGCCGCAAAAGTAGTGTTTAATTGGCGCCTTTTTTGTGCGCAGCTACCTTTCACATCCCTTGGGTTAAATAGGACTTGAGTTAAGTAGGGTTTGAGTTAGAAACTAGAGTTTAGAGTTTCAGCAAGAAAATTATAACGAAAAATTTTAGCGTGGGCACCCCGGGCCTGCAGAAGGATGTACACGGTGGCCGGTCGCAAGCTTGTTGGTCTTTGCGGCGGCTGCGGAA
>JAZFYA010000016.1:0-7874 GCA_036443315.1 Pseudomonadales bacterium
ATCAACGGTAACACATACTTTTGTGACTCGTGAAAATCGAGACTTAATATCATCTTCTTTTCTCTTAATAAAGAAGTTCTGTAGCTCGGAAAAGGTTTCTCTAATTCGGTGCCATCCATCTAGAGCATCACCATCGGACTCAGCAATTGATGACATGAACTTATCAAGTTCTTCTGATTCTTCTTTGAAGTTTCTTGTTTCTGCAAACGTATCAGCAATGTAGCTTAGAACACGAAAGAGGCCTTTGATAGACTCCTTAATCTCTTCTTCAGCTTTGTCTATTACCATCGCCCATTTAAGAGAGTTGTTCTTTGGGTTTGATATGGTCGCCAGAACATCTTTGAAAACTGCTTCAGGTAGTGTTGAGATAGATGCTAGGTCATCTTTTAAAGAAGACATGATGTGCTAGAGATCTCCATTTTAAATAGGTCTTATATATAACTGGTTGATATACTTAGAAAAAACAGAAAGCATATAGCCATATCCCTTTTGGCAGCTGACTATATAGAATTTATTGTTGATTGTCATCTAATTGCTTGATTCCTTGAGGAAAATTACCAGCTATTCCTGTTGTAGTAGAGATGCCTCGCAATGCATATAACTAGATTTGTAGCAACTGTAGGGTATTCATGGTGTATTTGCTTTAGGTTCTTAGGGTAATAGTCCATTAATAGGTTGTTTTTACTAATATTGGTTCAGGTAGAGGTGCTTATCTAGTGCGTAGTGCGCGTGAAACCCTGCTTGCGTGGCTTTCTGACCAGTGAGCCTTTTCCTGTTTGTACCATTCCTTTGCGACTGCTTTGAAACTGTTGGCTACCTGATCGCCTTGAGTGTGTTTCATTGCTCGTTTATGAGCGCTGGGGTCTATGCCGTCTTTAAGCTGTATGCGTGCGGCATCGCGTAAATCTCGCGCCTGTTTGAGGGATACTTCTGGATATACGCCTATAGCTAAGCGTTTTTCCTTTCCGCCATAACGGTATTTTAAACGCCAGTACTTGCCACCAGCTTTAGTGATTTCCAAATACATGCCGCGCTCATCGCTGAGACGATAAGTTTTATCCTTAGGCTTGGCTTGTTTGGCTTTTGTGTCCGTTAATGCCATATATCCCCCGTTGGGGGCATCTGGCCCGGTGGTGGCTATATGCCCCCCAGAGGTGCCCCCGCGATTGTCCGGATGATAGTAAACCAGATAAGATGGGTTTGGACAATTATATGCTGGAAATAAAGGGTTTTAGCTGAGGAGTTGGACTGCTTGAGATTTGCTTGGATTGTCGTATGGTGCCCAGGAGAGGGTGGTTCTCAACGTTTTCAAAGCACAGCTTTGAGTTGAGGTTCACGCCAGTGTTTTATCAACTGGCCGGCAGTCCCGACTGTTTTTAAGGTGTCATTATTTGGAACAAATAATGGTGCCCAGGAGAGGACTTGAACCTCCACGGGGTTGCCCCCACTAGCACCTGAAGCTAGCGTGTCTACCAATTTCACCACCTGGGCTCGAGTATTTGGACCTTGCCCTTAACATCGAGGCGCGAAATTTACTCGTAGCGGGTGGCTTTGTCAATAAAAGAGCTGTCAGTCTGATATGTAGGTATAATGCGCGATTTATAGCCTATAACCTACAGGATTATTCCCCTCAATGGCAAAACGCCTTATCGATAAAGATCCCCACGCTAAACGCGAAGCTGAAAAATACCAGCAACCCATTCCCAGCCGTGAATTTATTATGGATTTTCTGGAGAGCGCTGCAGGCCCTCTCAATCGCAATCAGCTTACCAAGGCTCTGGTGCTGGAGGACCATCAACAAGTTGAAGCCCTGCGTCGCCGTTTAAAAGCGATGGAACGGGATGGTCAACTGATGCGCAACCGCAGGGGAGCTTATGGTCTGGTGGATAAGATGGATTTGGTGCGGGGCCGTATTCAGGCCCATCGTGATGGATTTGGTTTCCTGATTCCCCAGGACGGAGGGGCAGATTTATATCTTAACAGCCGCCAAATGGGCATGGTATTCGATGGCGATGAAGCGATTTGTCGGAGTTCCGGTGAGGATTACCGGGGCAAGCAGGAGGGGATTATTGTTGAGGTGATCAGCCGCAATACCCAGCAGCTGGTGGGCCGCCTGTTCGATAAAAACGGCGTGGTGTATGTCTCACCAGATAACGCTCGTATCAATCACGATATTATCATCCCTCGTGATGCGGTGGGGGATGCGGGTATCGAGCAATACGTGATGGTGGAGATTACCGGCCAGCCGGGCTGGCGCCATCCACCTACCGGTAGGGTCGTGGAGGTGTTGGGTGACCATATGGCGCCGGGGATGGAGATCGATGTCGCTATTCGAACGCACAATATTCCTCACCTGTGGCCTGAAGAGGCTGAGCGCGCAGCGCAGTCATTATCCGCAGAGCCGCTAGAAGAAGACAAACTGCACCGTGTCGACTTACGGAAACTACCTTTTGTTACCATTGATGGTGAAGATGCTCGCGACTTTGATGATGCGGTTTATTGTGAATCAAAACTGTTAGGCGGTTGGCGTCTATGGGTTGCCATCGCGGATGTTTCCCACTATGTGCAAGTCGATAGTGCTTTAGATAATGAGGCCAAGCTGCGGGGCAATTCGGTTTATTTTCCCGAGCGTGTCGTGCCCATGTTGCCTGAGGCGCTGTCTAACGGTTTGTGTTCATTAAAGCCCAATGTTGATCGCCTCTGTATGGTGTGTGAAATGACCATCAGTAAGGCGGGAAAAATTAGCGGCTATACCTTTTTTGAAGGGGTAATGCATTCTCATGCGCGACTGACCTACACCAAGGTAGCTGCGATGTTGGATAGTAGTCATGTTGAACACAAAGCCTTGTGTAAAGAGTACAACAATGTTCTAACGGATATTAAGCAGTTGCATCGTCTTTACACGGTGTTACGGAAAGCGCGTAGCAAGCGTGGGGCGATTGATTTTGAAACGACAGAAACACGTATTGTTTTTGGTACAGATCGGAAAATTGACAATATTGTTCCTGTGCTTAGAAATGATGCCCACAAACTGATTGAAGAATGTATGTTGGCGGCCAATGTGGCGGCGGCTAAATTTCTGGAAAAACATAAATTACCTGCGTTGTTCCGCGTCCATGAAGGCCCTACCGAAGAAAAGCTGGAGGCGCTACGTAAATTTCTCGGCGAGCTGGCGTTGGATCTAAGCGGCGGCGATAAGCCTGGGCCCGATGATTACCAAACATTGTTATCGCAATTAGATGGTCGACCGGATGCCCATATTATCCAGACAATGATGTTGCGCTCATTGCGGCAGGCGGTTTACCAGCCAGAGAATCTCGGTCATTTTGGGTTGAATTACGCTGCCTATGGTCACTTTACTTCGCCGATTCGCCGCTACCCCGATCTGTTGGTACACCGCGCCCTTCGCCATATTATTCGCAGTCCTATCAGCAGCAAACAGGTTGTGCGGGTTGATGGTGCTAGCGTTTTAGCCAAGGAAAAAATTTACCCTTACCAGATGGCCGATCTATTAGTGCTGGGCGAGCAGTGTTCGATGACCGAGCGCCGTGCCGATGATGCCACCCGTGACGTGACTGCCTGGTTAAAGTGTGAATACTTGCAGGACCGTGTTGGTGAAACATTTGAGGGGGTTATTTCTGCGGTAACCGGTTTTGGTTTATTCGTCGAGCTTGTGGATGTGTATGTAGATGGATTGGTGCATGTCAGCGCATTGGATAGCGATTATTATCATTTTGATCCCACCAAGCAGCGCTTGCTAGGTGAGCGAACCGGTACCAGTTTTCAATTGGGTGATACGGTGAAAGTACAAGTGCTGCGAGTGAGTCTGGATGATAAGAAGATCGATCTAGAGTTGCTGGAGGGTTCAAGTCGCGCCAAGCGCCGTGCGGTAAAAAGTCGTGGCAAGCAGCGTTCCAAAAAACCAGAGCCAGCTAGTAAGAATAAGCAGAGAAAAGATAAAAAAGGCAAGAAAAAAGCTACCCAAAAGGGCGCTAAAAAAGTGACTAAAAGTACTGGCAATAAAACTAACGCTAAAGGCAGTGCTGGAAAAACGGTTCGCAAAAGAACGCGCAAGTGAATAAGCAATCCATAGACAGGGTAGGTCAAGATCGCAGTCTGCGAATAATTCGTCTTTTATCGAAAGTATCGAAAGTATCGAGAGCATAGTGAGCGAAACACATTGGGTTTTTGGTATCCATGCGGTAGATGCCTTATTGCAACGGCAGCCAAATCGTATTGAAGCATTGTGGTTGCAGCAGGGTCGCCAGGATCAGCGTATGCAGGCCATCCAGCAGCATGCTGAGCAACTGGGGATTCAGTGTAAAATTCTTCCGCGGGAAGCGTTGGATAAACAAGTTGAAGGTCGTCATCAAGGCGTATTGGCGTTGAGTAAGCCCGCACAGCTGTTGCGTGAGCGCGATTTGTCAGTACTGTTAGATACTATCGAGCACCAGCCGCTGTTATTAATTCTCGATGGTGTTACCGATCCCCATAACCTGGGCGCCTGTTTACGTACTGCCGATGCCGCCGGTGTCGATGCGGTGATTGCCCCCAAGGATAACTCTGCCACTCTAAACGCCACCGTTAGAAAAGTCGCTTGTGGCGCTGCCGAGGTTGTCCCTTTTATCCAGGTCACCAATCTCGCTAGAACCATGAAAGCTATTCAACAGCGCGGTATTTGGATTACTGGTACTGCAGGTGAAGCTGATGTAAGTCTTTACGATGCCGATCTGAAAGGCCCAGTGGCTTTGGTGATGGGTGCTGAAGGTAAGGGTATGCGGCGCCTGACCCGTGAAAACTGCGATTATTTGGTTAATCTCCCAATGACCGGGTCAGTCAGCAGTTTGAATGTATCGGTGGCGACTGGGGTTTGTCTGTTTGAAACGGTGAGGCAGCGTGGCGGCGAGTAGCGAGGCGCTCTCAGCGAGAGCTTCGAGAATAGACGGCGTTGTTCCTCTAATAGACAGGCTCCTATTCTCGGACAGCCTCCTGATATGTATTAACTTGCAACGCATTATTTTAGAAGGCTTTTTTGCATTGGGATAAGCTATTTGCCGATCCCATTGAGGTGGACACTGCGAATGGCAAAATCACTCTCCAGCCACAACGAACAAATAATATGCTGGAACAATTTTTTCGATTCTTAAAAAGAAATCGACGCAAAAAAAGCGGCCAACTTTCTCTAGGCAAAGCCTTAAAAGGTATGCTTGCTGAAACACCCCTGGTGAGAAATTTAGCAAATCCTGATTATCTTGATATTTTGCTGAAAGAGAGAAAGAACTTGGCGGAGCGATTTTCCGATATCGACATCCAGCTTGTCCATCAGGAAGAGAAGAAAAATGCGGAACGCTGGCGGAAATACCCGAAAAGAATGGAGAAGATATTCAAACTCCCTCATTTACCCCAAATGGTGATGAAAACGGCGTCAAAATGACACTATTACGTATAAATCCAACCGTCAATTATGTTCATAGCTTTTTCTATAAATTTTTCCTTATTTTTCAGTGGCTTCGGCGTTCATGGACGGACACTAACTACGGAAGATATCTCAATGTTTCAGGAAACGCCTTGATCGGCACAGATAGCTTGTCTTTTACCAATGGCTATATTCACATCTTTAATGATTTATCAGGTGTATATGACGGTTATTTTGTAAACACTGGTGAAGCTACCGGGACTGTATTAGGTTTATCCATACTCAATATCCGCTTCGAGCTTTTCGATCAAGATCAGACTATTTTTTCAGATGATAGCTTACCGACAGATTTTGCGTTTACCTCCGGCATAGATACCGGGTGGCGCTTAATAAGGGATACATCCAACCCAACAGGTCCGTATACCGTTGCGTCATTTAGTAACTCAAGTGATGGCGAATTTTTTTCACTCTCTGAAGTTGCAGCGGTCCCGCTCCCCGCCTCCGCATGGCTGTTTGGCTCCGCTCTAGTGGGGCTGACAGGAATGAGGTTTAGACGCTCATAGAACAATGATCTTTTTGCCGCCACAGGGCGGCTTTTTTCTTTTAGCAATTGAGGTTTGTGAAAGCGCTTTTTGCGCTACTCATAAACCTCTGGCGACTAGGCCGACTAAGCGGGCGTGAAAAATCCAGAAAAATTACGGAGGGTCTGCGCCAACGGCGTGGAAACCGTTATTATTGTTGATTTTGAGGGGAACAAGAACCCCATTTACATACTCACTGTTATCACATTATTAGATGTATTAGCTATTCCAGTTTGTACTAAAGTCCATTTCGCGTAGCATCTGAAAATTATTGATACAACGTATACTAAATGTATTACATACATCAGGCACTTTTCGATTTGCACCTTGCTTAGATGGTTTTGAAACTTCTGTTGAAACAATGCAGCGATTATCTAAATCCTTCAGAGCGTATGATAGAAGGAAGGGATCTCGACCAATTTTAACTAGCTCGTCATCAGTAGGGTTTGCAACATATCCGCCATAAGTTATTCTTGCAACCAAATCTTGTTCTGCATCTTCATCAAGTAATAAAGCATCTTTCACTTCCACCTGTTCAGCCCAGCTGGCGAGCTCGTCTTTTAGGCCATCTTTATCTTTAGTATCAGAAAATTCTTCATAAACTTCGATGGGAATTTTAATATTTCCTTGTTCACCATGATGAATTAGCCACTCCCAAAATTCAGGGACTCGATCAATAGGATAGTAATCTCGCTTAGCATCAATCAGCGTGTTGGCATCTAATAAATATATCAATACACAATCCTTATGCGAGCTGACTATTGTCGAAGATACGATGAACTTTTAGAGGCCTAACGTCTAATAACATCCCGGCTTTAGTGGTCGTCAGCGCGCCAGAAAACGTTAATCGCTGCACCAAACTCGCTAATGCCCCAAGTTTATATCTTCCTACAACATATGGGTTGGGACCGCCTCCTTGCTTCCGATTTTTTTCTCTTTCAATATTACGCTGAGATTGCCATTGCTGATAATAGAAATCGCGTAAATCTACCCATAGTTTCTTATCGATGTCTCCTCTGCGAAAGAGGCGATAAGAAACATGGGAGCTGCTGATTTTCAGCAAAGCCGCATAATCTGATATTTCATCTCTTATTGTTTCAATGTCAAGGCTAGTGGGCTGAAAGTTCGCAAATTCTTTAGAAGAGAGCAAAAATTCACTAGCCACTTGATTACAGAATTTCTCAATCTTTTTCTCTGCGAAAGCGCCACTTACACCTGTTTGACCTAGTGCTAAATGGGCCATTTCATGTAAGAGCGTAAAAGACCAAGCAGACCTTGCATCTCTATCATTGATCACAATAAAGGGAGCTATATTGTCAGAAAGTGCAAAACCTCTAAAAACTTTTACATCGATATTAGTATGATGGGAGCCAAGATTACCTTTTAGTAAAACGAATATTCCTGCTTTTTCCGCTCTTTGGCGTAAAAACTTGAAAGCTTCTTTTTGGTTTGCCTGATTTCTGTATTCTTCAATATTGATATCAAAAACTTCTCTGATTGTTTGAACAACACTTCTTACGCCTTGATCAGCAGTGTTTTTACCAATAAAAGTTAAAGGCGTCGCTTCATCCTCATCAATCAATGCTTCACGAATAGTGCTTTGCCGAGCTTTAATATCCCGGATCAGAACATCTACATATACATTCTCTTCTGCTTCAAAGTGGTCAGGGAGTGTACGGAAGTCCTCTCCTCTATCGCCTTTGTTTGGAGGAGTATCTAGGTAAAAAGTGAGAAGTGGTCGACGATAAAGCTTAGACATCCTAGTCAACATTGCTCTAGAGAGTTCTTTACTCCCACTTTCATAAGCAAATAGTTTTTCTTCAGCACTAGCCTGCTTACCATCTTTGATTTGTAGCTTTTGTGCTGCAACATCAATG
>JAZFYA010000017.1:0-2730 GCA_036443315.1 Pseudomonadales bacterium
TCTGAAACACCCAATATTTTTGGCGAAGACGAGGTCAAGTTGCTGCGAGAGTTGGCAGGAGACGTCTCATTTGCACTTGACCACATCGATAAAACTAGACGGGTAGACTACATAGCCACTCACGACCAGTTGACTGGCTTGCCGAACCGTGCACTATTTCTTGACCGTCTTATGCAAACTACGACCCTTGCAAAGAATAAAGGGGAATTGCTAGCAGTTGTTCTTTTCGACATCAAGCGGTTTAGTTATATTAACGACACGTTTGGACGGCAGGCAGGTGATATTCTGTTACGGAAAATTACAGATCTGTTTCAGAAAAACGTAGAGAATAGCGCAAGCCTTGCGCGCATAGGGCCTGACATTTTTGCTGTTATCTATACCAATTTCGGGCATGCTGCTGAGGTGGCCAAGTTTACTGATTCTTTAAGAGAAAAAGTTATGGCAGATGATTTCACCGTTTATGAACAGGCAATACATATCTCAGTGCAGGCTGGAATCGCTCTCTTTCCCTCTGATGGTCTGGACGCAGAAACACTATTTAGCAACGCAGAGGCTGCACTCAAGCGGGCTAAGTCTCAGCACGGAGACATCACCTCCTTCTATACTCCCAATCTCAATGCTAAAGTGGCTGAACGTCTTTCCCTAGAGAGCAGGCTGCATAAAGCGCTGAAGCGAGATGAATTTATCCTACATTACCAGCCCAAGGTTGATCTATCAACGGGTCATATCATTGGCCTTGAGGCGTTAATCCGCTGGCAAGATCCAGTGAACGGTCTGATATCCCCTATGCACTTCATTCCGACTCTTGAGGATACGGGCCTGATTATTCCGGTGGGCTACTGGGTAATGCAGGAGGCCATGCACATGTCTACTACACTACGTGAGATGAGCTTGCCTATAGCGGTGAATGTGTCCCCCGAACAGCTGCGTGAAAATGACTTCGTGCACTCGGTAGAGGAGATCATTAGTACGACCGGTAAACAGCATAGGTTTGATATCGAGATCACTGAAAGCGTAATCATGCATAATATTGATAAAAATGTAAAAAAACTTAATGAACTATGCAAAATGGGTATCGAATTGTCGATCGACGATTTCGGTACTGGTTTTTCGTCGCTTGCATACATTGCACGCCTGCCGATTGCGGTGATCAAAATCGACCGCACTTTTATTCAAAATTTGAATAGTAATGACAACTTAGAGATTGTTAAAGCAATCATCTCACTCGCTCATAGTATGAAGCTAAAAGTGGTTGCAGAAGGTGTAGAGACTAAGAAACAGGCCCAACAATTGCGTTTCCTGCGTTGTGACCAGTGCCAAGGGTATTTATTCTCCAAGCCTGTGCCGGCTGACGAAATAGTGCGGATGTTGTCTTCATCGTCATCCATATCACCTAAACAAATCACTCATTAGTGGTTCATAGATAAGTTGATTCATATATTTTAAATAATGGATCGCCTATCTATCTTTCATCAATTCTGATTTCTGACAAAGAAATTTAAGAGTAAAACGGATGACCGTCCGTTTTTGGCACAAAGCAGACATTCAAAATTCCCTCCATTCTCTTAGTATTCTCTTCAAATATTCCGTTATATAGGTATCAACCATACCTGTATTGGAATTACTACTATGGCTAATAAAATTCTTACACTTGTAGACTCTTTAGAGAAGCATAAGAGAGCCTATTTGCTAGAAAAATTTTTAAATTCAGTATTTGACCAGGGAGGTCTTCCTTATTTTGTTTCGGATAAGACTTCCCTATTCTCTTATCGTAGAAAGTTGGTAAGTCAGATCAGACGGAAAACTATGTCCCGATAATCCAGCCTTTAATTGTCTCGCTTGAGTAGCTTTTTCCGTTTTCCATCTTGACGGGAATGGGCTTACCATCTATTTCTATCGTTCCATTTTCAAACTTTTTTGCTATTGACTCAGCCCGTTTATAAAGCTCCCATCTTGCGCTAATAGGGCTTCTTAGCAGGGCATCATTCACTTGTATTGCTAGGGTCTTGATTGCGATTAACTTGGCTTTATTTTTTGCCGCACCTGTTTCTCCCCCTATCTTTAAATTTTCACTTTCTTTTAGCCCATGGATCACGCTTTTTGCAGTTTTTTCACCAAATAATAATGCCAATCCTTTTTGTTCGCCCGCTTTGATTGCATATTTGATAATCCATAGCCGATCAATATCGTCGAGTATTTTGTCTGGAATTTTTACGTCAACTTTCTCTGGATTAAGATTGTCCAGATAGTTTGGATAGTCTGCGATATATTGTTGAATCTGGTCAGGGTTATATTTTTGTTCTATCAGTAACCTGGACTGTATTTTCTTAAATTCATTAATAAATTGCTGTGGCATCCATTTGGGAAGATTCCCACGTATTCCATCGTAGAGTTCGCCTACTAATTTCTGTAAAATCTTAAATGCTTCGAGGGTGCTTTTAGGCTGATTTAGCATTATTTTATTAAATGTGGTTGTGTTTTCTGACGAGTGATCTTTACCACCTTTTGCAGTGTAGCACCTACCCCTTTTCCCTTTCCCCAATTTTGGCGCAAAAAAAAATTTCCAGAAGGAAAATAGCTCATGACCGCTATCGACCCAAGATGACAAACAGATTTTTATCTGTAATGTACGGTGAATCAGCGATTGAATAATTCCAGACAAACCCGTAAACTTTCACAAACCATGGACTAACACCAAGGTTTATTCATGAATAAATATTACCAACCAAA
>JAZFYA010000018.1:0-3839 GCA_036443315.1 Pseudomonadales bacterium
ATCCGGCTGCAATGCAGTTTCTGGCACCCTTTGCGGGTTGTACCATGGGTGAGTACTACCGTGACCGTGGTGAAGATGCGCTGATCATCTATGATGATTTAACCAAGCAAGCCTGGGCTTACCGTCAGATCTCACTACTGCTACGTCGTCCACCGGGTCGTGAAGCGTATCCCGGTGACGTATTCTATTTGCACTCGCGCCTGTTGGAACGTGCTGCCCGAGTTAACGCTGCCTACGTCACCAAGTTCACTAACGGCGCAGTCACAGGCAAGACCGGTTCATTAACAGCGCTGCCGGTCATTGAAACCCAAGCCGGAGACGTGTCGGCCTTCGTACCCACCAACGTTATCTCGATTACCGATGGTCAGATCTTTTTGGAAGCCGATATGTTTAATGCCGGTATTCGTCCGGCGATGAACGCTGGTATTTCGGTGTCTCGCGTCGGTGGCGCGGCTCAGACCAAGATCATGAAAAAGCTGTCCGGTGGTATTCGAACTGCGTTAGCACAGTACCGCGAATTGGCGGCTTTTTCTCAGTTTGCTTCTGATCTGGATGATGCCACCAAGGCGCAATTAGATCACGGTGAGCGCGTTACCGAACTCATGAAGCAGAAACAGTATTCGCCGATGGGTATTGCCGAGATGGGCATGATGGTTTACTGCGCTAACGAAGGTCATCTGCAAGATGTCGACGTTGAAAAGATCGGTGATTTTGAAGCGGCCCTGTTGTCGTTCATGAACAGCGAATACGCTGACACCATGCAAGCCATCAAAGAGACAGGTGACTGGAATAGCGACTTTGAGGCCAAGTTTAAAGAAGGTGTTGAGAAGTTTAAGTCTACTCAAACTTATTAATCTCCCAATGGGAACAGACTCACATTGCAGGTCTGTTGCCGCTAAGGTTAGCTTTTTATAGGTTAGATATATGGCAAGCGGAAAAGAAATACGGACTCAGATATCGAGTATCCAAAGTACGCAGAAAATTACCAGCGCAATGGAAATGGTTGCCGCTAGTAAAATGCGCAAGGCTCAAGATCGCATGCGGGTCGGCAAACCTTATGCACAGCGTATTCGCTCGGTGGTTGGGCATATCGCCAATTCGCATCCTGAGCACAAGCATCAATATATGCAACAACGGGATGTTAAGCGCGTTGGGTTTATTATTGTATCCACTGATCGCGGTTTATGTGGTGGCTTAAACATCAATTTGTTTAAAGCGGCGATTAAATCGATGAAAGCTTATGGTGATCAACAGGTAGAGATTGATCTGTGTCTGGTTGGTGCTAAAGCGGCGGCGTTCTTTAATAGTTATGGTGGTAATGTCGTTGCAGCAGTTCGCGACTTGGGTGAAAAGCCCTCGGTAGCGGATTTGATTGGCGGTGTAAAAGTGATGTTAGAGGCTTTCAGTGAAGGTAAAGTCGACAAGCTTTACCTAGTGAGTAACGAATTTATCAATACCATGACACAAAATCCTATGGTGCAGCAGTTGTTACCGTTGCAAGCGGAGGACGATAGGCAATTAAAGCATCACTGGGATTATATTTATGAGCCTGATGCGCAGGAATTGCTGGAAGGCTTGTTAACCCGTTACGTCGAGTCACAGGTGTATCAAGCCGTGGTGGAAAATGGTGCTTGTGAGCAGGCTTCGCGGATGCTATCGATGAAAAATGCTACCGATAATGCCGGCGAACTGATTGACGACTTGCAGTTGGTTTACAACAAGGCCCGTCAGGCAGCAATCACCCAGGAATTGTCAGAAATTGTTAGTGGTGCAGCAGCGATCTCTTCATAAAGAAGAACCAAGATGCAAACAGAATTAAATTTTGAAGACTCTGTAAAAACTACAGAAGCTAGAGAGGAACCGGAAATGAGTAGCGGACAAATCGTTCAAATCATTGGCGCGGTAATCGACGTAGAATTTCCACGGGATGCAGTGCCACAGGTTTTTGATGCACTGACAGTCACAGAAAAAAGCTTGATACTGGAAGTACAACAGCAACTGGGCGATGGCGTTGTGCGCACCATTGCGATGGGCTCTTCCGAAGGTGTAAGCCGCGGTTTAACAGTAGAAAATTCCCAGGCACCCATATCAGTACCTGTAGGAACTGAAACCCTGGGTCGTATCATGGATGTACTGGGCAACCCTATCGATGAGTGTGGCCCTATTGGCGAGAAAGAACGCGCTTCTATTCACCGCAAAGCCCCGGCTTACGACGAATTGGCTGCCTCAGAAGAGCTATTAGAAACCGGCATTAAAGTTATCGATCTGGTTTGTCCCTTTGCTAAAGGCGGTAAGGTGGGTTTGTTCGGTGGTGCCGGTGTAGGTAAAACCGTCAACATGATGGAATTGATCAACAACATTGCTACAGAGCATTCAGGTTTGTCAGTATTTGCCGGTGTGGGTGAGCGTACTCGTGAGGGTAATGACTTCTACTTTGAAATGCAGGAAGCCAAGGTTGTTGATGTGGAAAACTTCAGCAACTCAAAAGTAGCGATGGTTTATGGCCAGATGAATGAGCCACCAGGAAACCGTCTGCGTGTAGCCTTGACCGGTTTGACCATGGCGGAGAAATTCCGTGACGAGGGCAAAGACGTACTGTTGTTTATCGATAACATCTACCGTTACACCTTGGCGGGAACCGAAGTATCAGCACTGCTGGGTCGCATGCCTTCTGCGGTAGGTTACCAGCCGACATTGGCCCAGGAAATGGGTGAGCTGCAAGAGCGTATTACGTCTACCAAAACCGGTTCTATCACGTCTATACAGGCCGTTTACGTACCCGCGGATGACTTGACTGACCCTTCACCTGCAACCACTTTTGCGCATTTGGACTCTACCGTTGTATTGAGCCGTGATATCGCTGCCAAAGGTATTTATCCTGCGGTTGACCCATTGGACTCTACTTCTCGTCAACTGGACCCGTTAATTATTAGTCAGGAGCATTACGAGGTGGCCCGTGGTGTGCAGTCAGTGCTGCAGCGGTATAAAGAGCTGAGAGACATCATCGCTATTCTCGGTATGGATGAACTGTCTGAAGAAGATAAGCAGACCGTTAATCGTGCTCGCAAGGTCGAGCGCTTTCTGTCACAGCCTTTCCATGTTGCGGAAATATTTACCGGTTCCCCGGGTAAATATGTCTCTCTAAAAGATACGATTGCCAGCTTTAAGGGTATTTTGGCGGGTGAATACGACCATATCCCAGAACAAGCGTTCTATATGTGTGGCGGTATCGAAGAAGTACTGGAAAAAGCCAAGGCTATGTAAGAGGGGTTCTTAGCTAGAGCCTCTTACATGGTTTTGAAACAATAGAGCGTATACTTTATGTCTATGACAATTCATTGCGATATCGTCAGCGCCGAAGAAGCCATCTTCTCCGGCTTGGCTGAGATGGTAGTAGCCACCGGTGTCTTGGGCGATCTGGGTGTCAGCTATGGTCACGCTCCACTACTGACTTCTTTGAAGCCTGGTCCGGTGCGGATTACCAAGCAGGGTGGTGAAGAAGAAGTTTACTACGTTTCTGGTGGTTACCTTGAAGTTCAGCCGGGCATGATCAGTATTTTGGCCGATACAGCGATTCGCGCAGACGATATTGACGAAGCGGCTGCAGCTGAAGCCCAGAAAGAAGCTGAGCAGGCGCTGGCTAACCAGAGTGGTGATTTCGATTATGGTCGAGCGGCTGCACAATTGGCAGCAGCGGCGGCGCAACTGCGGACAATTCAGCAAATCCGTAAGAAAATGGGCTAAGCCTTTAAAAATACAAGTATTTACTAACTAGAGTTTAGAGTTTCAGCAAGAAAATTATAACGAAAAATTTTAGCGTGGGCACCCCGGGCCTGCAG
>JAZFYA010000019.1:0-11111 GCA_036443315.1 Pseudomonadales bacterium
TAGGGGAAACACTATAAAACAGGCGCTATTTTAACATTATTCTTTTAGAATGGCGAAAACTTCAAACGTTTTAATTCGGCTAAGATGTTGTGTTTACATAGTTTTTTCTTTGTCGTGCAAGCACTAACTAATGGTATTTCTGGCGGATGCCCAGATGCAGTATTTCAAGGACGTAAAATAAAGGCTGTTGTAGTCGGCGAATATAAAGGCAGAAAGTATAAAGGTAAGATTCGAATGAATATTACCAAGTAACTCTTTACAATGGATTGGCAAAAGAAAGGTGGCCTAGACACGAAGTCATAGGAATGATTGCGTATGACAATTGTGTTATGCAGATCAATTTTTCCAGATCTGTCTTCGATACCCTCTTAACTCTTGCTCCAGAAATGTCATC
Source organism: Pseudomonadales bacterium (assembly GCA_036443315.1). GTDB lineage: Bacteria > Pseudomonadota > Gammaproteobacteria > Pseudomonadales > Dasaniaceae > Oceanicoccus. The sequence continues at coordinate 395 of JAZFYA010000019.1, forward strand.
GCAAAAATCAAAGCTATTTCGTTTCAAATACCCTAAACCGCTCGATCAACGAATCACCATCACTAAGCCACTAGCAAAACCATTTATTAAATCACGCAAACTTGCCTGGCTTTAAGCCAAAGGCTAAACACATGATAGGCGAAAAAATAAACTTTTTGTGCTCGACCCAAGTGTTCTTATTAGTGATCCAACATTTCTTAACTTGTTCGGGAATAATGAAATATGTATATGCAGGGCCAAATCAAATGAAATTTAGTGTGCCCATATAAAATAGGTGTGGGTTTCTACGATGACGACAATATTTATTTGCCTATATTCTTTACTATGAGGTGCGACTGGCGACTTAGATTATGGCCGCTGTGCAGGCTTTGTTCCTGGGTTATAAAGAGCATTCGCTTAAGAGATAATTGGTAAAGGCAGGTGACCATGAGAATAAAAGTTATTTTATGCGTTATAGGGATATGTTTCAATTCCTATTCGTATGCGGGTATTACAGTAGTTACAAGTACCTTTGTGGATGGCGCCACTGTTACCCTCCAAGGTATAGGGTTTGGGCAGCATGGATTAAATATAGGTTTTATCGGTAGTAAAACCGGGCATTTACACAGTACTAGCGTTGGGGCTATGTTGCCCAACTACAAGAGTGGCTTTTCTTTTTTGGGGGGGAGTACCCGGGCCAACCTTTACGTTTATCAGGGCCGCAGGGGGAAAGGTGATTATGGGCCATACTGATGCTAATTTAGGCCCCGCTAGTCTATGACACGGGTGCAACCCCCCCTCAGACGTGGTATTATTTTACTTATTGGACAAAAATGGATAGTCCTACATCGACTGGTCAATGGAAGATGTGGCGTCTTTCCAATGCCGATAATCTTTCGGACCATATTGGTGAGGTGGTTCATTTTAACTGGGATAACCAGAAAACGGTAAGTTATCATGCGCAGGGGTATGGTTATAACAAGACAGATTGGTTTGGGAATTGGTCAGAAGTTATTAAGAAAAACCACAAGGAAAAGGAGGGCTGCATAGATGGCAAGCCGTACTGGCCAGCCCAAAACCTCTATCAAAACTAATTTCAGTATATTAATCAACCAAGCCGTTTCTGGCATTTTCCCTCATTCTATTGCAAAATCGTAGCTGTTCTACTGGTTAGAAAACGTGGGCGGGGTTTTAGCAAGAAAACATTTTCGTCTAGGAGGGCATTCAGCCATGCTACATTGCTCCCGATGTAATAAGGGAACCATCGACGTAGAGTTTCTGTTTCAGTGCGGAACTTTCAATATCTGTTCCGATTGTGTCGATCACACTGCCCATAAGCTGGAGGAACTTCGACAGCAGAAAGACTCCCCGCGAAAGGATGACGAAAGCTAGATCAGTGATTAACTTGTTCTGCTGGATACTGTTCCTAATAAGTCGCAAAGCCCCGGGTTATGTTTCTATTTGTGACGGTTTAATTTTTCTCGCTATTTTCCATATTGTGATACACTCTTGACAGTTAACTTTCTCGCCTTTTTTTCAATAATAGTCTGGTCAACTGTATGAGACGGGTCGTCGCCGTCCATGCCGCAAAGTGTTGCGTATGTTCCTCGGGATTCTATATGGGTTTCAACCTCGCCGGATGTTTTAATAGTTATTAATGCCATAACATATTCATCAAAAATTTCGTTAATTTCACCTGTCAATTAAACATAACAATCAGAGGCAATGGACATAAATGCCGCTGCTTTAATGGATAGCTAACACACTAGCCTGTTAATAACAGGCTAGTTCATCAAATGCAGGAAAATACAACGCCACTTTCACTTGTAGATCGGGATGGACTAATTTTACCGCGTCACGGTATTGCATCATTTTTTCTCGATAACGTTCTTTCTCGCCTCTAATGAATGCCGGTGCTTTCATCTCCTTATGACCTTGGGCTGTTTTATAATCTATAACCCACACGGTATTATCCTCAAGGAACACTCTATCCATCACCAGCCGTTGCCAGCGACCTCCGATATAACTTTGAATGGCGCACTCGTTTTTCGTTGTGTGTCGTGGCGTCATAATCCACTTACCGTGTGGGCTATTCAATGTTCGGGTGATCAGTTCAATGACTGTGCTAATACCTGTCTCGATTTCTGTACCAGGATAACCCTGACGTTTTAGCTGCGAACGGACCCGCGATGAAAGTGCACCGATATCACAATTAAGCCCAGATTTAGCAATGAATTCTAAAACGCGGTGATACACAATACCAATGACACGTTCACACATATTCGATGATACCTCTTTGTCATCGACTTCAGCTGATTCTTGCGGCATAGACGCACGACCAGCAGCAGCAGAATAACCCACAACAATATTGCTATGCATGTTGATATCAGGCAGACGGATGATCGATGGAATTGCTGGATCGAACAAGTCCTCAACCACTTCACATGCTTTGGCAGAATCAAAGTGCGTCGCTAAAACGGGCCACAGGAAACGCAATAATGAATTCGACTGGGGAGCGGCAGAGTTTGATTTAATGGTAGCCAGGAGGTGCAGCGTTTTCTTAGCACGTGTTGTGGCTACATACAGCAATCGTTTATTTTCAGCTGCCTGCTCTCTGGAATTTAAACTACTAAAGTAGTCATAGAGCCGTTTGGTTGCTAAATCAATATCTTTCAATGGCTTTGGCGCGATGGCGAACCCATCTACGAAACGGCGCCATAGGAACAGCGGTTTATCATCTGAGCCAGATGAACGACCTAGACCAGGAACAATCACCGTATCAAACTCCAACCCTTTAGACTTGTGGATAGTCATGATCTGTACAACGCCGGGCTTCGGAGTGGCAAACAAACGTGACACATGCTCATTAAATATATCAATATCAAACACTGTATTCGTTGATTGGAAATCAGACAACAAATCAAACACTCGTTCGATATCTGAATACTCCGCTTCATCGACGCAAGCAGGCCCCCCTAAGCCAAACCATAGTTGTTTTGATGTGTACGCAAGATCACCTTTTCGGCCACTAAGGTTTATATTATTAAGAACGGCAGCGAGCTTGGCGATGGATTGCTTACCATCTGCAGATAAGCCATCCACCAATTGGTGATTGGTAATTGCGTCAAACAATAAACCTTTGTGCTGGCTCATCACTAAACATTCCGCCCATGATAAACCCACAAAGGGTGCGCGTAATATGGACATCCAAGACACGTCATCGGCTGGGTGGTGCATTGCACGCACAATGGATAATACCTGCGAAACTGAATCACGATCCGAGACAGTATCTATATCTTGACCGCAAAACGTAATGCCCTTTTCTTTAAGCAACGGAAGAATCTCTTTGAGATGTGTACGTCCACGAACCAGAACGGCTATACTTTGTTGTGCATCGGCTGTTAAAGCGTCCTGTATAACCTCCAGAACACACTGAGCTTCATCATTGTAACCGGCACCCATAAAAGGATGAACATGCACATTACCGCCACTACCCAAAAATGCTTCTGCTGGACTGTAACTCACTTCGCCCACCTCCACGTCATCATCTTTATCCATGACGGTCGAGAAAGTATCGTTTACCCATTGGACATTTTCGAATAAGCTACGGAAGTTATTGGTAAGGCGCACCTCTTTCATTGGCAGTCCTGCAAAATGCCCCTTCTGAGATAAATCTATGAAATTACCCACATTAGCATTACGAAATCTGTAGATTGATTGCTGGCTATCTCCACAAAGAAATAAACTTTTTCCATCATCGTTTCCCCACGCTCCGCATAATATCTCCAGTACGCGGTATTGTAACAATGATGTATCCTGCATCTCATCGACCAACAAATGGCAAATACGATCTTCTTTTAGAAGAGCATCACCAATGGCAGTATCGTCATCACCCAATGCTGATACAGCTCGGAATGCCATTTCCTGGAAATCAATTTTACCTTCGCGGTCAAATACCACTTTAAGGTGCGCGAGAAGAAATTTCAGGACAATAATAAAGCTGCTGGCATAGTCGTTTACAGCATCAGGCAATATGACATCAGGCAAAACTAACAGTTCGTTCAGCATCCTCTCGACCGCTTCGGCATCAGGTGATTCTTTGAGATTAGTAAGCCATGCATTGGCTAATATTGCCGTTGCGTCTTTAGCCGGAAAACCTTCTCGCGCTGTGAGTTTGCATCTGAAAGTTCCCTTTTGAGTCAGCAAAATTCCTGCGACATGTCGCAATGTGTCCAGTGATCCTTGATCAGCTTTGGCAATAAAGTCGGGTATCGAATTTGCCCAAGAAAGTTTTTCTTGCCCTACCGAGGCTTTACGCACCAATGGGAAAAATCCCGATATCGACACGCCATTCAACTCATTAATTAACTCTTCTAACTTTCCCCTAACGTGCTCAGTAATGATGCCGCCAGCTTCTTCTGCATCCATACTCAGCAAATCAAAAACCCATTGCTCTCGCTTTGATAACAAAATGTTAAGTTGATCGGCAACACGTTCTATTTGGTTTTTTGCGTGGCTGAGCACATATTCAAGTGCCGCCTTCAGAGACTCCGGTGCTGAATCATCTTCCAATGTTGAAAACAGTTCAATCACCGCTTGGCGATAGATCCGTCCTGGAAGCTCTTCAATTTGGCCACCACCAATCCCAGACATAATTGGCAGCATTCGTGCCATTGATGCAGCGTGCTTGTCAAAAGTTACAATACGTAATCGACTTGGACTCTGAATAATATTCCAGCCTAGCTCTTCGTCTCGTGCCAGTACTTTGCGAGCAGCATCGAATACCTTCTGCTCATGGCGCTCCGTTGGATAGTTATCTGTCGCTGCAAATATCAACGCATTCATGACTCGCTCACGAATCTCGTTGCTGGCTTTATTTGTAAAGGTTATGGCGACTACCTCTTCCGGTTTCAAACTCACCGCGAGACAGTTCAAAAAGCGCAAGATGAGCACGCCCGTTTTACCAGAGCCTGCAGGGGCTTTCACAATCACTGAGTGTTGAGGGTCAACTGCCACATCCCGACTTATTTGGTCGGTAGGCAGGTAATCATTATTGTCTACAATTGTTGCGCTTGATTGGATCATATCTAACTCCTTTATTCTGTAGATAGAATAGGCCTCAAAAACTCAAAACCTAGCTCTAGCTTCCTAATAGGCATATCCATTAACGCTTCACCCTGTATGAATTCCTCAACTGTTTGCTCTATTGATGATCGCCAAGCGTCGACCTGCCCATTCCATTTTTCCTGGCTATCAACATCATTACGCAATGATTTTTTTGACGTTAACGAATTTGACCATGAGCTTCGCATATGAAAAGTGGGTTTCTGGGCAACGTGCGCAAGACAAACCCCATCAATTGAGCTCAAACCTGATTGAGCGGGATCAATAAGCGAGGCGTATAACGGCAATTGAGGTTCTAGTAGCTGTTCGGCATTCATACCCAACATACTCACCTTCTCCCCGGATTTATAGTCAATTAAAACGTATTTATCCGCTTTACCATCTTCCGCGAGAATGCGATCTATTCGGTCAATCCGGACCTTAAAATATAACCCCCCGATAGACACATCCATAGGACATTCTGTCGCCACAACTTCAAACGGCAATTCTCGCTGTCGTTCAAGATCGAGCCACTCATTAACTAATGATGTCACTCGGCGTTTTTCAAGGCCAACTAACCGCAGTCCATATAGGTGAATACGGGAACCCAGCACTTTTGTGAACGCATTATTCACCGACACGCCAATTAACGACACACATTCTTCATCCGTTAACGTTGCGAGTTGCACGCTGCCGGTGACACGATTAAAGAAGTACTCCAAGACGGCATGTAACAAATCACCTTGAACCCGTGAATCAAGACCAATTCGTTTAACTGGGAATTCTGTTAGCCCTAACCTATTCTTGGCAAATGCATAAAATGGTTGGGTGTTATAAGCCTTGATTATCGAGATACCCCCACTTAAACCCTCTGCCTCGGCCGGGTTTACCTTAGGAATCATTTCAGTAAGATGCACTCCGTGCGTTTCTATTAGGTTCAGTACCGTCGAAAATGCTCCAGCCGCTTTTGAGCCTGGTCCCGGCGAAAGGTCGTACCCCGATAACAAGGGTGAAATTACAGCCGCGCCTCCATCGTCAAATTGCTTTGCACACGAAAATCGAACTTGTTTTGCTGAAGAAACCATAAAGCGCTTGACCCGTTCTGCAGCTTCTAACATGAAGTCATTGTCAACACTGGGATGATGAACTTCTTCTTGATGAATGCGCGGAATAAACGCATCTGGATCTAATGTACCAGGCAGCACATCCGCTGATAGACCAGCAAACCATACGTTATCAAACTCGATTCCAATCGCATGATCAGTCGAAAGAATGGTAATCGGTGCGCAATAGGATAATCGCGGCTGAAACTGACGTGTATCAATTATCTCCCGAAACCACATCACAGCCCGCTCATAGTTAATAGAGCCTAAATGGTGGTCTAAGGTACAGAACTCCGCAATAGCTTCATCCCATGCTTTTACAGTCTGAAACTCTTCTGATTGCAATTGCCATCCTTGCGCCCACCCCATGACATCCAGACGCCGAGTAAAATATTCTGACCATTTTGATGGGTAAGCCGTTTCTGGTTCATTTTTTATAAGTTCAACCAGATTTTGGAAGCGCTCAGCGAAAACGTTAATTGTTGTCGCCGCTATGATTTGATCTCCGATGAATTCCAAGGGCAATTCTTCTGAACCAATCTGCCGCAGTTTTAAATCTACGCTAGCTCTCTGACTGCGTTCAGTCTCTGTTCCAATAATGTAACGTGACAGTAAAATCGTGCTGAGCTGTTCTAGCGGCACGTTATCGGCCAAACTAACAAGATTGAATGCCGTACGGATTAATGGATAGCTCGCTAATGAACTGCCACCTGCTAATTCCCAAGGCACTCGAACTGGATCACTGTTAGAAGGAAGGCACGCTATCATAGACTGCGGGCAAACGTGCGTTTCTAGACGACGTATTAATTTCGCGCCATCTTTTCTAAGATCAGGAACAATAATGCCGATATTGGGTGCTGCCAATTGGTTTTCGACAAAAGGCATCAACAAATTATTCGCCCAACACGCAATCGCATCAATCTCAGCATCCGCCGTTTCAGGTATTACAGCTTCAACGTCCTCACAGGGTTCAGAGGGATCAACCATGACCACGGTGGCTCCTGCCGCCTCCATGGCATCAAGGAACATTTGCTGGGAAGGAAGGACGGTTGCCATGCCGACGACGGCAATGGTGCTGGGTACCGAAATCATACCGCTGCCAATCAACTTGGTCAGCCTGTAGGGCAACTCTGGCTGATAAAAAAAACCTTGTGAGTGTGTGGCAACCTTGAAGCTTTTCTCCCATTGGATTAAAGCTTCAGACTCAACAGTTAAACGACAATATTGCTCATCTAACTCAATGCCCCAGTCCAGTACGGTTCGCATTGATGCAAGCGCCTTACGTGCAATTGATGTGGATGAAATAAGGTTTGCGGGTAGTAAGCCTGATCTGTCTACAATAGACTTCATATGGACTAGTGCTTGGGTGGGACTCAACACCATCAATTCAGGTAACGTATCGTCCCACAGTGCCTGCATCCAGCTATTGATGGACATAACAGTTTCATCTTCAATCCACGCCTCCTCCCCAGCAGCACCTTTGAGCCAAGCGCTTTGAAAGCGTATATCACGAGCCAAGTACTCCGATGAGGAGATGATTACACTCGATGGTGGTAATTCATTAATTACGTCAATTATCGCCATTTGCCAAGTTATCCCATTTTCGATCAGTCATATGGCTCATGGTAGGCAATTAAAATCGTGACAGAAGTCGGCACACCAGAAAATTGGGTCTGGTTTTGTTTATATATACATACGACGAATTTTGAGCGGAGTGCGCACATGTCAATCTATGATCAATATACAGCAAGGGACCTATTGGATATCGTTATTCAGAAAGACACTGCGTCATTCGCGTTTCAACCGATTATTAGTAACTACCCTGAGGAGGAATACCCGGCATACTGGGAAGCCCTAACGCGTATAGAGCATATCGATGAGGAAAGCATAAACATCGAAGAGTTTGTGATGTATCTTGAAGCCCATAATGAAGTCATACGTTTCGATTTGAGCCGACTTGATAGTCTCATTAAGACAATCCCAATGTTCAGTGACCATACTACTATCACCTGGAATGCTAGCGGTTTCACTGTGTCCAATGATAGTGCGGTTAACCATACTATTACGGCTATTACCCGTGCCAAAATACAAGATCGTATTATCATTGAAATTACTGAGACCGCTCTAGATCGAGACAAGAAGATCCTTCAAGAAAACGTAATGCGCCTCGCTCAAAACGATATTCAATCTTTTATGGATGATTTCGGACAAGGCTGGGCTAATATTGAGTCGCTTCAGGGCATCCCATACAGAGGTATGAAGATAAGCCGGCCTCTTTTCCTTACTAGCCTCACATCCAATGTAGCGACCGAGATGGTGAAAGGAATTATCAATTTTTCGCGGGACAAAGACATGATTGTTGTTATTGAAGGCATTGAGGATATGGAACAATTAAAGGCTGCTATTGCTCTTGGACCAACGCATTGCCAGGGTTATCTTTTCAGTAAGCCTAAGAACCTTGGAGAAATTCGGACAGATGAATTGATTGCTAAGTGCCGTGATTTCTTCTCACCCGGACATTCCCCTATTCATCACGTACCTGGTCCACCACTTGCGACCACGGGTTCGAAGGCCATTTCCCTATCGCCGCAATGAATTTCCTAGCGTTCCCTCAATATCCTGTTCTGAACAAGTACCCCGCTCAATATAGCGTAACCCTTGTTCTTTCATGGAGCGTCGATCCTGTCTAATCATTTCACCACCTATCCGATGTAAGCATGAAACACCTTCCTGCATAATAACCTGAACCTGTTTATCAATACTTAGGGACTCATAGATGGGTAATGGCGCTTTATCTTTGCGCGGGAAGTAAATTAGTCTCTGGCAAAAAACTCCCCTAATGGCTTGTGGAAGGAGTCGTCCATATTCCGCACCAACAAAGTTATACATGGCGGCAATAGCATCAACTACACTGCCAGCATGAATTGTCGCGAGTACACGTACACCCCTTATACTCGCGGTAATAACCGCTTTTGCTGTTTCTATATCACGTATTTCCTGAACAATAATGGTATTAAAATTCCCCCGTGCTGATTGGCGGACGCCATCTTCGAAAGAACCGACATTTATACCAATTTCTCGCTGTGTGAAAAAGGGAAATGTGTATATATACTCTGCTGGATCCTCAAATAATGCAGTGCGCCCTAGCCGTTGAACGCCTAGTGCGTTGATAGCAGCCGATAGCGTCGATGATTTTCCACTATTAATGGGGCCGGCAAATAGGGTGAGTCCTGGCTCCGTGACTAGGGATAGTGGCCCTTCGTTATCAATGTTCAATTCATGAAAGGTAGGAGGTTGTGTACGCATGCGTCGAATATTGATCTCCCACCCTTTTAAGCTATTAACAATTTGGCAACGGTATTGATGGTTGAGAAAAGCCTTACTGAAAGTCCTTTCATCCAACTTATTAGTCGGCGCAAATTCTTTGGTAAGTGTCTCATAAATCTCCTGATAGCTGTCATCCCAGATCTCTCTTTTCCATGTGCCATTCATGCATTGATATTCTACATGTCCTTCTATTAATCGAACATTATCATGCTTTTGTAGTATTTCTGACATATGGTCCTCAAGCTAGGGTTGGTGTATCGTCGAGTAAATCTCGGTAAGGGGAAGTAAGAACATGTTGAACGAACTGGGATGCCCCAAAACATTCATCATCGGGTTTATTGGGCTTTGCAAATTCAAGTAAACAAGCATTCTTATATGCGCACGATTTACACTCAGGATTATTATTCCGAGTAAGCTGTCTGCCAAGATATTTAATTCTCTCGGGTGAGTGAAGGATGTCTTCAAAATTAACTCCATCACCCAGGATGTTGCCGAAAGAGTACATATATTCCTTCCAGCCGTCTTTGTAATTTGGTAATACAAACTCGCCATCAGGCAAAAGAAACAGTGTCTGCCCTGCCATATTAGCCATCCTTCCTTGCTGTGATGTGTATGCAATAAAAACAGCTTCACCGACATGCGGCACCTGCATTCCAGCTGTGCATTTTTCTCCCCAATGGTCAAAAAGCTCAATCATAAAGGAGGAGAAATTATTCATCGTCGGAGCATAGCGATCATATTTTTTACCGGCATTCTGTTCGTTTAACATAAAAGGGAGAAAAGAGATTTCTGTGATACCCAGCTCACATAAATAGTCGAGAATCTTTTTAGGTCCATCTTTTAACAGCTCGGAATTTATGACCGATATGGTTGCTACCCGCAGACCGCGTTGGGTGGCATCACGAACAGCTTTCTCCCAGTGACGAACATAGCCTTTCCCGCGCATAAACCCGTCGAATGATGTCTGAATATAGCCATTGCAATGTTCTTGTATTAGCGGTTCCCAAACATCCAAATCGACCCCCAGCAAAGAGGAAAGGACAATAGTCTTAACAGTGTACCCTTCGCTTTTTGGGAAATTCAAATTGATTACCGCCATTGTCTCTTCGAAATACTCTTTACCCATTGTGGTGGGCTCACCACCATATAAATAGCAAATGATTGTTTTATTCACGACAGCTTTTTTTGCGTAATACGCTGCTACC
>JAZFYA010000020.1:0-3409 GCA_036443315.1 Pseudomonadales bacterium
TTGTCAATTAGCATTAAACACATTAACAACCCAATTCCCGATTTATCGGTTTTTATGGCCTTAAACAGTCATGAGCGTATTCGCGTAGCGATTTAAGTGAGTAAAGAACTGGATGTGTTCAGCGTTGTTGATTTATTCAAGATTAACCAGGCTGAGCTCCTCTTCTATAAGAGGGAAGTCCGCCAGGTAACTTATTTAGAAAAGGCATCACAATTGTTACATTGATTCTATAACAAACCACTATTTGTCTAGCGTCCTTTACTAACACTAACGTAGCTCAAAACGTACCGGTTACGCTGCGCTGGCAGGAGCTCGAGAAAAACCATTATCACATCATCTTGGAATTTAAGGACTAGTTCATGCCACTTGATATCAACTCCATTCTCACCGAAACCCGCGGAAAGAATTTCGACCTTTTCGAAAAGCATGTGAATCCTGTCTTCGTCAAGGTGCTGCGCATTATCGGGTTCAATCGTTCCTGGATACGCGGTGAAGGCGCATACCTTTGGGACGAAAAGGGTACGCGCTACCTTGACTTTCTTGCCAACTGGGGCGTCTTTAACTTTGGTCGCCGTCACCCGACTATTTGTGGCGCACTGCAGCAAGTACTCGACTCCGATTTTCCCGGATGGATTGGCTTCGATGCCCCGCCGCTCGCAGCAGCCCTCGCTCGCGAACTTACGAAACGCATGCCTGGCGATCTCGATACCGTTTTCTTCTGCAACTCTGGAACGGAAGCTATAGAAGCCGCGATCAAATTTGCGCGCGCATCAACTGGGCGTCCTTGTACAGTACATCTTACAAAAGCATTCCATGGTTTAACTACGGGAGCGTTGTCATTGAATGGTGAGGCAAGTTTCCGTAGAGGATTTGAGCCGCTTCTCCCAGGCAGTTCCGCAGTAGAACCGGGCGATCTCAAAGGTCTCGAAACACGACTCGCTCTTGGTGATGTGGCCTCTTTCGTCTTTGAGCCAATCCAAGGAAAGGGCGTCAACATTCTCAGCGATGAATACCTACTTGCAGCACAGGATCTATGCCGCAAGTACAACACTCTCATGATCAGTGATGAAATCCAGTGCGGTATGGGGCGTTCTGGACGCTTCCTGGCTTGTCAATGGATTGAAGGTTTACAGCCCGATATCATCTGTCTCGCTAAAGCACTTTCGGGCGGGTATGTTCCCTTGGGAGCAACTATAACGCGCCGAGCAATTTATGACTGCGTCTTCGATTCGATGGAACGCGCCATTGTACACGCGTCCACCTTTGGCATGGGAAATCTTGCGATGGCCGCAGGATTGGCTGCTCTTACTGTTCTCGATGATGAAAATCTTGCTGCACGCGCGAATGAGCTCGGCGCTCGTTTTCGACATGGTATTGAGGCAATGGTACCCCGATTTGAATTCCTAAAGGGTGTCCGTCAGCGCGGTTTGATGATCGGCATTGAGTTTGGAAAACCTGATTCAATGTCGCTAAAAGCGGCTTGGGCTATGGTAAACAAAATAGACGAGAATCTCTTTGCCCAAGCGATCGTTATCCCCCTCTTAGATGACCACCATATTCTCGCCCAGGTAGCTGGTCATGCCGTACCAATCATAAAAATATTACCACCCCTCAATATCGAGGATGCGGATGTCGATTGGTTCCTTGGCGCCCTAGAAGACGTAATGGTAAAACTCCACAAGTTCCCAGGGCCAGCTTGGGAAGTATTAATGAAGATTGGCAAGCATGCGCTCACAGCGAAAAAGCAAGAGCGCCGAGTTGCTACTACTTGAAATTTTATTCGCAAACCTCGCCGTCAAAATTAAAACGGCACACCCCTCCTTTTGTGCACCATAACTCCACCAAAGATTGCCTACACATCCAAATTTCGAACCCTTAAAGCATTATTCTCAATGAATGCTCGGCGTGGCTCTACCACATCACCCATTAGGGTAGTAAAAATTTCGTCGGTCGTAATGCCATCCTCTATTTGGGCGCGCAATAGACGCCGGTTCTTGGGATCCATAGTGGTTTCCCATAATTGGGTTGGGTTCATTTCGCCCAGCCCTTTGTATCGTTGGGTGCTGAAATCTTTTTCCACTTCCCGCAACAACCAATCAAGCGCTTGCTTGAATTCGCTGACAACCTGCTTTTGTTCGCCTCGCTTCACGTAAGCGCCGGGGCCAAGTAAACCATCAAGCGCTTTAGCGGCTTCTTTTATATGAACATAATCTCCGCTATGTAGGAAATCTTGGTCGAGGTAGCTAACACGCTTATTACCATGGTGCATGCGGGTTATTTTCAAGCGATGGTTTTCATTTACAGGGTCATACTCTTGCACAATTTCTACTTCGTTAACATACGCTGCTAGTTTGGCAGCTCCTTTCGCTGCAGAAATTTCACTACTCAAATCTACGTCAGGATGACGAAACAAAGCATGCATCACTTCACTATCAATCAGCCGACTCATACGGTCAATCACAGCTTCCGCCATCAAATATTTATTAGCGATCTTTGTTAGCTTTTCTCCTGTGTACGGCGGCACTCCTTCATGTGTGTGTAGTTCAGCTTTTGCCAGCGCTTGTTTTAGCAGGTATTGCTTGAGTTCGTGATCGTCTTTAACATAGTGCTCTTGTTTACCATGCTTAACCTTGTAGAGCGGCGGCTGGGCTATGTAGACAAATCCACGCTCGATTAGTTCTGGCATTTGCCGGTAGAAAAATGTAAGCAGCAAAGTACGAATATGTGAACCGTCCACGTCCGCGTCGGTCATAATGATAATACGATGGTAGCGTAACTTATCAGGGTTGTATTCATCTTTGCCAATACCGGTTCCAAGTGCGGTAATAAGCGAAATGATTTCTTGTGATGTGATCAGTTTGTCGAAACGGGCCTTTTCGACGTTCAGGATCTTTCCTTTCAACGGCATTATTGCCTGGAATTTGCGGTCCCGCCCCTGTTTAGCAGACCCGCCCGCCGAATCACCTTCGACAAGGTAGAGCTCACATAGCGCTGGATCTTTTTCTTGGCAATCAGCAAGCTTCCCGGGCAGACCCATTCCGTCTAGCACTCCTTTACGCCGGGTTAATTCACGGGCTTTTCTGGCAGCTTCGCGAGCTCTTGCTGCATCTATTATCTTGCCACAGATGGTTTTGGCGTCAAGCGGGCGCTCAAGCAAAAACTCTGAAAGTTTTTGTGCTACGACTTCTTCCACAGCCGGACGTACTTCAGATGACACTAATTTTTCTTTTACTTGGGAAGAAAACTTAGGTTCAAATAGTTTTACCGATAAAACACAGGATAATCCTTCTCGCATATCATCGCCCGTTGTTTCAGTTTTGGTTTTTTTAGCTAACTCATTCTTATCGATGTAGCCATTGAGAGTACGCGTCATGGCGGCACGTAAGCCAGTTAAGTGAGTACCGCCATC
>JAZFYA010000021.1:0-7652 GCA_036443315.1 Pseudomonadales bacterium
AACGGTTAAAAGAATGGAAAAGGCAATGGAAGGTAGAATTAGTCGAGAAGGACAATCCAAAATGGCGTGATCTCTATGCCGAGATCACTGGATCCCGCGGTCAAGCCGCGGGATGACGGAGGGGTAGGCGAACTGCGGGATGACGGAGGGGCAGTACAAAGGACAGCCTCCTAGATACATCGTAGCCATCCTCGGTAGCCTAACCCCTCCAGAGTGTGGGGTTTCAACCGAGTAAGTCGCAAGCCATTAACAGTTCCGCCTTATAAGTCAGCGCCATTCGGGTCAGCTCGGGATTTTGATTTAGGCTGCGATAGCGTTTTAAGCGTTGCGATAACGAATGCGGGTGCCAAATTCTATCGACAGACGAATTTCTGCTGCCGTTACGGGTTTGGGGAAATAGACGCCGGAGATGTTGGCGTCGCGCAAATTGGCGCCTTCAAGATGGGTTTTGCGTAAATCCAGTCCGCGCAAATCGGCGTTGCGAAAATAACTGTCACTAAAATCCAACCCCTCTGCGTTGATTGTGCGCAGGTCAAGGCCGCGATAGTCACCGCCTTTTAGTTTGCTTGGGTCCAGCTTGTCACGCTGTTGATTAAATTCCTCAACCTTTTCCAGGCGTAATAGTTGGTAGAGCGGGTCATCGGAAATATGGGGTTTGGTCATTACAGTTTCCCTGGAGGACTTCTCTGTGTACGGGTTAGTATAGACTCCCTATCAATATGTGCTGTATTTTATCTATTTTGGGTGACAAAAAAATGCTCGAACAGCAGGGCTTTGTATTAACCCGGCAGTGGCGTGATACTCGGCAGGGTGTGGAGCTGGAATTTTGGTTGTCCGCCGAAACGGGTCCGGTGAAATTAATTGTGCCCGCTCAGAAAGCGGTGTTTTTTATTCCCGCCGATCAAGCGTCCACTGTTGATACGATTTTACAGCACTACAGGGGATGTTCGCGTAAAGAGTTGACACTATGCGATTTTTTCATGCGGCCGGTGGTGGCTTACTACTTTAGTTCTCAGCGCAGTTTGCGTAAAGTTCGCGACATGTTGCTGGTGAAAGGTTTAACGCCATTAGAATCCGATGTCAATCCCTATGACCGCTTTTTGATGGAGCGCTTTGTTCGTGGAGCCATGCGTTTTCGCGGTGAGGCATTTTCTGCCAATGGCGTTAATTCGATTGTCAATCCAATCATTAATCCAAATAGTGCTGCCAGTGATTATCAGCCACAATTAAAGGTGTTGTCACTGGATATAGAAACATCGATGCAAGACATTTCGCTGTATTCCATTGGTCTTTATGCGCAGCAAAACGGCAGGGAATTGCGCAAGGTTTTTATGGTGTCCGATAGCCACGTGGCTGCTACGGTGGAAGTGTTTTCTGGTGAGAAACAACTGCTTAACGCTTTTCTCGACTGGCTTGGCGATTACGATCCAGACATTATTATTGGCTGGAGTGTTGTCAATTTTGATATGTGGTTTTTGGAAAGGGTATGCCAAAAACACAGGCTGCCTTTTCGCTGCGGCAGAGGTAACAGTGTTGCTCATTGGCGAACCCTGGGTGATGGGGGTGATCGTCGGGCGGTATCCATACCGGGGAGAGTAGTATTGGATGGTATTGAATTGCTAAAAGCGGCAACCTATCAGTTTGAAAGTTTTTCTTTACATCATGTTGCCAGAGAATTATTAGGTGATAGCAAGTTGATTGTTGGCAGTGACCGCGGAGAAAAAATCGCTGAGTTGTTTCAAAACAATAAACAGGCCTTAGCCGATTATAATATACAGGATTGTAAGCTGGTGTGGGATATTTTTAATCACGCTAATTTACTGGAATTTTCAATGGCGCGTAGCCGTTTGACTGGGTTGCCACTGGATCGCATTGGTGGTTCGGTGGCTGCATTTGATTTTCGATACCTACCGCTATTGCATCGAGAAGGTTTTGTTGCACCTAATGGCCACTTGTCGGACAACATCGAGCGTAGTCCCGGTGGCTTTGTGATGAATTCCCAGCCGGGAATTTACGATCATGTCGTGGTGTTGGATTTTAAAAGTCTGTACCCCAGTATTATTCGCAGCTTTAACATTGATCCAATGGGAATGGCGATTGGCTTACATAAGGAATTAGATCAAACGGATCTGGTGCCCGGTTTTAACGGCGCCTGGTTTGCCAAACACAAAAACCTATTGCCGGGTATTATTACCGAGTTGTGGCAGTCCCGTGATCGGGCCAAGGCCAATAAGGATGCGCCCTTATCTCAGGCAATCAAGATTATTATGAATTCCTTTTACGGCGTACTGGGTTCAAGCGGCTGCCGTTTTTTTGATTCCCGCTTAGCCAGTTCTATTACCCGTCGCGGCCACCAGATTATTCAACAAACAGCCGACTATATTGAGCAGCAGGGATGGCCTGTCATTTATGGCGATACCGATTCGGTATTTATCTGGTTGAAAGATATTGGTGGTAAGAGCGAGGCAGAGGCTGTCGGTCACCAGTTGGAAAAAGCATTGAATCAGTGGTGGCAGAAAAAGTTACAAAAAGAATACGCTATAGAAAGTGCGTTGGACATTGAATTTGAAACGCATTATCAGCGGTTTTTAATGCCAACAGTGCGCGGTTCTGACCAGGGTAGTAAAAAACGTTATGCCGGTGTGGTGATGGCAGATGGGCAGGAAAAACTGGTTTTTAAAGGCCTGGAAACCGTTCGTTCTGACTGGACTAGGCTAGCCCGAGAATTTCAATCAGAACTTTACCGCCGAGTATTTTTTAATGAACCCTATCATGATTATTTGAAGCAAGTCGTGCAGCAGGTATTGCGAGGTGAGCATGATGATGTATTAATCTATCGCAAACGCCTACGCCGAAAACTTGAGGATTACAAGCGCAATATTCCTCCCCATGTTCAGGCTGCCCGAAAGGCGGTTATGGCGGGCGAAGATATTCGGCGTGGCGACTGGGTGGAATATATAATAACGGTTAGCGGCGCAGAACCACTTGTCGCTCAATCGTCATTAATCGATTATCAACACTATATTGATCGCCAATTAGCCCCTGTGGCTGACGGAATTTTATATTTTCTGGGGGACAGTCTGGCAAATATTACTGACCAGCAAATTAACTTGTTTCATTAAACCTAGCAACCTTAGTTGGGCGCAAAAAAAGCTGTGCAAGATATTGGTGTACATGATTGGTGTATATGGCGAGTTTTAAACATTGGGCTGTTGTAGGAAAATTATCGGGTAATGGGTTAGGATTAGGTGCGCGAGGAAAACCTGCTGCGCTGTAAAACACTTCTCTTTAAAGGACCCATCTTCCTTAATATTTTCTTGATTTGCATAATAATGTCGGGTTTGGTTTTGTTATTGTGGTCACAGATATCGATTATCTTTTAGTGTCTTTTTGCTAGCCTATTGCGATTTTTTTGCCTGCCTGGAGCATAAATGTCGATTGAGCGTGCGGTGGTGGCGTGTAAGTTGTATATTATGCGCTTTCCAAAAGTCGGGAGAGACTGTCATTATGGACCAAATAAAATACCTGATATCTGAAGATGCTATTCCCGACCAGTGGTATAACATTGTGGCTGACCTGCCTGAACCGATGCAACCCTCATTGAATCCGCAAACAAAGGAACCCATCGGCCCGGACGATTTATCGGCCCTTTTTCCGGAGGCCTTGATCGCCCAGGAAGTCAGTAGCGAGCGCTACATTGATATTCCCGATGAAGTATTACAGTACTATCGCCAATGGCGTCCTTCTCCCGTTTATCGTGCACGGCGCCTGGAAAAGGCATTGGACACCCCCGCACATATTTATTACAAGTATGAAGGTACCAGCCCGGTAGGTTCGCACAAGCTCAATACCGCGATTGCACAGGCCTATTACAACAGAGAGGCCGGCATCAAGCATATGGTCACCGAAACAGGCGCGGGCCAATGGGGTACAGCGCTATCGCTGGCCGGCGAGGCTATGGGTATTTCGGTAAAGGTCTTTATGGTCAAGGTGAGCTACAAGCAGAAACCTTACCGTTGCGCCATGATTGAGACCTACGGTGGCGACGTTATTGCCAGCCCAAGCGACCAGACAGAATCCGGTCGCGCTATATTGGCACAATACCCCGACTCCCCCGGCAGCCTGGGTATAGCCATTTCTGAGGCGGTTGAAGTGGCAACACAGCGCGACGACACCCATTATGGTCTGGGCAGTGTGCTCAACCATGTTGTGTTACACCAGACAATTATCGGTCGTGAAGCCATCCTGCAAATGGAGATGGCGGGGGAGTATCCCGATGTGGTGATCGGATGTTCGGGCGGTGGGAGTAACTTTGCCGGCTTGAGCTTCCCCTTTATCGGTGCCAACCTGACCGAAGGCAAGTCGACGCGCATTATTGCCGTAGAACCGGCTTCCTGCCCGACCATGACCAAAGGCGTTTTCGCCTACGATTACGGCGATGTGGCGGGCCTGACGCCGATAATGAAGATGTACACGCTCGGCCATGGCTTTATTCCTGAAGCAGCCCACGCCGGCGGTTTGCGCTATCATGGCATGTCACCTGTCGTCAGTCATTTGCAACACCTGGGCCAGATAGAAGCCAAGGCCTATACCCAGAATGCTTGTTTTTCTGCTGGCGTACAGTTCGCTAAAGCGGAGGGCATTGTTCCGGCGCCTGAAGCCAATCATGCCGTTCGGTCGGCGCTTGACGAGGCCTTGCGCTGTAAGGCAGAGGGTAAGTCAGACGTGATACTGTTTAACCTGTCAGGCCATGGTCACTTGGATATGCAGGCTTATATAGATTTCAACGCAGGCATATTGAACGATCAGGCGTATGAGGTTGATGAAGTCCGCACTGCCTTGAAAGACCTGCCTATGGGCGGTGAATAAAGAGAGAACCTAAGCAGTCATTGAGCGCCGGCGGGGACATGCCAAGAATAATCACAAGATTCCTGCTACTGATTTGCTTGCGCGTTTTCATCTACAGCGCTGTCTACTGATTATCCTAGCATCATCAGTAGGATCACCCTTGGTGTATTGGTAAATTGGTGTATTGGTAAATAAGTGCGTCACCCAATCTTAGACAATCTAAGGAGTCTCTGAATAAGTCGGGGTTGTTATCCTGAGCCGATGTTTTTTGTCGCCTTGAGGGTAGGTAGCCGAAAAAGTCTCGAAGGATCCCAACTTATTATGTCCGGTTTTAGTATTGCGCCCAGCTGGGCGAAGCCAGTGATATTTGCCAAACCGTTTATACGGGTGGGTATGGGCCAGGCGATCATGCCTATAAAGATCACACGATACACCTAGCCCCGGTCTTAATTAGGAAAAATTTGGGCATCTCGCCATAGGGTAATAAAAAAGCCTAAATCGATTTGCCCAAACAATTTTTGCTCTCCAGCTTATAATGTCTCAAGAACGTTAACAGGCCAATTTATATGGTCATGGTCAACGATGCCACCCGGTAAATTTTCACCAGGCATTTCGGGTACACCGCCATAGACATTGCCATCAGAATGAAGCGTTATATTAACCGTCCAGAGTAGAGGATTCGTCGATGTCATCGGACAGAAATTGATCCTACGTGTGATACGAGCTTTACCTCGATCATTCGAGGTAATCGCATTTGGCAAGCCGCCCAGCGGAAAAGGTCCACCTACTTTGTAAACACCCCACAGAGTATACAGGCCATTTGGAACTAAGTTTGTCATGTTAATATTTATCGATGCGCTGTCGTCACTATAACACCTAATGGACAAAGTACCTTCAGCCGCAAGCCAGTCATCTAACGTCACCGGGTTGTTCGGCAGCGCTCTTGTCACGCTGTTACCCGGAGCGTCCATCACAGAAGGCACTTGCATACGGAAGGTCTCCGAAAAGAAAGGTGCCACTACAACGAAGTCGTTATGAATAGGTATATTCAACATATGCTCATGGGGAGTCGACATTGATGGAGGGATATTCATCATCGCATCCAAGAAACCTATCATCCCAGGATCAACCCCTGTCGCTAAAACTGTATCGCCAGGTGTGCTCTCATTTAAATCAAACGCTACCTCTCCACCAGGATTGTGACCGAAAATAAAATTAAAGCCCGCGGGTGCAGGACCACCCAGTGTATCGAGGATCCATAAAGGCTGGCCCAATAGTCTGTTAAAGCCCGTCACGGCCACTCCTTCAATATTTGCCGTCTGCCGCTCTACTGCGTAAGCTGTTGACAGCATCGAGGCCGCTACAAACGGCACTGCAATGGCTGGAATCAGCATTTTGTATAACTTTTTCATTTTTAAACTCCCGTACTTTAAAAAGTTTATTGGCTGAAGCCGCTAGGCGGCAGAAGTTGTAAACCTCAATAAAGTATTATGGTTTTTGGTTTAATGGATAGGTATTATCAAAGAAAAAGAACAAGCAATTAATCAACGCGACCAAGGTTTGGGCCTTCATCGCTTTACACTCACTGCTAAGCAAAGACTGCATATATTGCTTCTCTACATCCCTAGATTACCTATTGTTATCGTTTTTCATCGTGAACTCTAGTGCCGTTTTATTATCTATCTCTTTTGTGAGGGACAGCTATAACACTATAACACTATAGCACCCTAACATATGTACCATAAGGTGATTTGCCTGTCAATACCCAGTCTTTTCCTGACTTCACTTCTAATATTTAGTGTAACTAATTGATTTTATTAGGATGTATAGAAATCGTTAGGTACTATTATCCAAATTAATAAAAAATATAGACGATACATTATTTTACTTGATAGGCCGTTGTGGTCGGTACCGGTCGGCCATCTTCTATGGGCCTATTTTACTGCCTAATTGTTCGCCCATCCGTGTCGGGCTATCTGCCGCAAATACTTTTTGCCATTGCATCACCTCTGGGACGAATGGCACTGACTTAAGGGCAGCGCTGTTAACGACTTGCGAGCGTAGTATCCCGCCGGCGATGTGGCGGGTCTGACGCCGATAATGAAGATGTACACGCTCGGCCATGGTTTTATTCCTGAAGCAGCCCACGCCGGCGGTTTGCGCTATCACGGCATGTCACCTGTCGTCAGTTATTTGCAACACCTGGGCCAGATAGAAGCCAAGGCCTATACCCAGAATGCTTGTTTTTCTGCTGGCGTACAGTTCGCCAAAGCGGAGGGTATTGTTCCGGCGCCTGAAGCCAATCACGCCGTCCGGTCGGCGCTTGACGAGGCCTTGCGCTGTAAGGCAGAGGGTAAGTCAGACGTGATACTGTTTAACCTGTCAGGCCATGGTCACTTGGATATGCAGGCTTATATAGATTTCAACGCAGGCATATGAGGTTGATGAAGTCCGCACTGCTTTGAAAGACCTGCCTATGGGCGGTGAATAAAGAGAGGACCTAAGCAATCATTGAGTGCGGGCGGGAACATGCTAGGAATAATGACAAGATTCTTGTTACTGATTTGTTTTTCATCCTTTTCATCCACGGCGCTGTCGGCTGACTAGAAAAAGCAGTTGATACCCAAAGCACTCGTTGTGCTTGGATTGGCTGAGGCGAATGGGAGGCCAGCCGCAGACCCAGGATGCGTGGGTGAAGGTTAATCAAACTCTGTTGCAGTCAGCCTTGCACCGCTGCATAAATGATTGGCAGCCTTTGAGGAATAAACAAGGCAAACCGATCAACGGCCAAGACAGCTATCGTA
>JAZFYA010000022.1:0-25529 GCA_036443315.1 Pseudomonadales bacterium
GTCAAGTTCAAACAACGCAGCCATGGGCAAAAAGGGGGTGTGACGTGCATGGATGCACTAATGCCGCAGGCGCATGGATGTGCAGGAGCGGCCTATAACACCTAAATTTCAATCGCTTTGGGTATAGATAGTGCATAGTTTTGACTAACGGATTGAGACAATAAAAAGCCTGGTAATCTTGCCGGTTTTTTATATCCCTATAAACTATTCACACTTTATTCGATTTTGCAGGCGCAAAACACTCCCACAGATCGACGATAAACCATTTCGGCAAATCTCAATAACAACCCATAAAACAATAGCTTAAATCGTATTGATGAGCATAATTAGCACTTGTCTCTAAAACAAAGCTCTGTATAATCCGGTCCCTGCTGGTGGGGTGGCTGAGTGGTCGAAAGCACTGGTCTTGAAAACCAGCGAGGTGTTAAAGCCTCCCAGGGTTCAAATCCCTGCCCCACCGCCGTCTTTCTTAAGCAATCCACAGCACTACTACTCTTCTTCGAACCCAACAAATATCCTAATCTCTCAGTGCTAAGGCTTAAATCCGTTACAGGATTCGACAAAATCCACCGTTTTAGAACAAAAGATCGCCATACTTCCGGCTTAATATCACCCATACAAAATTGACATAAGCATTTCTGTCACAGCTATGGAACAATAGCCGCCCCCTAGAGTCTTAATACCATGCGAATTTAACAGTTTCAAAATCAATAGGTTGGGTTTATATCAAAGGCTTGCTTTTGTTTTTAAGCTCGCTATTATGGTAAATAATCAAATACGTGGATCACACGATGGAGAATGACTATGCAACAGAACCCAATTTTTGCTTCCAGCACCGAAACTGCCGGGTCTGCATTAGCCACCAATAAGGTATTGCGCAACACCTATATGCTGTTGTCAATGACATTAGTATTTAGTGCTGTCTGTGCCAGTATCGCCATGGCGATGAATCTTGGTCATGGGGCTGCGTTAATGATGATGCTAGTAGGTTTTGGTTTATTATTCGTTGTTAACCGTACCGCTGATTCCAGTAAGGGCATTATTGCTATCTTCGCATTCACTGGCGTGCTCGGCGCCTCAATCGGCCCAATGCTTAACTACTATCTGGCACTGCCAAACGGCCCCGAACTGGTATTACAAGCAGTAGCCGGTACCGCACTGGTTTTCTTTACTCTTTCAGGATATGCCTTAACAACCCGTAAAGACTTTTCGTTTATGGGCGGTTTTTTAATGGTAGGACTCGTTATTATTGTGGTCGCCAGCATTGCTAATATCTTTTTTCACATACCTGCGGTTTCATTGGCCATATCAGCTGCAGCCGTATTAATTATGTCTGGACTGATCCTGTTTGATACCAGTCGAATTATCCACGGTGGTGAAACCAACTATATTCGCGCGACGGTGGCACTGTACCTTGATATCTACAATTTGTTTATCCACCTGCTTCACTTACTGGGTGTCTTTGGTGGTGATGATTAAGTCAATGGCGTACTGAACTAACAAAGCTCGGCTTCTTAATGCCTGGATAGTTAAAGCACTTTAGATACAGAACACTATGCAATTCTCCCTGCTCATTCTCGGCTCTCCTTACTCGACCCAATCCGCAACAACTGCCCTGCGCTTTGCCACAGCGGCGGTTGATTCCGGCCACAGTATCTTCCGGGTTTTTTTCTATCACGATGCTGTCAATGTCGGTAGTGAACTGATTACGCCCGCACAGGATGAAGCCAATATCCCGCAACAGTGGCAACAGTTAGCCAAAGCGCATCAGATTGATATGGTGGTCTGTATCGCAAGCGCATTAAAACGTGGAATATTAGATAAAACAGCAGCGGAAAGACACGAAAAACCTGCCTGTAATTTGGCGGATAGCTTCGATATTTCGGGCCTGGGCCAATTAGTCGATGCCACTATAAACTCTGACAGATTGGTGACATTCGGCCCATGACTACCAGCAAACGCATCTTGATCGTCTGCCGCAAAGCACCCTACGGCAATCTTCTCTCACGAGAGGCACTGGACATAGCATTAGCCACAGCCGTTTTTGATCAGCAGCTCAGCTTAGTTTTTACCGGTGATGGTGTTTGGCAGTTGCTGAAAGATCAACATAGTGAAAGCATAGAAGCCAAAAATCACGGCAAACTAATCTCCGCGTTTCCACACTATGATATCGAGGATATTTATATCGATTCAGCCTCTATGGCACAGAGAAACATTACTGTTGCTGACTTAATTATTGACGCTAAAACAGTCGATAAAACCACCATTGCCGAGCTGATGGAAAAATCTGATAGCATTTTTAATTTTTAATGTCGCAACCACAAGACAGATGTTGATAGCGCAAAACCATGATTTTACACACCATCAATAAATCGCCCTTTAACAGCAGCTGCTTTTCCGAGTGCCTGGCCCTGTGTTCGGCGAATAGTTCGGTATTACTGCTTGAAGATGGCGTTTATGCGGCTCAAGCGGGAACCGACTCTGCTGACACAATCAGCCGTCGAACCGATATTAATTTCTATCTATTGGCCGCTGATGTTAACGCCAGAGCCTTGAATACAACGCTGTGTGGCAATATCACTGTTGTTAATGATCATGGTTTTGTTGAACTGGCAGCAAGCCATCACACCGTTCAAAGCTGGTATTAGGCCATGCTACTCCAGTTTTCTGAAAAATCTATTGCCCTTGACTCTATCGCCCTTGACAATGAGGGCTTCCTTAAAAACCTGGCTGATTGGGACAAGCCCGTGGCCACTGCTTTGGCAAGTAATGAAGGACTTTCCCTGGACGAGACCCACTGGGAGGTCATCCACTTGGTCAGGAATTTCTACCAGGAGTTTGAATTATCACCCTCTATGCGCCCGATGGTAAAATATATAGCCCAACACCTGGGTAAAGAAAAAGGCAACAGTCTCTATCTTCTGCATTTATTTCCCGGCAGCCCAGCCAAGATTGTCTCTAAATTAGCCGGCTTACCAAAACCTGATAACTGTCTGTAACTCGAAATCAACTACCATGTCGACTACACACCGCAAAAAACTCGCCCAACTAAAAGATAGCGAGCATGCCTTTGCAAAATACGTACGCATTTTGGGTAAGGGTAAAACCGGTTCCCGCTCCTTGAGCCGTGAGGAAGCGTATGATGCCATGGGGATGATCCTGTCAAAACAGGTCGAAGATGTACAGTTAGGTGCCTTCCTAATGCTGCTGCGGGTTAAAGAAGAAAGCGCTGAAGAACTCACTGGTTTTGTCAACGCAGTGCGGGATAATATTTCAACACCGGATAATATCGCCGCTGATCTGGATTGGTCTAGCTATGCAGGGAAAAAACGCCAACTGCCGTGGTATCTATTGGCCTGCTTTGTATTAGCGGACCAGGGAGTTCGCATTTATATGCACGGCGCCAGTGGCCATACCATCGGTCGTTTATATACAGAAGATGTATTAAAGCAACTAGGTATACCAGCAGCCAATAATTGGCAACAAGTCAGCACCCAGTTGGACAACAGTAACTTCTCCTTTATGCCATTGGAATATGTATGTCCGGAGTTAAAACGCATTATCGACTTGCGTAACTATTTGGGACTCCGTTCGCCAGTACACACCCTATCAAGACTGCTAAACCCCTTATCCGCCCCCTATTCCATTCAAAGTATTTTCCATCCGGCCTATGCCGATAGCCATCAACAAGCGGCGATCAATCTTGGGCAAGCCAATGCTGCCGTATTTAAGGGGGAAGGTGGTGAGATTGAGCGCAAGCCCGAGGCAACTTGTAGTGTAAAAACCGTTGTCGATGGCGTTGCCGCAGAGGAACAATGGCCCAAATTACTTGAAGGTCGCCAGCCCCGGCCAGATCAATTAGAACTAAACCAGCTGATCGAGGTATGGCGAGGAACAAGCGTGGATCAGTACGCAGAAAATGCCATCATCGGTACGATGGCGATTGCTATACACTTACTAAAAAAAGCTCAAACACAGCAACAGGCGATGGAACTTGCCGTGCAGTGGTGGCATAACCGCAATCGTTCTAGAGGCTTAGGGAAGCTCTGAATAAGCCGCAGCTGTCATCCTGAGCCGACATTTTTTGTCGCCTTGGAGCGTAGCCGAAAGGTCTCGAAGGATCTTACAACGTGTTGTTGCATCACATATTTATATTATCGGGGGATGTCGCAAACGCTTTTTCAGAGTGAGGAAGTAGGTTCAGTGGTACGTTGCCTGTTATGCCCAATCAGAACGCATTGACTGAAACGGTTAGCTTGCCAACCTGACCGACGTTGTTGAGCGAGCACTGTTTGAGCGCCTTGCAGCGAGTTGCGCAGCCGTCGGGCAGGTTGGCAAGCGGGCGTTCGGGCATAACAGGCAACGTACCACTGGACCGGGGGACTCAATTTATAACCCTTTTGCGACACCCTCCTTCGTGGGTATGACGGACTGAGTTAAAACACCTAAATTTCAATCGCTTTGGGTATATCCATCCGGGTTTTGGCTTTGCCAACGCCAGCTATCTGCAGTCATTTGCTCAATCCCCCGGCTGGCAGACCAGTTAAGCTCCTGGGCTGCAAAAGCAGGATCGGCATAACAACTGGCCACGTCTCCACTACGTCGCTCAACCAATTGATAGGGAATTTTCTTGCCAGATGCTTTTTCAAAAGCGGCCACTATTTCCAATACCGAATAACCACGACCTGTGCCCAAATTGTAGACAACAGCACCAGGATTATCCGTTAACTTATCCAGCGCTTTCAGGTGCCCCAGCGCCAAGTCCACCACATGGATATAATCCCGCACCCCGGTACCATCGACGGTATCATAGTCACTACCAAAAACGGACAACTGTTCCAGCTTGCCGACAGCTACCTGCGTAATATAGGGCATCAGGTTATTGGGAATACCATTCGGGTCTTCACCAATGCGGCCACTAGCATGAGCACCGACCGGATTAAAGTAGCGCAGCAAGATAGCATTCCAGCGATTATCTGCATGATGGAGATCGCGTAGTATTTCCTCGATCATCAATTTAGAACGACCATAGGGGTTGGTTGCCGACAGTGGAAACTCTTCATGGATAGGCACCGTGGCCGGATCACCATATACCGTTGCAGATGAGCTAAACACCAGATTAAATACTTTGTGCTCGGCCATAACATCACAAAGTGTCAACGTACCGTAGACATTATTGTGGTAGTAACGGATAGGTTGGGCAACGGATTCACCCACCGCCTTGAGCCCGGCAAAATGGATAACCGCATCGATAGTATTGTTGGTAAATACCGCTGCAAGGGCTGCTTTATCACAAATATCAACCTGGTAAAACGCCACACGACGACCGGCAATTTCCTCCACCCGCTGGAGACCTTCGAGATGGCTATTGGATAAATTATCAACAACGATTACATCATGGCCTGCTGCCAATAACTCAACACAGGTGTGGCTACCTATATATCCTGCTCCACCAGTGACCAATACCTTCATAAAACTATCCTTTATCTGATGCGACTTGCTCTATTTCAAATGTGTTAATTTAGCAGCTCTTGCTCAAGAACATATACCCAAAGCGTTTGAAATTTAGGTTTTAGAGTGCGTCCCTTATTTATCTATGGAAAGTTGTTTATGGCAAGGCGTTTGAACACAGGAAACTGTCAATATTTCAAGTTCAAACAACGCAGCCATGGGCAAAAAGGGGGTGTGACGTGCATGGATGCACTAATGCCGCAGGCGCATGGATGCGCAGGAGCGGCCTATAACACCTAAATTTCAAACGCTTTGGGTATAATCCAGCATAGTCAATCAATGGCCTAATATCATCAAGCAACTACGGCATAAATTCACTATAATGCGCACACTGTATTGCATACCCATTTTCATGGCTCTAACTCATCACTCTATTGTAACAATGCCACGAGAGACATGCCTCTAACTAACGTTAATCCAGATCAATATCAACAACAACTAGACGGTAAAGCCAAGTGCATTATTAGCCAATTCGCTGAATTTGATTTACCCACACTGGACCTATACAAATCCCCTGCGCTGCACTTTCGGCTACGGGCAGAATTCAAGGTTTGGCATCAGGGCGATGATAGCTTCTTTGTTATGTATAAACCTGAGCAACCCAAAACCCCCATTCGTATTGATTCGTTTCCTATTGGCAGCCAACGTATTAACCAGTTAATGACCAGTCTATTAGCTGAAATTAAACTAAGCCCTCTATTGCGAAATAAATTATTCCAAATCGAATTTTTAACCACGCTAACTGACGAAGCCTTAGTGACAATGATTTACCACAAAGCATTAAATCAACATTGGCAACAATTGGCCAGTACCCTACAAGAAAAGCTGGCTATCACTATTATTGGCCGCAGCCGTAAACAAAAAGTGGTGTTAAGTAAGGAATATGTCACAGAAACACTCTCAGTCAACGGCAAGAGTTATTCTTTCCAACAGGTAGAAAATAGCTTCACGCAATCCAATGGTGAGGTCAACCAAAAAATGTTGGGCTGGGCGCTTCAGCATTCAGCTGGCAAAGGGGGTGATTTGGTTGAACTGTACTGTGGTAATGGCAACTTTACGGTGGTGATGGCACAAAACTTTAACAAGGTACTCGCTACCGAAATCTCCAAAACCTCAGTAAAATCTGCCAAATACAACATCGACCTTAATAATATCGACAATGTACGGATTGCCCGTATGTCCAGTGAAGAATTTTCCAGTGCCCTGGCGGGAGAAAGAGCCTATAGACGCCTGCACGACATTGATCTTTCCAGCTATAACTTTTCAACCATTCTCGTCGATCCGCCAAGAGCCGGTCTTGACGAGCATACCGAGAAACTCCTCACCCGCTTCAACAACATCCTCTATATCTCCTGCAACCCCGACACACTATACAAAAATCTGCAGCCTATTTGCAAAACCCATCAAATCAAAAAATTTGCCATTTTCGACCAATTCCCCTATACCGATCATATTGAATGTGGTGTTATATTGTCTAGAGAACACAATGAATAAAATAAAAGCGCTTAGCAACGTTGCAATAACCCATAAACTGGAGAGTTATTCAGCTTGGGTATTCAAGGATAATAAACTCTATCGCCGATTGATATTTGAGGATTTTATTCATGCCTTCGGCTTTATCTCACAAGTGGCTATTATTGCTGAAAAAATGAACCATCACCCCGAATGGGCTAATGTTTACCATACCGTGGATATCTATCTGACTACCCACGAGGCCGATGGCGTTAGTGATCGAGATTTTGCGCTACTGGAAAAAATCGAACAGTTAATCAGTCAACACTAGCTGCTGCTGTCGTGTCCAAATAAGGAAAATTGCAACAACTGATAATAATAAAAAGGACAATAAAGCAGCTAGGCGTTTTTTAAACATCAATCAATAGACTCTAACACCCTGTTTACGAAACTGGCGCGTCAACACCTCATCCAAGTGTGTCAAGTCTTCCTTTTCAATATCAATCACCGCTACACCCCATTGCTGAAAAATCTCCTTGCGCTTCATCCGCTGGATAAGCCCGGCACCATCTTCGTCGTCCCAGCATTCAATATAGAGCTGTTGAGAAGGCAGATAGAAATCGGCATACAGTTCTTCGGTAATCGGCAAACGCCGCTGACAAGCGTGGGCAATCCCTACCATATATAACCAGTGACAAATGTGCAAATGGGCTCTACTCCGGTGCTGGTGGCCGTCAATTCCTTGATACTGGCTCTGCTGGTCAAACAGATCATCCCCAGCCGGGCTCGTGTTGGAATAGATCTCCGCTGACAACTGCAACTGCTGACCCAAGATCAAATCACTTTGAACCGCCTGGGGCCACATCACATAAAAAGTGCCACTATTATCGTTTTCCAGTTGCACACCGCCCCGCTGTTCTCCCAAGGGGGTCAGCTCCCAACCCTGAAATCCATGTTTAATCCAACCCAACTCCGCCAGGATACGATTCACTTCACGAGCGTTTATACCAACACTTTTTCCCAACGCCATCGCGGAAGTATGTCGATTATCTTCCAGCGCTTGAAATAAGGGATGCTCAGCCATCTCCTCAGGCCAGATGATATAACGACCATAGCGTTTGCTGTGGATATACTCGCCACCCTCAAATTTACCTTTTGAGGTAAGCTCCCAACCCTCTGCCAATTTACGGATCCAACCGTAATCCTTGAGCGTGGCAAACAGTTGCTGCGAAGGCACGTCAAGACTCTTGGCCAGAGCACTAGTGGATAATTTGTGAGGGGCGTTATCGTCCATATTATTAGCGGGTCTTCTTTACTAGAAACCACGTGTTTAAAAACCAAGAGACTCGAAACTAAGTCAGCTAGAAGCACTAACTAATTGATAACGTTGTTCCAGAGCCTCGTAGACATCGGCACCAAAACTGGAAGATTGATCATCTAATACAGCTAAGATATCAACTAAATGCTCGTTATCTTCTCGACCTTGCCACTGCTTGATATAGCTGCCATCTTTATAACCATGATCCTGACGGAAAAAATTCAGCACATTCTTACCGACGTACTGTTGGTATAAATCATCAAAGCTCATTTCTACTGAGTGTAACAAGTCCCAAAAAAGTGCTACGGAAAAGCTTTTGGTTTCTAGACTATGAGCAGCCAGGGATTCGGTAGCATTGCGAACGCCCTGCCCCTGGTACTGATAAGCAGACAATTGCCCAACCATCAGTTCGGCTATATCGTCCAAACGCTGACCCTCAGCAAACAACGCACTCATCCCAAAATGCCATATATCAATGACCTCAAGTTTAACCTGATCCATATCGGGGGTTTGCTTTTTCCACCACTTATAACCATAGTGCTCAACCAGCTCACCACACTCAATCCAGATCGCCCGATACCATTCAAAACGTTGGCCAATCCAATCGGCATGCACCTTTTGATTCATTTTATTCTGCATGCCTAACATGGTGAGAAATGCTTGTTTCATTGAAACTCTTCTAATAATGTTGCGAGTGAGTGCCGGACTGAATATTTGTGGACTAATTATAAACAATCGCTTCAATTAATTGTAGTGGTGTGGTTAGAATGTCTCAGTAGTGGTTAGAGTGCTTGGGGACGTTGCAAGCGTATTAATCAAGTCAACAATACAGTTGATACACTAGGCCAGTATCAATAGGGTTAACGATACTCCAGCCCAGATATGTCTTAAATAGTTACGTTTATTAATGAAGCTAGAGCTTGCTGCCAATGCAATCGTTCAACAAATTCTAGTGGACAGCGAATGAGTCCAGAACCAACAAATAGTGGGTTATTTATAAGTCATCTCAACTCGAAACAGTAACAATCAGCAGAGCTTATTGTGTCTATCCATTGCCACTACCCATCCCCGTTATTCGTCGTTCCCGTTAGCGTAGTTTCTATTATCGCAACAATAGTAGCCCTCATCGCCCTGCTGTTGCCTCTCAGCACTCAGTCTGGTGAATTAATGGTTACTAACCAGCTGCAGAAACACCTTCTAGATGGACAGCTTGATTACCTATATGACGACGCACAGATCTACCACATTGGCCAGATAAGCGCGTCAGATAGCGCCCTGCCCTGGCAGTCTGGTGGCTGGCAAGTGGACAAAACCTTACTGATGAAGTCCGGACTGTATTGGTTTAGGGGACAGCTGATCAATGCGCAATCAACACCCATTGCGCTAACGCTGCAGGTAAAACACCCCTCAATCAATACCGCCGACCTCTATATCATTAATGAGCAAGGTGATATTGATCCAGTCTATACCCATGCTGGTATGGACGACCGCTTCGACAACCGCCCCGTTCCCCATCGCAACCTGGTTAACTCGATTACTCTGCCAGCCAATAGCACACTCACTCTGATCTGGCGGATTCATAGTGAGCCACTTTTCCAATTTCAGGCGGTACTGTGGAAGCCAAGCCTATTTGTAGAACGCGAACAGCATTACCAAATGCTCTATGGCATGATTTACGGCATTCTGTTAGTCATGACGCTGTACAATCTTTTCCTCTATTTTTCTACTGGTGAGAAAAGTTACTTCTTCTACGTAGTCTATGTACTGAGTTTTGCCTATCTGCTAGCCGCAGATCAAGGTCATGTCTATCAATATGTGGCTACCGATGAGGCCTGGGCCAAACTGCCCATTTACGTGTTTGCCTATGCTGTCAATATCCTAATGTTTGGTCAATTCAGTATTTATTTCCTCAATTTACAGAAGCGCAACCGACGTTTGCTATGGGTGATTCGTTCGCTGGCAGTGATTTCTTCGCTCAGTCTCATCGCAGTAGTCATTAGCAATAGTTTAATTCTGGTCTTTTTTAGCTTGTTTTCTATCACCCTGATGTATATTGCCGCCTTACTGGCTGGAATAATTGTGCGCAGGGCTGGTGTCGTTTCCGCCGGCCATTTTATTATCGCCATCATGATTTTGGTGTTTTCGTTGATCGCCACCAATATGGCTACTCTTGGCTTGATTAATAGTGACGGTGCAACGGAAAGTCTGCCGGCCATCGGCACCACAGTTATGCTGATTTTCTTTTCTCTAGCGCTGGCTGATCGAATCAATCAGCTACAAAAAGAAAATAACCAAGCTAGTCTGAGTATGGCCAAAGCCGATAAAGAAAAACTTAAAGCCCGATCTGAGCTACTGAAATCCCAGTTGGAGCGAATACAATTAGAACAAATAGCCAGTGAGGCCAGACTCGAAAGTCGCTCGAAAAGTGAATTTCTAGCCACCTTGAGTCACGAAATCCGTACGCCGATGAATAAAGTATTGGGTATGACTGAGCTGATGAAGGCAACCCAACTCGACGAACAACAAACCCATTATCTCAATACCATTGAGCATTCAGGGCAGTCACTACTGGTCATCATCAATGACCTGCAGGATTTTGCCAAAATTGAAGCAGGCAAAATGGACTTGGATATAGCCAGTTTTAACCTAGAGACTTTACTCGACGACTGTATTTCCACCTTTGCCCTACGCGCAGTGGAGAAGAACCTCAATTTTCTCGCCGACCTGGACCCCTCTATTAAACCGGTACTTCGTGGGGATGCCACCAAGCTACAGCAAATTATCCTTAACCTACTCAGCAATGCCTTTAAGTTTACTGACCACGGCGATATCCTGCTGAGGGTTCGCGCGACAGAAAAACTGGGCATCAACTCTGTCGAGCTCAAATTTGAAGTTGAGGACTGCGGTATTGGTCTAACTCAGGATGAACAACAGCGACTCTTTAGCCCTTTCCAACATGCCGATGGAAGCACCTATGGACGCTATGGGGGCAGCGGTCTGGGACTGTCTATCAGCAAGCAATTAGCGGAATTGATGGATGGAGATATCGGTGTCAGCAGTACAGCAGGTAAAGGCTCTTGTTTCTGGTTTACCGCACGCCTGTTGATCGATGACAACCCGGAGCCCAGTCTGTTACGGGAAAAATCCTCAACCCTTGCCAGTCAGCATTTATTATTGGTTGATCCGAATGATGTCACAGCCGATATCATTACCCGCTTGCTCAAGTCCTGGCAGATGGAGATAATCCATAGTAATAACACTGAAAACGCCATTGAAAGAATAAACAACGCTGACCAGCAGGGTAAGCCTTTTACGGTTATTCTTTGCGAGTACAACCTGGGCAAAAGTGACGGCCTTACGCTAGCCAAACGCATTCGGCAAGAAACCAAGAACACAGCGCCATTGGTTTTAATGGTCGCCACTCGCCACCTTAAAAACCAGGCTGAGTTTGAAGCAAGCGGGATGAAAATCCTACTGGAAAAGCCAATTACCACAGCGCTGTTACATGACGTTTTACAACGGGCAATTGATGACCCACATCAGGCCGAATTAGTCGAAATAGAAGACGACAGCAGTACTAACCGTCATTTAAATGTGCTAGTGGTCGAAGATAACCAGGTCAATCAACTGGTCATTCAAGGGTTGCTTAAGCAACTGAACATAGTCCCTGATTTGGCTGCCAACGGTTTACAGGCGCTCAGTTGTTACGACAAGAAAAACTACGACTTAATCCTTATGGATTGCGAGATGCCAGAAATGGATGGCTACGAAGCCAGCGCCCAAATTCGTAGCAAGGAAGCCAAATCAGCTCGAAAGAGAGTCACGATCATCGCCCTTAGTGCCCATGCAAGAAGCGATTACCAACAACGAGCACTCCAGGCGGGCATGGATAACTATCTGACAAAACCAATCGCGCTAAGTAACTTACTGACGGCAATCAAAGGCATTGACGTCCCCTGTTAATAATCCGGGGTTCTTCAGTAAGCGGCATGTATGTCTGACAACCTATTGAGGATTTTAGGGTCATCATCTTTCGATACCGTGGGTTTGACAATAGCACTTATTGATCACCGAAACGGGTTATTGACAATTTGTTGGCCCGATTTATGCGAGGAAGAATGCAGTATTAACGTGTCAATAAGCTAATAGAATCACTAGATTTATTTATCCACAAAAACT
The DNA here is from genome assembly GCA_036443315.1 of Pseudomonadales bacterium. Taxonomy (GTDB): domain Bacteria; phylum Pseudomonadota; class Gammaproteobacteria; order Pseudomonadales; family Dasaniaceae; genus Oceanicoccus. The sequence continues at coordinate 12,461 of JAZFYA010000022.1, forward strand.
GTGCATAACTTAGTGGATAAGATGCAAACAGATCCTCGCAAGCCCTATTAGTTCGGGGCTCTTCACTAATCGGTCACTTTTTGATCAGTAAAATTTTCCTTTATTTTTCAATAAGTTATGAGTTTTGTATGGATGTACAGTTAAATTGTCAAAGTTTTGACCTTAAGTCAGGAAAGACATTTGTATTTGTGTATAACGTATTTCAAAAAAGTTAGTAACCAATGACCTGCAAACGTACCAATAAGGGGAATTATCCTAGTACATGTGACATAGTAACACCCATGAGCGCAACAGCGGCACAGCAAAACATCCCGAAAGATCTGAATGTATATTCAATACTGACCTATCGTATAGCCCATTTTATTGCCTCCATCTGCTTGCCAATTCTATTTTTGGCTGCAAGCGATTGCTCTGCAGATAAATCCACATCGCTTAATTCAACACAGATAATTGAAAAGCTCAAACAAAAATTTGGGGGTAAATTCGTATCATTCAATATGCCAAGAAATGATCAGTTCTATCAAGTCCGATGGTTAACGTCTAATGGCCAAGTCATCCTCTTAACAATCGATCCTCATTCGGGAAAAATTCTCGAGCAACGCGAATCAAACCCAGTCTTAAAAACTACAGTCCTAAAAACCACCGTTGCAAGCGAAATACGGTAATCTGCATGCACCAGATTGCTACGCTGGCAATAATAGCGATTTTAGCGTTCGTATACTTTATTAATGGCATTAAGTACCTCACGAGCGGCCAGAGGAATTTTAGTGCCTGGACCAAAAATACCCTTCACGCCTGCATTGTAGAGAAAGTCATCATCCTGTTTCGGGATTACACCACCCGCTACTACAATAATATCGTTAGCGCCGTGCTTCTTTAATGCTTCTAGCAAAGCGGGAAGCAGTGTTTTATGACCCCCCGCCTGTGAAGAAACACCAACAACGTGGACATCATTTTCAACCGCCTGCTTGGCGACCTCGTCAGGGGTTGAGAATAGCGGCGATAAATCAATATCAAAGCCCACATCCGCAAACGCGGTGGCGATAACTTTAGCGCCGCGATCGTGGCCATCTTGCCCCATTTTACAGACCAGCATACGTGGACGACGGCCGTGCTTGTCGACAAATCTGTCAATATCACTGGCAATACCCTGCCAATTATCGTCATCCTTATAAGCGCTGCCGTAAACCCCAGACACGGTTTGTGACTGGGCATTAAATCGACCAAACTCACGTTCCATGGCGAATGAAATCTCCCCAACAGTAGCGCGCAAACGCGTCGCCTTGATGGTTAAGTCTAGCAGATTACCTTCTCCACCAAGCGCACATTGATACAGTCCTTCCAGCGCCTCTGCAACGGCCTTTTCATCGCGTTTGTCGCGAATCTCTGTCAGCCGCTGGATTTGCGACTGACGCACGGCTGCATTGTCGATTTCGAAAATATCTACGTCGTCGTCTTCCAGCGTGTACTTGTTAACACCGACAACCACATCATCCCCGCGATCAATACGCGCTTGTTTTTTTGCCGCTGATGCTTCGATACGCAACTTGGGTATACCCGTTTCAATGGCCTTGGCCATACCGCCTTGTGCTTCGACTTCCTCAATCAATGCACGGGCTTTATCGGCAATGTCCCTGGTCAAACTTTCCATCATATAAGAGCCACCCCAGGGATCGACCACGTTAGTGATACCGGTCTCTTCCTGGATAATCAGCTGGGTATTACGGGCAATACGGGAAGAAAATTCTGTCGGCAACGCTATCGCTTCATCTAAAGCATTAGTGTGCAGAGACTGCGTGCCACCAAAGACTGCCGCCATCGCTTCGATAGTGGTACGTACCACGTTGTTGTACGGATCCTGCCCTGTTAACGACCAACCAGAGGTCTGGCTGTGGGTTCGCAATATCGATGACTTCGGGTTAGTTGGATTAAATTCGCTGACAATTTCAGCCCACAGCAATCGAGCCGCACGCAGTTTGGCAATCTCCATATAGAAGTTCATACCAATGCCCCAGAAGAAAGACAAACGCGGTGCAAACTTATCGATATCCAAACCAGCGGCAATTGCGGTGCGAATATATTCTTTACCATCTGCCAGCGTGTAGGCTAATTCCAGCACCGCATCCGCACCCGCTTCCTGCATGTGGTATCCGGAAATTGAAATCATATTAAACGTTGGCATATGCTCGGAAACGTAGGAAAAAATATCACCAATAATTCTCATCGACGGTTGCGGTGGATAAATATACGTATTACGCACCATAAATTCTTTTAAAATATCATTCTGGATAGTTCCCGCTAATTGATGGTGACCAACCCCCTGCTCTTCGGCAGCCACTATATAACCCGCCAGTACCGGCAGTACCGCACCGTTCATCGTCATGGAAACGGAGACTTTATCTAGGGGAATACCCTCGAATAAAACTTTCATATCGTCGACAGAATCAATAGCCACACCGACTTTACCGACATCACCTATGACCCGGGGATGGTCTGAATCGTAACCGCGATGCGTAGCCAAATCAAAAGCAACTGACACACCCTGGGCACCCGCCGCCAAAGCCTTACGGTAGAAGGCATTGGACTCTTGCGCCGTAGAAAACCCCGCGTACTGACGAATGGTCCATGGCCGACCAGCATACATCGTTGCATGTGGGCCACGAAGATAAGGGGCTGTACCAGGCATGGTGTTGGTATACTCAAGACCCTCGATATCTTCTCTGGTGTACAAGCATTTGATAGCGATACCTTCAGCGGTATCCCAGCTTAGTTCATCAGGGCTCTTACCCTGCATTTGTTTAGTGGCTAATGCTTTCCACTCAGCAACACTGGCTTGCTCTGGTTTATACTCTGGCATGATAAAACCTTTTACTTTTTGACCTGACATCTGAACTTAAATCTCAGGCCTCAGGATAAGTCATTGATGATCTTCGCCTGGCTGATTAAGTTCTATCAACACACCGTCGCAGGATTTTGGGTGAATAAAAATTACTTTGGAATGATGTGCACCGTCGGAAGGCGCAGCGGATAAAAACTGATAGCCCTTGTCTTTTAAACGAGCAATATCGTCTTCGATATTATCGGTACGGAAACAAAGGTGATGCAGTCCACCACCTTTGTTCTGCAAATACTTGGCAATAGGACCTTCACCACATAATGGGTGCACCAACTCAATAGAGGTCGGTGGTAATGGAAAAAAAGCGCTAGACGTTTTAGCGTTTGCTATATCTTCGGTTCCTTCAAAGCTTAAACCAAAGTCTTCTATAAATCGTTTAATGCTCACTTCCAGATCGGGAACGGCAATAGCGATATGATCAAGTGCTGTAATCATTTCATCTCCTGTTTATCGGACAAGCAACGTCTCACTCACTCAGTAGTTTAAATAATGGCGGCAAGACATTCAGCCGTTTTTTGCTGTTTACGGGTGTTGATTTCTTCAGGCGTCTCAACCACCACCACTTCATCAGGTGTAATGTTAAACAGCGGCTGGCCTTTGTTGATAATAATACCATCGCCTTCGACCCATACTTTTTTAATCGTACCTGAGAAAGGGGCATAGATCTTGTTGAACATTTTCATCACTTCAACACTATACAAAGGGTCACCTTCATTAAAGTGCGAACCTTCTTCTACAAACAGATCCATGCCTGGGGCTTCCCGCGGATAGAACATACCACCGCTTACAGCAAGGATTTCGTTAGATTTGGCTAGCGGAGGCGGAACTAATACCGTGAGCATTTTTTTCTGCAATGCGTCACCGGTTAGCACATGGGGAATATGAATACTCAGATCATCATTCACGGACAGGTCAAAAAAGCCCGTTTGCACTGCGATATAGGGTAGTACTGATAAAATTTCAGCCCCTGCCTGATAACCGGCATGAGCGGATTGTACTGCTGACCATTCTCCTGCTGACAAAGGTCCAGATGAAAAAACCTCAGCAGCATCACTAGCTAATGCAGTTTCGATGCCGGTAAAACTAAACACACCCAAGCGTTCTTTTAAAGTACCATAGAAATCAAGCGCCTTTTGCAATAGTTCGTTATCGTGACGCCAGATCATATTGGCCGCCGGTTTACCTTTTACATAATCCATATCTAAGAAATGATAAAGATCCGCCAATACTTCGATGGGATTTTTTATCCAGTTAATAGTCTCGCCAACAACAGTAAAGTGTTGCTGATTAATACTTAGCCAACCCGATAATTGATGGGGTTCAGACAATAAAATTTCCAGCGGACGCAGCAATAGTCCGGTTTTACGATCCAGTGCATGGATAAAGGCAGGTTTATTATCCGCGCAACAGGTTTGTAGATAATGACCTCGCAGCTGATGGTAAGCAGACTTCAAATCGATCTGATTAGCGGCATCTTTCAGCTGACCGACTGCGGTCAAGTACGGAACAATAAAGCCAGTGCTGGGGCGGGCGTTAATATTATTCCCAATAAACCAGTTCAGCAGTCCGTAATGGAATTCAAGATTGGTGGCTAAATCTTTACCACACAAATGCGTGCGACGAATAATGTCGGCTAAACGCTGATAGCTGGCTAAACGGTTATCACCCACCGTCAGTAATAACGCGATGTTGGAATCGTAAGCACCGGCAAGATGGTACTTCATAAAGATATTGGTATCAGGATTATGCATACTGATACCCTGGTCATCACGAATTTCACCTTCTACACAATGAGACCATGTTTCGATAATGCCACCCGTGTGGGGCCGCAAAGCCCGGTTGCTAGCATTTAATCGCACCTCAACAGCAGCGGGCTCACGGGGTAGGCGCTCTGGTTTTGGCAGGCGCTTGCCATGGCGGGCCAGTAGCACCATCGCCTCAACCAATGAGTCAACGACAAAATAGTCGGCAGGATTGTCAGGGTTGGAGAATTGCAGCTTGTAACACAATTCAGTTACCCGGTGTTCAACCTGGATTCGGGTATTCATCTCCATAAAGAAATGACGGCTACCCTCCACTATACACTCGAAGGTAGCCACTGAATCCAGGCCTACCGCCTCACCAAAGCGCGATGCTTCGCTCTGCATTTTTTCAAGAATGTCCAAATCCTGGCGTAGCGTGACAAGCTCTCCGTGTTTGCCTGCCTTTTCAGCCTGGTGAATCGCAGATAACAGCGCTTCCGTAGTAACGGAAACCTCCAATAACTTTTGCTCATGCATCTGTAATGAACAATCACGGCCACCCATGGTGATACACCATTCACCATTACCCACTACCTGAATTTCCTGGTGCCTGCTTGTTTCGATATTTAATTCGGCGAGAACATTTTTATTATCACCGATACCGTTACATTTAACTTCATTAAGAATCTCTAACACCAATGCAGGGACTTTGGACGCCGCTTTAGCTATTCTTTCTTCCAAGCTACCTTCGAAACTATTCGGCGCCTGCAAAATCCTCTGTCCTTTACCACCACCACCGGCAATCGCTTTTAAGCGAATACGGTTTTCTGGCCAGCCTTGATACATCTCGATAACGCTCTTTTCGAGTGTTTTACCCAGCTCTTCGATGGCAAACAGATCAATACCTTTCACCAGCGATGCATGCAGTACCGCCTCGGCTTTATCTTCCAAACTCAACGCCGAGTTTTCGAAAATTGACTGATCGATATCAAGCTTTTCGTCCACACAGACCTGTGCCAGTGAAACCAGGTCAGGATATTTTGCTAATACGGTTAAGGTGCTGCTGTTATCTATACCAGGCGTCACACTAACACCAACAGTCAACGCGGTGCGCTTGGCTTTATCTTTCAATCCCGCATCGTGTACAGTTCTGGAGCAAGGACCAATAAAATTCAACCCTGCCTTTTCTAGTGAACTCACCATCTCTTCGTCTTCAGCCATAAAACCATAACCGGTAAAGATGGCGTTATAACCATTATCGTTAGCAATTTGAATAATCTGCCCAATACGCTCAGTCCGTTCTTCCTTGCTGGCGCCGGTATAATCGGATATACGGTGAACACGGCTAGAATCAGTCAACTGACGCAGTTCTGGCGCTAACGTATTGGCATAAATAATCGAATCTTTTTCCGATAACAAAATGCCGTAACCATGAATCCCCATCTCATCGAATACATCCATGGCTTCTTTACGAATAGGACCGCGACAGATGATCAACGGTTGCATATCTTCACAGCCAAAACAGCGTACCCACTCAGATGCAGTGCTGCTAAATTCGCGTTTTCTATGAATCAATGGATTATTCAGATAGTAGTCTTTATTTGTATGCACTTTACGTGTACTCACTTTAAGCCCATGAGTTAAATTTTGTAGCCTGGCTATTGATGGCAAATGGCCAGGTAATACAATACAGTCTAAACCGAATAGCACTTATCTTAAGGTTGAATAACTAAGGCCATCAATCTGGAGCCTTGAACCCGCTGTTCGCACTGCAAGGCCCACTATCGGTTGGAACCCCACGCCCTTCTAGTAGGCCTTGCAGTGCAAACAGCTACTCCGGTGGTACCCGGATACTGCACAGTCTAGCCACCCTCGGTAGTCACTACCCTCACCAGGGCGTGGGGTTCCAACCGAGTGAGGGTAGTGACTACCGAGGGTGGCGGCGGGATACTACCATCGCAAGCCGTTAACAGCACTGCCCCTAATTAAAAGAATTCTCGCTGCACAGTATGCAGTGGTTCAGCCTGGTAATGCGCCATATGGAACATCATGTTTTCAGCCAATACCTTGCGCAGATCGCCAGGCATAACAATTTGCGAAATCGAACCCAGGCTTAAAGCTTCATTGGGATTCATAAATTCTTGCTCGTAACGCGCGGCTAACAGCGCCTCTTGCTGTTTGGCCCAGTTACCCACTGATTCATGAGCGGCGGTTTGCGCTTCACTTTCGTTTAGGCCGTTCAAGATATGCTCATCAGTAGTGGTAGCTACGCGCTTGGCAACGGAACCGCGAATCTCGCGCAATTCCTTTTTATAGACAAATTCAACACCGGCGGAACCCATTACTGCAACACGGGCTGTTGGCAAGGCCACGACAAAGTCAGCACCGGTTGGATAATTATTGTAGGAAGCATACGCCCCACCAAAAGCGTTGCGTACCAGCAACAGGAAGCGAGGGGTACGCAGATCCACAATCGCATCCAACATGGCACGGCCCGCCTGCACAATACCGTTACGCTCCTGTTCGCGCCCAGGCAAGAAGCCAGTGGTGTCTTCCATAAAGATAATAGGCATATTGTAGAGATTACAGAAACGGATAAAGCGGGCATTTTTGTAGGCAGCATCTATATCGATCTGACCAGAAGCCACCGCAGAATTGTTGGCAACAAACCCGACCACATTGCCTCCCATACGCCCTAACGCACAGAGGGTATTGCGAGCACGCTCTGGCTGGATTTCAAGATAGTCACCGTGATCACACAACTGCTGAATCACAATGCTGATATCGAAAGGGGTATTAAAACCGCTGGGCGAGTTGAAGGCTTTCTTTAACAGAATATCGATATCCCAGGTTTTACGATCAATGGGATCAGAGCTAGGCTGGAATGGCGCCAGCTCGGCATTATTCGCTGGCAGGTAATTCAACAACTGCTTAACCTTCTGTAACGCGGCCACCTCATCCGGCACAACAAAGTCGGTTACACCAGTCTGGCTATGAACGCTGGGGCCACCTAATTCGTCAGGCGTCACATCTTCACCCAGTACCTTCTTCACCACCCCTGGGCCAGTCAAACCAAAAAAGGTGTTGTTAGGCTGAATGACAAAACTACCCTGACGCGGTAAGTAGGATCCACCACCGGCATTAAAACCCAACATACACATAATCGATGGCACTACACCACTAATTTTACGCAACGCAGTAAACGCTTCCGCATAGCCATCGAGACCACCCACACCGGCCGGTACATAAGCGCCAGCACTGTCATTCAGACCGACTAATGGAATTTTACGCTTGCCCGCCAGCTGCAACAGACGCGCTAGCTTTTTCCCGTTGGTAGCGTCCATAGAGCCAGCGCGTACAGTAAAGTCATGACCATAAACCGCCACATCGCGACCGTTAATTTTAATAAGGGCAGTAACCAGTGAGGCGCCATCTAAATTCGGCCCCCAGTTTTGAAATAAAATAGTGGGCTCAGTAGCAAAGTCTGCCAATACGTCCAAACGCTCCCAGACTGTCATCCGGTTCTTCAGATGCTGTTTTTCGATATTCAACACACCCATCGCTGTTTTAGGGCGATCGATCAGCGCTTGACCGGACTTTAAGATTTCTTCGTACAAACCCGGCTCGTCGCTAATTTGTCCTGAAACAACACATTCAAAAGGGTTTTCGAGGATGGGGGCAACGTGGGAATGTTTAGTCATGAAGTACCGCCTTGTTGATATGGCCACATTAACACTGTGACCACCGCAAAATCGGTTCGAAAAAGCCCTTGAAAGCACATCTCAGCTCCGTCGAACGGGTATTAATAATAGTTGCATAAAAAAGGCCTATGTCAATGTAAAAACCGGTCAGTATCAATAACTTAAATCTATCAGGAGTTACATTAGGGCTGGCTTTGAGCACCATTCTGACTTTACAATCAGTAGCCTAACAGCGCACTGTTTTGCTTCATCTGCAAACCGCCAACACTGACCGACTAGGTCCGATAACTCATCCCAACCATAGACCAGGTACTCCATGGACCAACTCACTATTGAGGAACTTCCCTATACCGTGGATAGCGCACCACTGTTTGCGAATTTTCTTGATCTAGAGCAGCCCATATACCTCGATAGTTGTGCGCCTTATTCCGCACGCGGGCGCTACGACATTTTCACTGCAGAGCCATTAAAGTCTATCAAACAAAGAGACACTTATTATTTAAATTCATTAGGTTATAAAGATAAAGTAAATTATTTCTTAACGTTAAAACAAACCCTGGATGAGCTGACCCCAAGGATAAACAACGACTATCACCTGCCCTTTGTCGGCGGTGCCTTGGGTTATTTTGGCTATGATTTAAGCAGACAACTAGAGCAACTACCCACTATTCCCGATACTGCAGTCCAGGAGCCTAGCTTGGCTGATGCTGTTGTAGGTATCTATAGCTGGGCAGTCATCATTGACCACCGACAACAGCGATCTCTGCTGGTTGCCCATCCACAAACCAATAACCGTTTGCTTAAGGAAGTACGTCAACGCCTGAAGGGGTGTGATAGGCGCAAAGTAGCGGAATTCAAGTTGTGCTCAGCGTTTCAATCCAATATGAGCGGTGAGGAATATGCGGCAGCATTCCAGAGGATTAAGGACTATATCGACGCTGGTGACTGTTACCAAATCAACCTCGCACAACGCTTTAGCGCCTCCTGTGAAGGTGATCCCTGGGCAGCATACCAAGTACTAAGGGCCACCGCTGCAGCACCATTTTCAGCGTATATGAAGGTTGAGAATAGTGCGATATTAAGCATGTCCCCAGAGCGATTTCTGCATGTGGGTAACCAGCGGGTCACCACCTCACCCATCAAAGGCACCATTGGCCGAGGTAACACCCCTGAAGCCGATGCCAAGCAGGTACAACAACTGCTGCATAGCGCCAAGGATCGAGCTGAGAATGTAATGATTGTGGATCTACTGCGCAACGATCTAGGGAAGTCCTGCGAGCCTGGCAGCATTCAGGTGAATGAGTTGTTTGAGCTACAGAGCTTTGCAACCGTTCACCATTTGGTCAGCACTATTACTGGCCAACTGACAACCAAGTTAAGTCCCCTGCAACTATTGGCAGGCTGCTTCCCCGGCGGCTCTATTACCGGCGCCCCAAAGGTGCGGGCGATGGAAATCATTGCAGAACTGGAACCCCACCGCCGCTCCGTTTACTGTGGTTCATTAGGTTATATCAGTTGCGATGGACAGATGGATACTAATATCGCCATACGCACCATGGTCCAAGAAGGCGATCAAATCCACTGCTGGGCAGGTGGCGGAATCGTTGCCGACTCCAACTGCGACAGTGAATATCAAGAGTGTTTAACCAAGGTTGAACAATTGCTCGCAGTACTAGCCGCGCCTCTACAACCTTAAGTCCCTATTGCTAGCCATCAGAAATTCTTTTTTCAAGTCTTGGTAACAGTGCACAGCAGGAAATTGAGGAAACTCGGCGATCACATTATCCGGCGCCATAAATAATATCCCCGCATCAGCTTCAGCCAACATAGTGGTATCATTATAGGAATCACCGGCTGCAATGGTGCGGTAATACATCGAATGGAAACCAATCACTGCCTGGCGCTTTGGATTGGCCTGGCGCAATTTATAATTCACCACCTTACCCTTCTCGTCTACATCGAGCTTGTGGCACAGCAAGGTCGGATAACCTAATTGCTGCATAAAAGGCATACCAAACTCGTAAAAGGTATCGGATAAGATGACTACCTGAAAGCGTTCGCGTAGCCAGTTCAGAAATTCCAGAGCACCGTCCATCGGTGATAACTCACTGATAACCGCTTGAATATCAGGTAAGCCATAGCCGTGCTGATCCAGAATACGCAGGCGCTGCTTCATCAGCACATCGTAGTCAGGAATATCTCTGGTGGTGGCCTTTAATTCCTCAATACCGGTTTTTTCTGCAAAACTAATCCAGATTTCAGGTATCAATACCCCTTCCAAATCAAGGCATGCTATTTCCACAAAGCGACTCCACGATGAACTGGCACTTTAGGCGCGCCAATCTACAGAAAGGCCGCGAAGCAATCAAGAAAAATCAAATAAGCCCCCCGAATTTAAGCGGAACAATTGAGGAGGCTTAAACCTAGGAGGCTATCCGCTATGCATGTCCCACTCGGTTGACTGACGAGCTTTGAACCCGCTGTTCGCAATGCAAGGCCCACTATCGGTTGGAACCCCACGTCCTTTAGCGGGCCTTGCATTGCGAACAGCTACTCCGGTGATACCTGGATACTGCACAGTCTAGCCCCCCTCGGTAGTCTAACCCCTCACCAGGGCGTGGGGTTCCAACCGAGTGAGGGGTTAGACTACCGAGGGGGGCGGCGGGATACTACAGTCGCAAGCCGTTAACAGCGCTGCCCTTAAGTCAGTACCATTCATATATAAGCCCCCTCTGGCTAGCGCTGGAATTTTTTTGCTAGGACTATTGATGTCACAGTCTGCTCTACCCCCTCCACAGCAGTAATCCTATCAATTTGCTGGTCCAGTAATTCAGTCGTCCTTGCATTCACTAAAACCAGTAGGTCGTACTGGCCACTGATCGTTTGGATACTTTCAATCCCCTGCTGGGTTGAAAGCGTGTGGACAATAGCCTCTACATTTCTAGGAATAATAGATATCATCACACACGCATTGACTAGCTGCTGCTGGTACTCAGATTGAAATCGAATGGTATAACCCTGAATAATATTGCGTCGTTCCAACCGACGCATATGCTCTTGAACTGTTGCCCTACTGACACTAAGCTGTTTAGCCAGATTTGTAATACTTTCCCGACTATTGCGTCGCAGCAATTCCAGTAGCTCATCGTCCAAAATAGCATGCGACGAGTCTATTGACATAATGATCCCCTCTGTTGGCAATTTGCTAAAAATAAGCCGTCTATTTAATCAGTTTAGCTATACAAATTAATACTGCCTCAAGATACCCTATAGACGCCAAGTAGACGTTAGGGACAAACGATGACAGTAGAGGCAACAAAACACTTTCGCCAGGAATGCTCCACGACTCAGCCACATCAGCACCTGCCTCGACTCAATGAGTTCGTCGGCAAAGTGATGTCATCCACTCGCCAGCAAAACTACGCAGGCCCCTTGTTGTTTTTTGATAAATCCCGACTGCTGGATAACTACCGTCACTTTAGAACTGTACTACCCCATATTGACATTCATTACGCCGTTAAATGCTTACCCGATAAAGATGTATTAAAAACCTTATTCAAAGCAGGTAGTCGATTTGAAATAGCCTCAAAAGGTGAATTGGCGTTATTGTTAAGCATGGGTGTTAATCCACAGCAAATACTCTATTCAAATCCCATTAAATCACCGGCATACATTCACTATGCGGCGCAACAAGGTGTTGAATGGTATGCCATCGACAGCTTGGATGAACTCCACAAAATTGCGGCAATAAAAGCTGATGCCAAACTCTATCTTCGCATCCATACCAGCAACAAAGGATCACTATGGCCTCTTGAAGGAAAATTTGGTGCCCACCAAAACGATATCGAAGAAATCTTAATAACCGCATCGACTAGAAACATCAATTTATTAGGCGTCACCTTTCACGTTGGCTCTCAATGCCTTAATCCGGATAACTGGAGGAAGGGAATAATCTCCGCCAAACACGTTTTTGTGCAAATGGAAAAGCTTGGACTAAAACCGCAGCTGCTGAATATTGGTGGCGGCTTCCCGGTTAATATTTCTAAAAACTCACCATCGATTGAAGAGATTGCCAACATAATTAACCAAGAGATAAAAAACCTCAGCCCTGACATTAGCGTAGTCGCAGAACCAGGTCGTTATTTAGTAGCATCTGCAGGCTGTTTAGTCTGTCGTGTGGTGGGTACTGCAACGCGCTCAGGGCAGCGCTGGCTTTATCTGGATAGCGGTGTTTATACTGGACTGATGGAAATGGCGAAAGGCTTCCCCTATCCCATTGTTAGCGAACGAAAAGGGCTTTTTTCCGACTGGAACATAGCAGGCCCCACCTGTGATTCTATCGATGTATGCAGAAAAAAGGCACAACTACCCAGCGATCTACACAGTGATGACTTTATCTATATCCTTTCAGCAGGGGCCTATACCGTTTGCTGTGCATCAAACTTCAATGGCTTTAAAAAACCAAAACTCGTTTTTCTAGACAATATACCCAAAGCGATTGAAATTTAGGTTTTAGAGTGCGTCCCTTATTTATCTATGGAAAGTTGTTTATGGCAAGGCGTTTGAACGCAGGAAACTGTCAATATTTCAAGTTCAAACTGTTAAGTTCAAACAACGCAGCCATGGGCAAAAAGGGGGTGTGACGTGCATGGATGCACTAATGCCGCAGGCGCATGGATGTGCAGGAGCGGCCTATAACACCTAAATTTCAATCGCTTTGGGTATATATA
>JAZFYA010000023.1:0-3457 GCA_036443315.1 Pseudomonadales bacterium
TTGCAGAAGTTAATCAACACATCATGAATGTTCGTTCATGGCATTCAGAACAAATACCTAACAGTTTACTAATGTCGGGTATGTGCCGGAAGCCGAAGTTAATCTAAGGATTTTGAACGTCGGCTAAAGGGAAAGCTGACCTTCAGATTTCAACACTCAACTTCCGCTAAGTGCCCGAAGCGGACTTTATATCGTCTTTGAAATTCCGGAAGCTTGTATATTGATGCCAGTGGCCCTAACACCAATGCTATCCGCTACATTTATGAAAACGCTGGTAGACATTCAGACAGTACAGATAATCAACACCATCTGATTACGTTGATTGTATTTCGTCCGCTGAACGCCGGGCTTCTGCTGTTTCCGAATTCACATAGGTGAGTTCAACTTTTTGATAATCCGCATAAAGGTAGCGCAAGTAAGACTGAGGTTGATTAGGGCACGGGATATCATCGTCAAGAAATCGAATTTTTGAGGTCGGAAGCACAATGTCTTCAGGCATGCCATACCATCCACTTTCGCTCATAGGCAAAACTCCCTTGTGGGTTTGCCTTTCAAGGACGGACTGGCCATGGCTCACGGCGCGCCGGTAGGCGACCAGGTCTAGCCGGATTTCCCCGCGCATTCGGTATCGTTCCCATCTGAAAGGCCATGGCTGTGGGCGGTCGTAGGAGACACCCAGACACGCAGTATTCTCGTTTACTTCCACGAAATACCCGTGGCGCTCACCGCGATCGGAGATGCCTTTGACGACCGAAGTCCAGGTTGACTGGTCGTCTAACAAGAATGAGATATCGACATCGTCTTCCCAAGCCAGCAGGTTGCCATTTTCTCGTACTGCGCCGAGAAGAGTTCCTCCTTCCAGCCAGTGGGTGGTCCCCATATCTGCGAGACAAGAAGAAACGAAGTGGGCGAGCTCTTTCATATGTTCCCGGCAACAGGGTGCCGTATTTAGGCCGAGCCGGTTGGTATACAGATTAAAGGCGCAGGGGAGCGTGTTTTTACTGCACCCATACCATTGAACACCAGCAGCCGATAAATTCAATTCCCGGATACCATGCTGTTTGGCAAATCTCTCAATGCCCCCTTTCGCTTGTGATTCAAGAATCAGCAAATCATGCTCGTTGAGGGGATACAACTGACGTTCCTTAGTCCACTTGTGCCGCAGATACCATGCCAGCTCAATTACAATGGCAGCAATCAGAACGCCATGAAGTTTGTCCGATGGCAAGACGTAAGCTGCGACAATTGCGGGCACAAGCATCCAGAGTCCTGCGTGGTCTCCATGGTTTGCAAAAAATTCAACAACGGGGCGATTGCCCGGTTGAAAGTCGATAGCAGGTGAGGCAATAATCCCGAAAAGCACGATGATGAACCCACTCAAAAAGGTCATCAATTCAATATCGGTGTCTTCTGGCGATACCGACACAAAAGCCACTGTAGCGACAGCCAGAGCACCAGTAGCGACCACCGCAGAGACACCCGGTAGTCGCCAGTTTCGCGGATACTTCAGGAGCCTTAGAAACGCCAGGTAGGTCGAAATATAGAGTATGGCTGCGATCACTGCACCGACCGGCCCGGTGGACAAAAGGCCGCCCATGCTGTTCATTGTATTCGTTTCTCAATCTGGTCTGGTGTTTGCTTTATGATCACTGTTTTGCCGCGATTATCAATTGACGACAGGATGCGCGGTAAAATTTCGGTATTGGCGCGTTCAATATCAGCGGCAAAATCGATCTCTATCCATGCCATGCCCGTGATGTCTTCGAAACTGAAAGTGTCACGTGGCGAGGTTAGCAGAACATCGCGGATTGCCTCCTCGTAGGGCTCTTGGCGACGGCCCTGACGAATATAGTGTCCAGTTTGAATGATCAGCTTTTTAGCCATGGCCGCTGATAATTTAAAAAACCCAACTGATTCTCCACAGAAATCGAATTCGGCGCTTAACCATTTGCGAAATTCTATAATTTTACCGCCGCGCACACATAGTTTGACAGTTTCATCGCCAGAATCGAAATCGCGATCAAGCAGGAGGCAGTTTTGATGTCGTGAGTTAATGAGGCGCGTTATCAGATAGTCGTCATAGAGGACATCGGCGTCCATAAGCAGTACTGGCTCCCCGCAATCCAATTCATCGCGCAATACCCACAGCGTGACAATATTACCCTCTTCATAGTTCTCGTTGAACACGGTTCGCACAAAATCCAGCGCCCCTAAGGCAGCAATCTCCCGATCAATGTCCTGGTGGTGATAACCAACGCCGAGGACCAATTCATCAAAGCCCTGGCGCTGGAGGATTTCGATATGATAGTTCAGCAAAGATTTGCCACCAAACCGCAGCAAAATCTTTGCTGACTGCTCATTGCTCGTAAATCCAAGCCTGGCGCCGATTCCCGCCGCCAACATAACTACCTTCATACGTAATACTCTACAACAGCGACCGCTTACGACAACGTTAAAGCCGCGCCGAATGAGCGGCCAGGCAGCTCGACGCATTACATTCTTCAAGGGGCAAGGACGCAAAAAAAGGCCAACCACGACAATCTAGCATGTGGCGTCCAAGTTGGCTATCCGCCGAAGAGGATTGGCTAGAAATTGTTCAAATGGACAAACAGTGCCACCCAACACCAATTGCCAATGCCCGGAAATGGCTCAGGCTGTTAAAGGAGTCGTTTGATTTTGTGATATGGGCGTGATTCTCTTGTTTTGGCAGGAGCTTGAGTCCAGGGGCGGATTTACCATTCTCCAGCACTGCCTTATGTCTCTCGTACTGAATATGGAGATGAATTCCTCGAGCGAATGCGTACCGCTCTGTTTCGAGCTTTCGAAGACCCAGCTTTAACCTCAGCACACCAAGCCCTATTTATAAAAAAGATAGTGGGGACTGATATCAATTCGTATCAAATAATTTCTGAGATAGAAAGCTATGCTACTAAATTAGGCTATCCTATCCTGCAATAGTCGGTTGAACACTGGCTGGATAATTGACAAATTATGCGAGAATCTACGGTAGTCTGAATGACTCCAAAGTGCCGTAAGCCGAAGTTAATCTAGGAATTTTGAACGGCAGCTATCGAAACAACAAGAGCAATTAACCTAACCCAATACCCGCTATGGTTCGCCCTGGCGGGTTTTCTAATACTAACTTATTAAGATCAAGCATAAAAAAAGGGGTCGCCACGTTAAGCACGCCCCCTTTTATGACTTACACACTCTTTATTCTTGTCGTTGGTGAAATGGTAGGCTCAGAGGTCTTGGAAACCGACACTTTTAAGGGGCATCATAATTTCCCTTTAATAAACACCTACAAAGAAAGCCAGTTACCCACAATGACTCAATTTCACAATCGCAGTATGGCAAATAATACCTGTTTGGACAATATTCCAGTTGTTCATTAAAACAGTTACCAACGTCCGCTGTGTGCCGTAAGCCGAAGTTAATCTAGATAATTTGAATGTCG
>JAZFYA010000024.1:0-12817 GCA_036443315.1 Pseudomonadales bacterium
GCACCAGATTTACCATTGAGAGCAGAATTATCAGCGAGAGATAATATTCGATTTAGCCGGCGGGAATTTAGATTAGAAAAATCTCGCTGGAATAGGCTGTTAACTTTTGGGAAAAATGAAGGCTTGACACCGTCAGGGATATTACTTGCCGCTTACTCAGAGGTCTTAGCTCGCTGGAGCTCATCACCCCACTTCACCCTAAATATGACGGTATCCACTCGCTTGCCTGCACATGGAGATGTGAATAAATTAATAGGCGATTTTATCAATTTGCTGCTATTGGAAGTAGATCGTCGTGATGCTCAGCAGTCATTCCTCGAATTTGCTCTGCAATTGCAACAACAATTAGCCCGCGATATAGAGTACAGTCAAAAAAGTGGGGTTGATGTTCTTCGCGAGTGGATAAAAAGCAGAGGTGCAACCCTTAAAGCTGCCATGCCCGTTGTTTTTAGTAGTGGTCTAGTATTAGGTGGTGATGAAGAAGTTGGAGACTGGGAACAGTTTGGAGAAAAAATATTTTGCATCAGCCAGACATCTCAAGCGTGGCTTGATCAACATGTGGTAGAAATTAAAGGGGATCTAGTCGTAGTCTGGGACACCGACGATTCAAAAATTGAAGACTCTACACTAGATGATATGTTTAGTGCTTATACTCAGCTTCTCGAAAATTTGGCAGATGAAGCTGCAACCTGGAAACAACAGGATGTAGTCAGCATCCCCGAGACGATGTGGGAACTTCGGTTGAATACCAATAGGTCTTTGCCGCCGAGGGATGACAGAGTCCTGACTGAGCGTCGATTACACTCCGGTTTTATTAATCACGCGCGTAAAAATCCATTTGCGATGGCCGTTTTTTCACCTGAGCGCTCGTTAAACTATGGCGAGTTGCTAGAGGAAAGTTGTTTTGTTGCTGATGCACTGATCGCCGGTGGTGTTTCTTCAGGGGAGCTTGTGGCTGTCCTCATGGGCCGAGGTTGGGAGCAAATAGTAGCCGTGTATGGCGTGTTACTAGCAGGCGCGGCGTATTTACCCGTTGATAAAGATTTACCACCCAAACGGCAGCAGGAGTTACTGCATATTGGCGAGGTAAAACAAGTCATCGTACAGCCTGAATCAGATCAGAAAAATGTTTTAACTGATCTTGGAATTGCTGAGCTAGAGGTTATTGAAGTTGTTGCTGGTCGCCGCGCTGATTTTAATGCGAAGCACGCGGACTCCCTCGGCGGAGGTCTCGATGAGTTGGCCTATGTCATTTTTACCTCTGGCACCACCGGTGTTCCTAAAGGTGTCATGATTGACCACCGAGGTGTCATAAACACTATTGAACATATGAACCAACTCTTTGATGTTACTGCGGCTGATCGAGTATTGGCGGTGTCCTCATTGAGTTTTGATTTGTCAGTCTATGATATCTTTGGTTTGCTCGATGTCGGTGGATCAATTGTGCTTCCTGAATATTCTAAAGGTACTGATCCAATTCATTGGCGGAAGCTCATGATCAAGCACGACGTCACCGTTTGGAATTCAGCGCCTCAGCTTATGCGTATGTTGATGGACAGTTTTCACGCAGGGGAGGAGGAAACATCGCTGTTGAGAGTGGTATTCATGAGTGGTGATTGGATTCCACTTAATCTACCTGATCGGATTCGTAACCGTTATTTGGATGCGGAAGTTATCAGTCTAGGTGGCGCTACCGAAGCGTCTATTTGGTCTATTTATTATCCAATTAACACAATCGAGAATAGCTGGTCCAGCATCCCCTACGGTAAGCCCTTACCTAAACAGCAAATGTGGGTATATGACTATGCGATGCGGCCCTGCCCAGATAATGTTATCGGGCGAATTTTTATTGGCGGCATTGGCCTAGCTACAGGTTATTGGCGTGATGCAGAAAAAACCTCAACAAAATTTGTTATCCACCCTGTAACAGGTGATAAGCTTTATGACACGGGTGATATCGGACGTTACACCGCTGATGGCGATATCCAGATGTTAGGCCGTGAGGATAATCAAATAAAGATTCGTGGCCACCGTGTCGAATTAGGAGAAATCGAGGCAGTGTTGCGTCAGCATCAAGACATTTCGCAATGTGCGGTTTTACCGACTGTCGATGTTTCTTTGCTAGGAGCTTCTACTACGGGTATTGGCACCTTGGACAATCGACAATTGGCTGCTTATATAGAGCTTGAAGGGCAGAGCAAACACGAATTTGATAACAAGGCACTTCAAGACTATCTATCTTTATATCTTGCCGATTACATGATTCCTAGGTATTTGGTACCGGTAGATCGTATTCCTTTATCTTCAAACGGTAAAATTGATCATAATGCGCTGTCTAGGTTATTGGATGACCTTGGAGAGGAAGAACGGGATATTATTAAGCCACGCAACGATATTGAACAATCAATTTATGATGCTTGGATGAGCATTATTGTTGATTGTGAAGTGAGTGTGACCGATAACTTCTTTGAACTCGGAGGGGACTCCGTACTAGCGACTGTGCTAGTGCGTGAAATTAACGAAACACTGTCTTCTTTTGAGCTGGAAATGCACGAGTTATTTGAAAATCTGACCGTCGAGGATTTGGCAAAATTGTATGAGCAACGGCTCGCATCAAATGCTGAATCTACTGAAGAAGCCCAAGAGAGTGGCCCTCAGCCAAACAATAGAAAACACCTGTTAGACGACATTCAAAAGGCGGAAGATTTCTTTAATCGACTGAATTTCAGCACTGATGTAAGCAGCAGAATTTCATCACCCGAGGCTTTGCTTATAACAGGAGCCACTGGTTGGATCGGTACCCACCTAGTTGCAGAGTTGTTATTGTCAACAGACGCCGATTTATACTGCCTTGTCAGGAGCAAAAACAGTGAAAGCCAATGTCAGGTAGATCGTTTGCTGGATAATATGCGAGATATAGGCGTAAATACTCACTCTTCTTGGCGATCACGTTTATTTCCTATATTGGGTGATCTGAGTCAACCGCAACTTGGCTTACAAGCGTCAGATTGGCAATTGCTGGTCGAAAAAGTCGACGCTATTTATCACTTTGGAGCATCGCTTAATGTGATGGTTGATTATTCTGAGGCTAGAAAAGTTAATGTAAACCCAACGGTCTTTATGGTAGCGCTTGCGGTTGAGCATCACCTTAAACCCATCTACTTTTGCTCCCCTCTAACCGTCTGTCGACGCCAATATGCCGATCATTTAGTGGTACTGCCCGATGAGCGCGCCTATCCCTATCCTGATGGGCTTACAACAGGCTATGCTTGCTCAAAATGGACCACAGAGCAAATATTACTGGGTGCCCAGAAACGGGGCCTACCCATTAAAATCTATCGAACATCTCATGCACTTCCCTCTTCAGTCAATGGATTGGCGAAGGCCAATGACACCTATGCCGTTGTGTTGAAAGCGGCATTTAATGCTGGCGTTGCTCCGTCGTGGAATGACTCTGTAATGTATGGCGTTCCGGTGGATATTTTGGGGCGTTTGATTGTTGAAGATTCGATCTCGACAAGTACATCTTGCCTTTCAGTTGAATGGCAAAATATTATTCATATTGAAAATGAAGATCACATGAGTTTAGAGGCAATTCTCCAAGTAATGTTGGACACTCAACAAACAGAACCCATCAACGCATGGACTGAATGCTGTCGCAACTCCTTGGGTGATGACAATCCAGAGGAGAAGGCTTTAGCAGAAGTGTTGTTTCGCGCTAGCCCGGCTGGTACTGCAGTTGAGTCTATGTTTGCCAAACATTTTTACAGTACAGACTATTTCCATCGCAAAGGACTTCAATCAAAAATCTCAAATCTAACGCCAGCTGAATATTGGCGTAAGGTTTGTCGACATCAAACATTTAATGTCAGTGTTTTACACTAAAAAAAGGAAACCCCAATGAAAGACAATCAACAAAGAATAGATCTTCGTAGCTTAATTGCTCAAGGATGGACAACCATGTTTTTGCTCTTTGCAGCAAACCTGGTGATGGACTTGGCTCGATGCCAGGTAATGGATACCTGTCGCCCATGGGCCGAACATTTGGGCCAGGGAGGCTTGGTAGTCGTTACCATTGTTATGATGATATACGGCGTTGTCCCCATGCTGGTTCGATGTGTCAATCTGCGATTCTTCAGATACGTAGTCGTGTTTCAATCCATCGCGGTAACCCTATTTTATTTTGTCCATGAGATGACTCACCTGATGGCTGGTGACAAACCCTTTGGCATATCGCATGGGCTTGATATTCTGCACCATGTCATAGGTGTCTCAGTCATTGTAGCGAGTATTTTATGGGCACGAGAAGCGGGTGGAAGCGAACCTGCTAGTGAAGCAGCCTATGGGCTTAGTCCCTCCTTAAAAAGTTAAATGACGCAGAGGAATAACTAATACCTATAGCATTTGAGATTTAGGTGCACAGCGCACTCCCCTTTTTGTCCACACAGCAGTGTTGCTCCTCCTTACCTAGAGACCGCTATTGCGTAACTGCTGTGAAGAAACATTGACGCACCCGGCACACCTAAATCTCAAACGCTACGGGTATAGTGGACTAATGAAATACCGTTGGAAAAGATTGCCATGAAAAAAAATCAGTTTGATAGCTCTATCAAGTATGACGTAATCATTATCGGCGGTGGATCGGCGGGTTGCGTTCTTGCCAATCGGTTAACTGAAGATAAAGCTCGAAAAGTCTTGTTGCTGGAATGCGGCCCAGAAGTTCCCGCTGGAAAAATTGCAATGGAGGTCATGCAAAATGGCAATCAACCTGGCGTTTCTCCAGGGCTTAACTGGAAAATTGAGTCCAAAATCAAACAGAATAAAATAACAAGACCTGGATCCAAAGGAAGTATTTTTATTTATGAAGGAGGCCGGGTGCTGGGTGGCTCTTCTGCGACAAACGCAGGCTTGGCATTGCGAGGAACACCTGTGGACTACGACGAATGGGGCAGTCTATGCGGAGCTGAATGGTCTTGGAAAAATGTGCTCCCCTATTTTCGCAAAGTTGAAAATGATGTCATTGGCTCAGATGATCTACATGGCAGAGAGGGACTTATGCCAATTAGGCGTGAGACTAAAGAACAGCTAACACCATTGCAAGAGGGCCTTATGGATGCCTGTATTGATCACGGTTATTCGGAAACAGATGACCATAACAACCATCAAACAACTGGCGTTGGCATCTATCCCAAAAATGTTGTCAATGGCCATCGAATGTCTACAAGGGTTACTTATTTGGCCCCAGTTCGATCTCGGCCTAATTTAGAGGTTGCTACAGACGCGCATGCTCATCGTTTGATTTGGCGTGGAGAAAATATCTGTGAGGGTGTTGAATTAGAAATCGACGGGAAGTTATTCCCACTCTATGCAGAGAACGTTATTATTAGTTGCGGTGCATTGAATACACCGCCACTCTTAATGCGATCTGGTATTGGAAAACCGACAGACCTTGAACCCCTTGGAATCAAAGTCAGGAGTGCTTTGGACTTTGTGGGTTCTAACCTCATGGATCATCCTGTGGTCGGAATTTGGGGTATTCCTACTGAAGAGGCATGTACATTGGGGGAACCACTACGGCAAACGTTACTCCGTTATTCCTCAAGTCATTCGCATTACCAAAACGATATGCATATGTGCATGATGGCAGGCCTGGACATTGACGTGATGTATCCAAACTTACGGGCTACCTCCTCGTCATCCACCATTGCTGGATTGACAACATGCTTCAATAAATCAAAATCTCTAGGCTCTGTTCGACTGCTATCAGCAGATCCCCATGTCTTTCCAGAAGTTGTTATTAATTGTCTGGGTGATAAAGAAGATGCGTTGCCTTTGATTGAAGGCGTTCAAATGGCATGGGAATTTATGCAGCACCCAAAGCTTAAACCCAAATTTAAACGTATTCTTGCATGGACCAATACGATGATAAAATCGGATGTTGCACTAGGTCATGCGATTAGCGCTTTTGTAAGACCCGCAGCCCATTTAACAGGCTCTGTAAGAATGGGTTTACGACAGGAAGCCGGGGCATCGGTTGATCCTAAAGGCAAGGTATTTGGTGTTGAGAACCTTTTGGTCTGTGACGCTTCTACCATTCCAGTATGCCTCAGCTCACCCCCTCATCTTTCCGTTTTGATGCAAGCTGAAAAGTTTGCGGATTCTTTTAAGGAAGCCTGTTAATGAAGCGCGTGAAAAAACACGGTGTTCTCTCACAGCGCGGGTGTTTACGCCGTTATAACAGTGGCAATAATGTTAATGCCAGCGAACGTCTAGTACTTTTTCCTTGGGCTGGAGCTGGGGCCTCTGCTTATCGGCACTTCATTGATCTGCTACCCAACACCATAGAAGTACTGGTTGTACAACTACCGGGTAGGGAAGACCTTTATCGCCAGCCCCGCCTACTAACGATGAATCAAATAGTGAGTTACCTGCTGGATGATCTTATTGCTTTATTTGACCGTCCCGTGTCATTTTTTGGGCACAGTATGGGCGCACTAGTTGCCTACGAATGCGCTTTAGCGCTCAAGAAACTAATAGACTTGGATCCTAAAGCGCTTATCCTTTCGGGATGCGAAACCCCGAACAGTAAAAATTGCGCCCCTTACGTACGCTGCCTAGCTTCTGCTAGTGAAGAAACGCTGATGGAAGACCTACGCCAAATGGGAGGAACCCACAGCGCTATCATGGACAGTACCGAAATGATGCGTACTTTGTTGCCGGTGCTCAGGGCCGATTATCAGGTATTGGACAATTACACCTCGAAAGTATCACCAAGACTTAGCTGTCCTCTCGTTATAGCAGGAGGAAAAGAAGATATTAGTATTACCCTCGAGTCACTGGCTGATTGGAAACCGCTGTCTGCAGGAGAATTTCATGTGTATTGGTTTGAGGGGGACCACTTTTATTTGTGCTCTGATCCACAATTACTAGCCGTGCATATACAAACTTGGATAAAAATGCTGACTCCCTCCCCCATCAGCACTGAACTAATTGCTTAATTTAAAACCTAAATTACTCAATGATACTGTGACTATACAGCGCAATAAAGGATGATGATGAAAAGTAATAAACTCAATAGTATTAGCAATTTTTTAAAGAAAGCGCCTTTAGCGCTACTGTTTTTCCCCGCATTGGCCTTTGCTCATACCGAAGATGATGCCTATGGTTTTGTGTCAGGGTTTACACATCCGATCCTTGGTTATGACCATCTGCTTGCGATGTTAAGTGTTGGCATTTTAAGTGCCCAGCTGGGTGGACGTTATATTTGGATAATACCCAGCCTCTTTGTATCATTTATGTTGATGGGGGGGATACTCGGAGCGATGGATGTAGGCTTACCTTTTGTGGAATTAGGCATTGCTTTATCTGTGATTGTTTTGGGTGTAGCTATTGTATACTCTCATATAAAACAAAACTTACTGCTAATTCTAGCTTTTACATGCTCATTTGGAACTCTCCATGGACATGCGCACGGTGTTGAAATGCCAAGCTCAGTCAGCCCAGTTTTTTATTCCTTTGGATTTATGATGAGCACAGCATCTATCCATCTTGTGGGTGTTTTCATAGGGCACTTAATTATTAAACATCAACAACAGCAAAAACTTCAAACCTATTTAGGGTCTTTGGTTGCCACTGCGGGTTGTTATATTTTTTACACTCTTTATTAAATATTGAAACCACACTCTTAGCTTGAGACGTGGTTTTTCACTTTTTAACGATAGATTTTACAACTTAATCTTACAGTGGCTAATATGATCGCTTCAACAAGTATGGTTTCAATTATAGAAGGAATACTAGAACAATTAACGCAGTTTGTTATTTGCCACTCGGGCAAGTGTTTGTTAGCAACCTTGTTTAGTCTGGCCCTGTTACTATCGGGCATGACGTTTTTGTATACGGATGTTACCAACGAATCCCTGTTCAAAGCCGATGACCCTGCGCTACTGGACTACCAGAGATTTCAGGCACAATTTGGCCGCGATGATGCCGTTGTGGCAGCGATTCATTCGCCGGACATTTTTACGCCTGAATTTTTCTCCAAACTTGATGCTTATCAAAAAGACTTGGAAGCTTCAGTGCCCTATCTCGATTTGGTGACCAGCTTGGTCAGCGTGACAGCGATAGCTGATCAAGATGGCGACCTACAAATTGGCGACTTAGTTGATCAATGGCCAGACAAACCCGAAGATTATGAAACTTTTAAAGAGAGCGTTATAAGCAATCCCTTGTACCGTAATATCATTATCTCTAACTCCGGCGATGAAACCTTGGTTGTTATTCAAGCTAGCGCCTTTGCGAATACCAACAGTGTTCCCCCAAACTTTAAAACGACGATACTCGACTTTCATGATCGTTTTCGTGCCTATATGGAGGCCAGCGCGACTGGCAATGGCAAACCTGTAGTTAAGCCACCAACCCGCGCTCAGGGTAATGAATTAGACTTAAGCGAATTACCCTTTGATATCGCAAATGCTCTGGAACAGGCGAGTGAAAGTAATGAGTTAGAGGCTGTTAAACCATTGACCACCTATCAGATGGAGATGTTCGTACTTGCTGCCAAGGAGGTGACTCAACGGCATCAATCAAAGGGCTTTGATATTCGCTTAGCCGGAGGACAAATGATTGATTACGAGCACAAGGAGTCTATTCATGCAGACTTTCTGGGGTTGATGCCTATTATCTTTTTGTTGGTCTTTATTATCCTGTACATCGTGTTAGGCCGTTTGGACATGGTATTTTTACCCATGTGTGTAGTGGTCCTCAGCCTGTTATCAACATTTGGTTTAATGGGCTGGATGGGGGCGCCTATAACACCCGTTGCTGTTGCCCTACCGCCATTGATACTCACGGTGGGAGTGGGAGATTCTATGCACTTATTAAGTCTTTATTTGGGGCAAATTAATAAGACTGAGGATCGCCGCCAAGCAATAATCTACGCGGTACGCCGCTCGGGCGTTGCCATTTTGTTTACAACACTGACGACCGCAGCAGGGTTTTTAGCTTTCACTATTGCAGATATAAGATCCATTGCAAGTTTTGGGCTTTTTGCAGCTTTTGGCGTGATCATGGCGTTGCTGCTCACACTCATTCTCATCCCAGCCATACTGTGTTTAAAAAAGGACTTTAAGGCAGGAGTTCATTCAACATTTTCAGAGCGCTGGCACATATTGGTTAAATGGCTAACAGGTTTAACCAATCTCAGTATGGAACATTCAAACAAAGCGATAGCCTTTATAGTGCTGACTCTCGCCCTGTGCATCCCAGGGATTATGAAAATTCAATTTTCACATGATGTATTAACGTGGTTTGCTGATGACAACCCTTTGCGAGTTAATGTAATGGCTATCGATGAAGTTTTTGAAGGAATAGTTCCATTAGAGATTATTGTTGATACGGGTAAGGCCAACGGAATCTATTCACCTCAGTTCATGGCGCGTTTAGATGAATTCCAGGCTTATGCCGAATCCTTCCAGCTTGGCCCAGTCAGCACCAGCCGTGCCACCTCCATTGTAGATACGCTGAAGCGAATTCATAGTGAAATCAACAAAGGAAATCCGGAAAGTCCACTTTCTAACAATACAAACCTGATTGCACAAGAGTTACTTTTGTTTGAGGGAAGCGGTGCTGATGATGTTGAAAAATTGATTGACAGCGAATTTTCTATGGTGCGAATTACGGTGAGATTATCCTGGGCAGATGCTCTGCACTCACTTCCGGCAGGTAAACGTTTGACCAACAAGGCCCAGCAAATATTTAGGGGGGAGGCTACTATCACCTCGACTGGAACCACGGCTTTGATTAGTCAGGCTCTAGTGGGCGTTATCCAGAGTATGAGCACTAGTTATTTGATTGCCGGAACTGCGATCACCTTAATGATGTTAGTATTACTGCGTAGTCTTCCCCTCACCCTGATCAGCATGATCCCCAACGTATTACCGATTCTATGCACACTGGCGCTAATGGGCTATACGGGAATACCTATCACTCTTTTCACGGTGTTATTAGGGGGCATTGCCCTGGGGCTTGTCGTCGATGACACCGTGCATTTTATGCATGGGTATTGCCATTACCGAGAACAAGGCTTTGCGCTTGAAGAAAGCATCAATCTTGCTATTACTCAAACAGGCCCCGCATTGCTGTTTACTACTTTCTCTATCGCAACTGGCTTTATGATTTTTACGCTATCAACCAATATCGCACTCTATTATCTAGGCATATTGCTGGGCATTACTGTGATTGGCGCACTTGCGGCTGATATTATGTTGGTTCCAGCTTTATTAAAAAAGCTAGAACAATTTACTCCGGCTCCAGTTAGAAACCAGGATGCTTATTAATCAATGTCTAAAACAAAGAGACTTAGCGATCATGATCAAAAAACAGAAATCCTTTGCTAGTTTTTTAGCTGCAATTTTTTTAAGTTTGTCAGGAGAGGTTTTTTCTTCCTCTCCATCTATATTGGTAGAAAATGAGGCAGTTGAATTTTCAAAAGAACAAAACAAACAACCTTCTCCCCTCGAGAAACCTAGCCTGGTTAATGAAAGTAATGATCAACCATTGACTGCAGAAAATATCATGGAACTTGTCGACCAACGATATGATGGCGACACAAAAAAACAATACGGACGATTAACCTTAATCGACAAGAGGAAAAATAAAAGAGTGCGTAATATTTTTCAGCTTAGCAAAATCTATGGTGAGGATAAACGCGTTATTACACAAGTACTTTCACCTTCAGAAGTAAGCGGCACCACTATTCTTGCATATGAGTGGGATGAAGTAAAAAGAGAGGATGAAACTTGGCTTTATTTACCCCAACTTCGAAAAGTAAAGCGCTTAGCGACTACTGATAAATCCTCGTATTTTCTAGGTAGTGATTTCACCTATTCGGATCTTTCCGGGCTTGAGGTTGAAGATTTTTCTTATGAATTTATAAACAATGAATCTACCAATGAGCAGTGGGTTCTATTCGCAAAGCCGAAAAAGGATATCGGATCCATAGTAATCGATAAAACAGGATATATTAAAATCAAATACTGGATTGACAAAGAAAAAATGATGATTGTTAAAGCGAAATATTGGCTTAAAGATGGAAGCAAAGTTAAATATTACAATGTGTCAGGCTTTGATAAAATAGATGATATATGGATTTTTAGAAGGGCTCAGATGGTACTATCACAAGGCAAGAAAATGTTGCATGCCAGTATATTTGAGATAGACACTGTAGAGTATAACCACAAAGTAAAAGATGAGATGTTTACTACCTATGCAATGGAAAGGAAAATTGAATAAGGGTTCTCTATCGGTCCTATTCTGTACTTTATTGCTTGTTTTAAATAATAATGCAGTTTCGGGCCCAGCTGAAGAATTTATAATCGATGATGAGTTTGATTTTTTTGACAACATTGAACAACAGCCATCGACAAAAAATAATGACATCAAACCTTCTCAAAACAAACAACTATTTGTTAAAGGTTATCTGAAGCAGAAGCAATCTTATTCTATCCACAATAGAAGCAAGCCGCGAAAACCAGACAAAAGTGCTGGAGAGTCACAGCGGCGAACGGTCATTGATGTCACGGCTGAAGGAGAGCTTAAAGAGCAGATATATTACCGCATTAACGCCAATGTCAGCCTTGATAAATATAATGAGGTGGATGATGATTTTGAATGGCGCGAAGTCTATTTAAACCTTGAGACAGTAGATAATTTATGGCTAAAATTTGGTCGTCAAATTATCTCATGGGGCGAATCCAATTATACACAGATTCTTGACCAGGCCAATCCTCGTGATAACCGAGAAATAGGTCTAGTCGATGCTGAGGATGCTCGCCTGCCTGTGTGGGCAACCAAACTAAGTCATGTCGGAGACCGCTGGGGGACGGACCTGGTATTAATTCACGAGTTCCGAGCTAACAAAGACGCGGAGATTGATGATGACTTTGATCGATTTATCACCTTCAGGAATAATTATCAAATAGAGGACGCTATTGACCCCGATGTTAGTTTTTCCAATCCCGAAGTTATTTTGAGACTATTTTTATCATTGCCCAAGGGTGATGTGAGTCTTATTTATGCCAAAGTCTTTAATGATACCTCAACGCTTCGAGAAGGCGATGTAGTCAACCAACTAGAGCCTTACTATGCCCAAATGGAAGTGTTTGGATTATCGGGTAATTGGATCAATGATCAATGGCTGTATAAATTTGAATTGGCACAAAAGCATAAAGTACCCGTGCAAAATACGATAAAACTGGGAACCCCCACTGATAAAGTCATATCTCAATTTATGATGGGGGCTGAATACGCACTGAATGTAGACACAGATTTTGAATTTGAGTGGGTCGCGCAGAGAATTGAAGCATACAACGATAGCTTAAAACCTGCGCAAACACAGATTTCTACAGTGAGCAAACTATCTTTCGATATGTGGCACGATACGGCTCAATTCGTTGTATCTTGGGGACATATGATACAAGCGAATAGCGATATTGTTCGAGTTAGCTTTGATTATGACTACACCGATAACATAAAACTAGGCGGCGGTTATCTTAATTACCATGCCGATAACGATCGGGCACGACTCTTTTCTTATCAAGATGATGACCGTCTCTACTTTAGTGTCAGGTATAGCTTTTAACAGAAAATATATTTAAGGATAAATCCATGGAATACGATGATATTGTGGTCGGAGCTGGCTCCGCTGGTGCTGTGTTGGCTGCTCGCTTAAGTGAAGAATCAGACAGACACGTTCTCTTAATTGAGGCTGGCTCAGACTATAAGAGTATCTGTGATATTCCCACTGAACTACTGGAAGCAC
>JAZFYA010000025.1:0-9879 GCA_036443315.1 Pseudomonadales bacterium
AATACCGTTAACCACAAGAGTAAAATCGCGGCCTCCTTGTTTGGCTTTATTGGTCTTCATAATATGACCGTTAGCTTTAGACGTTGAGGCTTCAGCTTTACTGTAATCAAGCTTGCGTTTTGTATCAAATATAATATGTCGAAGACGAAGTTTGTCACTTTGAGATTGCTTTCGTTTACGTTTTAGAGCATTAACTTTCATGTCTAGGGCGACTTTCTCACGAATTAGAGGATTACCAGTAGTAACGGCGACTATTTCAGCATAATCATTGGTGTCGGTGTCTTCTGCAAACTGTCGACCGATTAGAGCAGGGTTTGATAAACCTTGTACGATAAATTTTGCTTTTCGCTCATTGGTGGCCCACATATAAATATCAAAGCTGTCAGCTGTGGTGTACGTGAACATTTTTATATATTCAAATATATTGCCCTGTCTATCTATCCGGCCTTCCCTTTGCCCGATATCACAGGGACGCCAGGGGCAATCTAGGTGATGGAGTGCGGCAAGTCGTTTTTGGATATTTAAGCCTGTTCCACCCTTTTCGGTAGAAGCGATTAATACGCGTATTTTGCCCGTTCTTATCTTGCGAGATAGGCGATCTTTATCTTCGTCGTTTTTGGCGGAGTGGATAAAAGAAATTGTTTCGCTAGGAATGCCTTTAGCAATCACTTTATTTCGAATGTCGTCATAGAGACAAAACCCGGAGGTATTCGGCGTCCCTTGATCACAAAATATTAACTGTGCGCCAAGCTGTGCTGTGCTCGCGTGGTACTCAGACACCACATTATCAACCAGAATGTTAATCTTTGAGCCTTTAAAGTCGGGAAGACGGTTATCTAGTAGGCGTAAATCTAGGGCGGCTCTACGCCCGTGTGTAGAGATGCGAAGTAAGTTATCAATGTGTTTATCTACACTGCCGTCGCGGACTTTTCTCGCACGCAGCGTCAGGTGTTGCATAAAAGCCTTTTGGAAAGGTGATTGTTCGGCAACTACTGTAATTCGCTCAACATTAGGCGTCGGTAAATTTAGGTCATCCCGCGTTTTAATATCAAACACTGTACGGACTATGCAAATAAGATCCTCAAGGTTTGTAAATTCGGCAAGGCGCTCATTTAGGCGATAACCCGACCCTTCGGGCAACATTTCTAGCTGAGTTTTCACCCGGCAAAAGGTTCGAAGAAATGCATCGAAATGCGATATGCCAGCCTCGATCAATACATTCGGTGCCAGATAGCGCAACTGGGTATAAAGCTCAACCATGCTATTCGCAATTGGGGTACCGGTGAAGAAATAGACGCCAGATGCTTTACCGTTTGCACATTGATTGATCGATTGAATATAGCGCACCTTCATTAACATTGACCAGGCGCGTTGAGATGAGGCATTCGAAATACCGCTAATGTTAGATGTTGTGGTAACTGCCAGATTTTTGTATAAGTGCGCTTCATCAATAGCGATCGCATCAACGCCAAGATCGGCCAGGGTGATCGACTTGTCCTGATGGTTGCGTATTTGAGTAGCCAGAGTCTTTAGGCGGGTATTTAGTTTTTTCTTCGCCGCTTCAATCATCTTTGTAGAAAGGCGCGAATCTTCATTGGATGCTTTCATTTGATTTAAAGCATATTCTAGCTCGTAAAGCTCCTCTTGAATTAGGCCTGCCTCAAAGTCTTCAGGAGCGCCAATCTGATTAATAATGGAGTGTGAAACAACAACCATATCAAAGCTGTTATAGGCGATTTTGGCGAGTAAGCGCCGTCGACGTTGCTTGCTCATGTCATCGCGGGAAACCATGAGAATATTAGCTGTTGGGAAAAACTTTTGACAATCCCGCGTTATCTGTGACAACATATGATTGGGCACGCTTAGCAACGGCTTGTTACACAACCCAAAGCGTTTTGATTCTAATAGAATTAACGCTTGCTCCAGGCTTTTACCGGCACCTACACAATGAGCTGAAAGTAGGCGTCCTTCGAACAACGCACGAATTGTCACTTCAAGCTGATGTACATACGGGGTGATGCACGAACTTAAACCTTCAGGTTGTAGAAAACTGGCGTCGTATTCGGGGGAAACGTAGGATCGAAATCGCCTATTATATTCCAGTGTTAGAAAATCGGCCCGTTCTTCGTCATCCCAAACCCAGGCGTCGAAGCTATCCTGTATGAGTGTGATTTTATCAATGGCATCTGCTGTAGCGTCTTTGTTTAGAACTTTCTTCGTTTCTCCGTTGGGGTCTCGCACCTCATCCATCACTTTAGGGGAGCGACCTGATAAAATATGATTTAAAAGGTCGCTTAGATTGCGGCGCTGAGTACCGAAAACTACAGTACATTCCTGTTCAAATGCATCGCGAAACGAATGGTTAAGGCGTAGGTCCCATTTTCCGACTTCTGGTACATAACTAACTTCAATATCGTCGCGAAACTCATCTCCATCTGCTACTAGTGACAATACAAAATCTTTTACTATCTCAGGCGATACCAAGGGATTGCCCAATTGTAAATCTATATCTTCTGGATTCAGAGATGCAGGGAGTACGGCTTTAAGTGCTGCAATGTTATCCTCTAAGTCAGGGAAATCTGACACGAGTTTTTGCGCGTTTTCGAGTTTAATGCGGACATTGCCTGATAAGTACAGTGCGGCGAGTTCCCAAACACCGCTCTCAGGATTGAAATAAATCTCACTCTCTAAAAGCTTGGCCGCTTGGAGCCAATGGGTGTTCAGTAATCCTGCAATAAAGTCTGTATCAATGGCTCCTTTGTGGTTTAGCGAGAGCAGCAACGCCTCACGCGGATTGTCAACGGTTTCAGGAAGCGGCACGATATTAAAAACACGTCCTTTTAATAAGTCAGACTTGCAGGCTTCACCACTATCATCATCGTAATTTTCCAGACCCCAAACTTGTGGAGCGCTCACTTCATCAATGAGTAACTTCGCATTAGAGGGATGATTAACTGAACCAAATTCTGATATAAATTGATCATAGACATTATTGAGTTCAGTTAATGAGTTCACAAATCCTGTTTCACTCATACTCATTTGTGTACGTAGAAATACTGAGGACATATCTCGTAATGTTAGGAGACCTTGTAATCGAGGGATATCACTATTCCTAACTTTTACGGGTTCAGTAACAAGGCATATATCGCCTGTTTCAAGCGATTTATACTGATCAATAACAAGATCAAAAACCCCAGGTTTACTTTCAATAATATTGCCAACCAGGACACCTTTACCCTCATCGTAGATGATAGCGTTGGATGCTTCAGGTTCGGCGACATGTGTAGAAAGCGCTGCAACGGGCAAGAACGCGACAGCGTTATTTATCAATATATCTAGTGGTAATTCGCCCGCTTCAATTAGTAGTTTTCCTCCAAGGTGACCGGAGTAGGCCGGTGTGCCTAACATCATTTCTGGGTGGGCGTGAAAATACTCATTCAGAGACAAGGTTTTGAGTTCACCTTGATACTCCAATTCGATATTGTCAGTATTGACAAAAGCCCCACCGCCTTGATGCTCTTTTCTACCACGTTTACGTAAAAAGATAATGTTCGTTGCTACATCGGTGTTAGCTGAATCTGAGAATGTCCCTCCTGGCAAGCGAATGGCTCCTAGTAGGTCGGCTCGGTCGGCTATGTATTGTCTTGTTGATGAGTCTTTTTTATCCATTGTGCCCGTTGATGTGATGAAAGCCACTAATCCACCTTTTTTCACCTTATCCAGTGACTTAACAAAATAGTAATCGTGTATCAGAAGTGACATGGGTTTATAGGTATCATCAAAAACTCGCCAGTCACCGAAAGGGATATTACTGATAACGGCATCATAATGACCATTAATCACCCTTGCTTCCTCAAACGGTGTGTGCGCTACAAAATCATTAGGAAAAAGTTTTTTGCATATTGCAGCGTGGATTGGATCAATATCAATGAGCTGAAAGGTGGTCGTGCTATCTAGATCGTCAGGCATCCCAGATTATGCCGCTTGCGGGATCTAAAACCTTGCCACCGTTGAATCCTAAGCGTTTAGCCGCCTTCCATATGGCTGAGATCACAGTGGCCGGTGTAAAGTGGGCATTATTAACCGATGAGCGCATTGCGCTATAGTCTGTTTCTGTTATAAGTCCATCAGACACAAGAGTACGAAGGGAGGCATAATACTCTTTATGGTTCCAATCAAACGCCTGGTCCAGTCCACCCCATCCGCAATAGGCCATTAATACAGATTGGTCTTGAGGATTCGCTATAGCGCCACTTTTTTCTAATCTGCGAAGCAAGCGTATAGCGGCGATATTAGCTTCTAAACGCTTAGGTGAGTTCCATTTTGAAGCTTCGATAGCATTTAAGTTAGGGCGGGTGCGATTTTCTTCACATAAATCAGTGTGTTTAATGGCGGCTTCGGTCATTTTAATTATTCTCGGTACTTTGATTGAGGCGCTTAGATTAACGGCTGGGATTTGTGGCAGAAGCCAAGAAAGGGAATGTTTACCCTAAATGTCGCACATAAAGTTGATAGGTTTAGGGCGGTTAGGCAAAGTAAATACGCTAGGGCGCGGTTGTAATAATCTGGCCATTAGAATGGAGATAAAACGGAAGTGTGAAAATACGTACTTTTCTTTGCAGGGTTTGTATTGCTACTGTCTTTGGGCTTATTTACTCAACATACGGTATGCGGACATCAGTCCTTTAGCTCTATAATCACAGCCAGCGGTCATCAAATGACACAATAAAATATCGCTTAGCCTTGGCCAGTCCGGTATAGCAGCCATGTTCATTTTCAAAGTGTAAGCGTGAGGCCGGGACGGCTTTTTCCCAAAACTTAAAATAGCTTTCGAGATCAGGCAAGACTTGCTGAAAAATCCGTTCACCTTCAAGCGTTGATACTAGCGTCACGCACTCAATGCTATCATTATGGAAGGCAGCAATGGCATTCGATGAATCAGGGAATACTTCTTTAGCCGTACCATGGGTAACTGCTTGAACATTACCGCCGCCAATCATGGTGGCCGTCTCGCGGGCGCGACGTTGAGCATCTGACTTGTTAAGCGCCATTACGGGCAAGGTCAGCACATTGGTGCCGCCTCGTGTGATAAAAGCGGTATGTTGTATCCATCGCTTTCTTGACGGTATAGCGGTTGCCGCACTTTGCATAGCCTTATCCTGCTAGTAAGAATATGGCCGAGTATAAGTTAGTGTATATGTGGCAGAAGATGGTCTTGATAGCCTTTGGTTCGCCAGACTGGTTAAGAGGCCATTTGTTTTTCTCTGTCCAGCCACGGGAACTAGAAAGTTTTTCCAAAAATTCACCAGTTAGAATCCTTTCTACCACTGGATCTTCGATATTGAAATGACGCTTTAAATAAACAAGCTTAGAAACAATATCGGCGGGTTTAGTATCATAATATTGGCAATATGCTTTTCCGATAGAAATAGTCACTGGCAAGGTAGGGCAGAATAAGAAAAGAGCATAAAATCGAATCTTTTGGCTCAATATTAGTGTTCTCAGTTGTATTATTAATAAAAAAGAGGCGTAGAACACCCTAATATAAGCGGTGATATTTAACCAAGCGAGTAACACTTTTTCATGCGGATACCTCAATCATACATTGATGACCTGAATTTGCGTATTGACCTACACGAACTGATAAGTCGATATATTAGATTGACCCGGAACCGGAAAGGAGCGGACAGCACCGCGCTCTGTCCTTTTCACGATGAAAAATCAGCTTCATTTACTGTCAGTAATGAAAAGCAGTTCTACTATTGTTTTGGCTGTGGTGCTTCTGGAAAGGCGATCGACTGGCTAGTTGATTACGACCAAATACAGTTTCGCGATGCTGTTAAAAAATTAGCAGGGGAATATGGTTTAGAATTCACCTTCGACGATGATGATCCAAAAGCACAAGAGAAATATCAGGACGACAAAGAGCAGAATGACAAACTATTAGCAGCTTTAAAGTCGGCAGGGGTTATCTTTAAGAAGAACCTCCGTAAGCCAATAGGCAAAGCCGCGATTGAAGATCTTAAGTCCAGGGGGATTACCGGCGAGATATCCAAGCGGTTCGAGATCGGTTATGCAGCCGACACCTGGCAGGACGTTAAACAACAGCTTTCGGGAGAGTTCGATGAAAACATTCTAATATTGGCCGGTTTGGTCAGTTCTGGCGATAACAACTACAGCTATGACTTTTTTAATAACCGGATCATGCTGCCGATTTTTAATCCGAAAGGTGAGCTAATCGCTTTTGGTGGACGAATTCTCCGATCAAAGGCCGCTGAAGGGAGCGCTGTGGCTAAATACATGAATAGCCCGGACACACCGGTTTTCAATAAAAGCAAAATACTCTATAACCTTCATAGTGCTAAACAATTCATTGCACGTCAAAATTGCGTCTTTGTAGTTGAAGGATATATGGATGTAATTGCTCATGTGCAGTATGACATTGAAAATACTGTAGCGCCTTTAGGCACTGCGTTTGGTATACAGCAAATTGAACTACTTAAACGCCACTCATCAAACATGACGTTTTGTTTTGATGGCGACAGAGCCGGTAGGTCAGCTGCATGGAGAGTGGTTGAAAATGCCATACCGGTTCTAAATGACGGCATTAACTTACAATTCTTGTTCTTCCCTGACGGTGAAGATCCGGATTCAATGGTCCGGAAGGAAGGAATTGATCTCTATAGACAGCGGTTAAGTCAAACCATGAGTATGGCTGAATTTGTGTGTCGCTATGTTGAAGACAGGCACCCTGGCGATGACCCGGCTCATAAAGGGAAAATGGCTAAAGAAGTCTTTGAGCTGTTGAAGAAGATGCCTAAAGGCATCTATAAGCATTTATTAATAAAGAAATTTGCAGATGAAGTGGGCGTTTGCGAAACGCTAATAAATGATCTGATCAAAACACACTAATTTATCTACCATTTCTGTCACAAAAATTAGTTAAAGGGATTATAAATCATGGGTAATTCACCAAACCTCTTTGCATATACCTGAATCCGAGTTTTAAATTACACTAAAAAGCCTTTATAGGCTACAAAATAAGACTTTTAATGATAAAATAGCGCTTCAATAAAGTCACCCATTGAATGAGTTATGAGACGTTTCAATATCGAGCATCACAGTGAATTTAAAACGGATATGGATATTGAGCGTTTGCCTTCGGGAAAGTTTGCAACGAACGCACTAGTGCTGGCGTGTTTTGCCTTGACGATTTAATGAAACAACTTGGGGTAGGTACTGTCGGTGCAGTAAATCATTATTTTTCAGTTTAGTTCTTCTGCCACAAAATACTGCCGATAGTATGGGGGTATTACAATCAATACCTTAGTGAGGATTAGTATAATGAGTAAATAAGGTGATTTGAATGAGGTAATAAATAATCGATATAATCCCTGCTTCTACTAAGGGCTTAAAAACAACTCCTAGCGAGGAAATATTCATGGCTAACTACTACGCTTCTTGCCGCACCAACTATTTTAGAGTTAAAGACGAAGATGCCTTTGAAGATGCAATGGCTAAAATCCCGTCTATTCGTATGATAAAAGAAGAAAAAGTTTTTTTTATTCTCGGAGACTGCCCTGAGCGCTCCGGCTGGCCCTCTTGTGTCTATGACGAAAAAAAGAATAAAGATGTAGAAATTGACCTTCCAGCCCTGGTATCGTCGCACTTGGCCGACGATGAGGTTGCGATCTTCATGGAGGTTGGTGCTGAAAAGTTAGTGGATCTCCGTGGGTATGCGGAAGCCATCAATAACAAAGGTGAACGTTGCACCGTAAACCTTGACAGCATCTATAAATTAGCCAGCAAGCTTGGCAGCAATATTACTTGCATTTAGCGAGGAATTAACAATGCAAGTCAGCTAGTTGCTACTGGTAACAGTTTCTATGATTTTGATGTGACTGACGCTGGTACTATTAGTAGAGTTGCTGTTTCCGACGAAATAAAACACGGAGAGCAGCCATTACAGAAAATGTGAAATATTAGAGAAGTCTCATATTGATAAACTATAATCCGTTAGATTCGTTGGAGAGGGTGTAAAACAAACAGTGTAACTGCCCGGTTTAAACGTGAGGAGCTAGCTGCTCCTCAAACTCTATCATAAAACGATTTAGCGCTGCTTTCCAATCTCTAATTGGCATGGTCCATTTTTTAGAGGCCGCTTCAATCGCCAAATAGACAACTTTCATTGCCGCATTATCATTTGGAAATACCTTGCGGGTCTTCACCGATTTGCGGATTACGCTGTTCAACGATTCAATGGCATTGGTCGTATAAATCACCTTTCGACTATCTTGCGGGTAATCAAAAAGCGTAATTAGGTTAGGCCAATGGGTGCGCCAGGATTTACTAATCTGCGGATATTTACCCTCCCATTTTTCGGCAAAACGATCCAGCTCCAACGTCGCTTCCTCTTCTGATACTGACTGGTAAATACGCTTCAAATCGGCGGTCACTTCTTTGTAATCTTTCCATGGCACAAACTTCAGCGAATTACGCACCCTATGGACGATACACAGCTGAATCTTTGCGTCAGGGTAGGCCGTGTTAATCGCTTCAGGAAAGCCTTTTAGACCGTCTACGCAGGCGATGAGCACAGGGTTAACACCGCGATTTTGTAGGTCAGTCAGCACTGAAAGCCAGAATTTTGCACCTTCATTTTCAGACATCCACAAGCCGAGTAATTCTTTATGGCCCTCGACATTAATGCCTAAAGCCAGATATATTGCTTTGTTGATGACGCGTTTATCTTGGCGAATTTTAAGTACGATACAGTCTAAATAGATAATGGGATACACTGCATCAAGCGGTCTATTTTGCCATTCTACAACCTGCTCCATAACCGCATTGGTTACTTGCGAAACCAGTCCCGCCGATA
Source organism: Pseudomonadales bacterium (assembly GCA_036443315.1). Classification (GTDB taxonomy): domain Bacteria; phylum Pseudomonadota; class Gammaproteobacteria; order Pseudomonadales; family Dasaniaceae; genus Oceanicoccus. Next base: position 8,879 of record JAZFYA010000025.1, read on the forward strand.
TGTCAGCGCCGTACATTTCCTGAAACGCGGCAACGATATCACGCGTACTCATACCCTTGGCGTAAAGGCTAAGAATTTGATCGTCCATTCCTGCTATGCGCGTTTGGCCTTTCTTAACCAACTGGGGTTCAAAGCTACCGTTGCGATCGCGAGGGGTCTGGAGGTCTATTTCACCATGATCACCTTTCAGTGTCTTAGGCGAGTAACCATTGCGGCTATTGCCGCTATGATGGCCTTCTGGGGCGCTTTTATCGTAACCCAGGTGATTATCCAGCTCGGCCTTTAAGGCAGCTTCTACAGTGATTTTGGTGAGTTGAGCGCTAAGAGCACTCAGGTTTTCGGGGGTTTTAAGATCTTTGGCCAGTTCTTCGGCTAGTGCTTGGAGTTTCTTCTGATTCATGGTTATGCCCATTATGATTACCTAGTAGGTAGGTTAAGGATAATGAGCAGTTACACAAATTTATTTACACCCTCTCGTTGGATGAAAATCCTCACTAAGGCGGCTCTAGCCGCCCCAAGATGTAGGAGCCTTGGGGCACCTTCTTCTATCAGCCAAATACCGGAAACTGAGGTAATACCTTCGCACCACAGTCGAATTCAATCATTCGATAGCCTGACTGGTACGCCCATCTAATGATATCCTTGATTGTTTTGCTATGGCCGTGACGAAAATTACTTTGCGGTTCTTCCTCTAATAACTTCAAGAAAAACACTGACTGTCTTTTCTGGACCATCAGCTCGCCGCCATTCACAACATCAACTAACGCATCACAATCTGCTTCCGTCAAATGACCAGTGTTTATAGCCACAACATGGTATTTTTCCACGGTAGCGGTAGACGTCTAACATAATGGATTCAAGCGCTTAAAATATATCGTCTATGGTGCTCTCCATGTCCTGTCTTCAGGTCGCCGGGGTGTTAATCAATACCTAAAGTCTTTAACCTGCCCTGCATGGCTGCAAGCAATACAGCTGCCATATCCATCTGAAACAAACTCCAT
>JAZFYA010000026.1:0-14841 GCA_036443315.1 Pseudomonadales bacterium
TGAATACAGATAAAGAATTGGAATACCAACGATATAATGAAAGAGCATTTTCTCAACTATCAAATAAAAATGGTGATTTTACCGTTATTTCTGGCAGCGCCTCATTACAGCCATCCATTCAGGCACCCTATCGCTATTTTGAATCAAAAATCAGAGAGTTATCACCAGGCAGTGATGGGCGCATTTTAGAGATTGGTGCAGGTACGGGAGCGTTTACAAAGATTTTGTTAAGCACAGGCGCAAATGTTTTAGCAACTGATATATCAGAGCACTCGTTAGATGTAATACAAAAAAACCTTAAATCACCAAAAAACTTACAAATAGAAGTTGCAGACATGGAGTCATTAACATTTGACAACGAATCTTTCGATGTAGTAACCAGTGCGGGCAGCTTAAGCTATGGTGATAATAGCGTTGTAATGAATGAGATTTATCGAGTATTGAAAAAAGGTGGATTTTTTATCTGTGTAGACTCATTGAATCACAACCCCATTTACCGCCTAAATCGCTGGCTTCATTTTCTTAAAAAAAATCGAACGCTTAGTACATTAAAACGGATGCCAACTATGTCATTGATAGACGCTTATCAAAATAAATTTGGCGAATCTAATGCCTATTATTTTGGCTCAATCATCTGGCTGACGCCTTTACTGGAAAAAGTAACAAATCAATTTAAAGCAGCTGAAATTGTCAATAAATTTGATAAGTTGATAAATACAAAGAATTCGGCATTTAAGTTTGTTATGGTGGCAAAAAAATGAAATGAAAGAATATTATTACCCATAAATAAAGCCTCTATTATTTATCTCAACTTTATCGCCCTCAGCTGTCTGCAATGTAACCATTCCACTTTCAATTACATTTGAGACCTTGGCTAGTTTAAAATTTAATCGAACTTACATTCGGGCATCCCGTAAAATTTCAATTGCTGATTTACCAGTAAGTCAGCAATTGAAGGCTGTTAAATCCTTTCTCGACTTTGTCATAAGTTATTGTATTAGCCGTTAGTCTATGTCTTTTGATAGCAATTCAAAAGTAAATATCCATGACATCAACCTGATCCCCGGTATCTTAACCAACAAACTATCAACAGCCTCAAATAGAGGTAGCAGTTTAGGAAAATAGGCACCAGCATAGCTGGTAATATGTCAATGTTTGATTTCGCCAATATCAAAAAAACGTTTGCCAAATTCAATATCTTTCATGCTCAAGATATGTGCCTTCTCCCATTCAGTTCTCATATCCGGCGTCAGTTTGCGGTAGAGTTTAATAAAGGGGTTATAATCAAGCGCTTCTATAGCCAGTAGCTTGCCGGATGGTGCAAGGATTCGACGAAGTTCCGGAAATGCATATGATAAATCTAGGTGGTGTAACATGCCAGAACATATAATGACATCAACACAACTATCAGGTAATTTGGTATTTTCCGCATCAGCCTGAAAGAAGTAAACATTTTCCAGGCCTTGTGCTTCAGCATCTTTTTGCGCATTTTTTACAGACACGTCACTAATATCAAATCCAATCGCCAATTTTGCGCCCGCTATTGCTGCAGCAATAGCATTACCGCCATTACCGCAAGCATAATCCAAAAAGATCTTGTCTTTACAGTTTTTAGCTATCCAGCCTTGATGGTAGTCGGTTGATTTCTGTACTGTAGAGTAAAACTTTTTATTGGAATAGAACTTGTCAAAAGTATCTTGATCCAGTGTTTCGACAACCTGCCTGTCTCTGTCGCGATTATGAAATTCCAGCTCTTTATGCTTCCGGTCATTCAGACCTTTCAGCCATTCCTGATTAGAGATATCGGCAATCTCATTAAGTCGCAGTATTAATTGCTCTAGCTCCAAAATTTATCCTCTTAAGCAAGTTTCAAGTTACATCAAAAGTGGGCACACAATTATTACACTAGCAGGGCCATTGCTGTAAAAATTTATGCTTAAACTAATAAAGGCATAGAGTATAAGCCTTGTGCCCAAAAGTCCATGCATATCACCGGTCCAACTTCGTATGATACCATCTCGACAAAAGGGCACGTTGGACTTCCCACGCTCTTATGCTCCCCCCGAGGTAGCTGTGGCGCCGCTGTTGATTGTAGGACATCCAACTACATTCGAATATATCTACACGTGCTATATCCCGTGCTTTATAGACGCGTTTTTTCACACTCTCCTTTGTTTAGTTGCTAATAAAAGGATTCGGCAACGACATTATCCCAGTAATTTCCACAGCGAAGCATGCTTGAGCTTATGCATCCGGCCCCCATGGTTAATCTCCTGTCACTCATAGCCTCAGACGCTTCCCAGGATGAACCCACTGATTAACAACAAACTAAGCTGCTTCCAGTTTAAATTCGGGGCAAAAACTAGGCCCTATTCACTTTCCCACCTGTCCATCTCTACTGTATCGGGTGATACTTTCACTTACAACTGAGCGGCCTAAATTACAATGCGACTACATACAGTAAAATACTCTCTTTTATAGATATATATTTCTTTCAAAATTTTGTAAAATTCACGCCAATCTCACCCCTGCCTACATGGGGACCATGTATCTCAGGTGGTATGTAATCATTAATATAAGTAAAAGCTCAGGATATGACCGACTCAACTCCTTTTAATTTAGGTTCATTGGCTGAACCAACCCAACACCACGACCCTATTGTTATTGAAAATCATAGTGCTGATGACCTACAACATTACCTGAAGCAAATGATCACAATACGTAAAGTTGAACAGCGTCTAGCATTGGGGCGTAAAGAAGGGGACATTGGTGGCCCAGTTCATCTTGGTGCGGGCCAGGAAGCGATTGCAGTAGGCGTTTCAGCATCCTTGCAATCTACCGACAGAGTATTTGGCGCGCATCGCTCACACGCTCATTTATTAGCACTTAACCCCGATTTTTATAAACTTTTTGCCGAAGTATTAGGCAAACAAACGGGGTTTTCTCGTGGCATGGGTGGCTCCATGCACCTTTGTGATCCAGCTAGTGGCTTCTACGGCTCTGTGCCTATTGTATCCGGCACAGTTGCGCTCGCTGTAGGTGCTGCTATGGCGGCCAAATTGCAACAGGTTGATGATGTGAGTGTTATCTATTTTGGCGATGGCGCCATGGAAGAAGGGGTTATTCATGAGTCACTCAATTTGGCAAGAATTCAACATGCCCCTGTGCTTTTTGTTGTTGAAAACAACTTGTTTGCAAGCCATATGCATATTTCTTTGCGTCAACCGAGCGATCTGATGTCTCGTTTTGCTGTGGCAAATGATATTCCACATAAGCTTATTGATGGTAATGATGTTGTGGCGGTGGCTGATGCAGCCAAAGAACTCATTAGTGCATCACGATTAGGCAGGGGCCCAGGTTTTCTGGAAGTGGTGACTTACCGCGTGTATGGCCATGTGGACTGGAGAGATGACATTGATGTTGGCGTGCATCGATCACTGAAAGAAGTGGATAACTGGCGAGCACGCGACCCTATATCCCGCCTCTCTACGCCCATGATAAAAGCCAATATCTGGACAGAAGAGCAAGAGATCTCGTTCACTCAGGAACTCAATGAGCAAATAGTAACAGCCTGGGAAAAGGCTATGAATGACCCATATCCACCAGCATCGGCCACACTAGATCGCGTTTACGCAGCAAAACCTTAATTGAGATAATGAACTTGAATACAGAACACCATAATTATGGAACAGCGATCTGTTCCGGGTTTGAATACCTGTTAGAGAACTACCCTGAAGTATTTGTTATTGGTCAAGGATTATGGAGCCCCTGGTATGTGGGTAATTCTATGACTGATCTGGATAAGAAATTTGGTGTAGCGCGCATTATTGACACACCCGTATCCGAGTCGGCCTGCACCGGAGCGGCAGTAGGTGCCTCATTATCAGGCATGAAGCCCATTGTGGTACATCCCAGAATGGATTTTATGCTTTATGCAATGGACGCTATCGTCAACCAGGCGGCCAAATGGTCACATATGTTTGGTGGGCAGGCGCATCCAGGCGTAACAATTCGCGCAATTATAAACCGTGGTGGTGAGCAGGGTGCCCAGCACTCACAGGCTTTACATACTTGGTTTGCACATGTGCCTGGGTTGCGTGTTGTTATGCCATCATCTGTAGCGGATGCCCGAGACCTGCTCATTGCGTCTGTGCTCTGCGAAGATCCGGTTATCTATATTGATGACAGGTGGCTGTATGGGCAGGAAGACAAACTCCCAGCAGTCAAAGAACTAGATTTAACAACACAGGGTCCTATGTGTGTTCGTGAGGGAGTAGATGTCACCATTGTCGGCTCCGGACATGCTACCTACCTGGCCAAACAGGCTGCCGTTATATTACAAGATGACAGTATTTCTGCTGAAGTGATTGATTTACGTGTATTGAATCCGTTTGATTCTAACGTGATTGTGGCGTCAGTAGAAAAGACCCATTCTTTAGTGGTAGTAGATTCAGGCTGGGAAACTGCGGGCTTTTCCGCTGAAGTTATTGCCAGCGTATGCGAAAAAATAGACCCAAAAAATCTGCACAACGCACCTAAGCGTATCACCCTACCTAACGCACCGGCACCAACATCCAGCGTTCTAGAAAAAGCTTACTATACAACAGCTGAAGAGGTCGTTTCAGCCGTTACAGGTATGCTGTCCTGATTAATATCAATTTTTTGGTTTGGAAGTATCAAAATGACAACTCGTAAAGTCCCATTCTATGACTACACTCGTGCTTATCTGGATGAACGTGAAGATCTATTAAAGATTTTTGAGGATGTTGGCCAGCGTGGTGCCTTCATTATGCAGCAGGATTTGCAAGAGTTTGAATCATCGTTAGCTACCTATACTGGTGCTAAACACGCGATAGGCGTAGCCAATGCTACGGATGGCATGGAGTTATCATGGATGGCACTTGGTCTGCGCCCAGGCGATGAAGTTATCTGCTGCTCACATACTATGTTAGCAACTGCATCCGCTATTGTAACCGCCGGTGGGGTACCTGTACCGGTAGAAATGGGGAACGATGGCCTTATCGACTATGATGCGGTTGAATCGGCTATTAACCCTAGAACGGTCGGCATTATGCCTACACAACTAAACGGGCGCACCTGTAAGATGGACAAAATTATGTCCATAGCCAAGAAAAACCACTTCTTTGTGGTTGAAGATGCGGCTCAGGCATTAGGTTCCCGCTACAAAGGGCAACATGCGGGTACGTTTGGTGACGCGGCTGCAATCAGCTTTTTTCCGGCTAAAGTCTTGGGCTGCCTGGGAGATGCGGGCGGCGTAATCACCAATGATGATGGTATGTTTGATAAGGTGTATCAGTTACATGATCACGGCCGCGATATTGTGGGCGAAGTTAAAAGCTGGGGCCGCAATAGCCGCATGGATAACTTACAAGCTGCAGTACTCAACTTCCGATTGAGCAACTATGACAAAATCATATCTCGACGCCGCGCAATAGCGGCTATGTATCAAGAACAATTAGGTAACCTTGAAGAATTACAATTACCACCGGCACCGGATGCTGATCCTGATCATTTTGATATTTACCAGAACTATGAGCTACAAGCGGATAGCCGTGATGAGTTAAAACAGTACCTTGCAGACAACGGTATTGGCACGCTTATACAATGGGGCGGCAAAGCGGTTCACCAGTGGGAGCACTTAGGTTTCACTGTAAAACTTCCAAAAGTTGAGCGATTTTTCACACGGTGCATCATGTTACCTATGAATATGTTTATTAGTGATGCCGATGTAAATTATATTTGTGCAAAAGTAACAGAATTTTATCGGAATAATAATGAATAGGCTTTTTGATATCGTTGCATCTGCCTTTGGTCTCATCCTGCTCAGTCCGCTTTTATTACCCGTTATGTTTCTTGTCTGGAAACAAGATGGACACTCACCGTTTTATGTGGCTCCACGCGTTGGAAAAAATGAGCGCATCTTTATCATGCTAAAGATGCGCTCCATGGTCGTGAATGCAGACAGCAGCTGTGTTGATTCAACCGGCGCAAATGATATGAGAATCACCGCAGTTGGGCACTTTATTCGTCGTTATAAGTTGGATGAATTGACGCAGCTGTGGAATGTTCTGAAAGGTGACATGAGTCTGGTCGGGCCACGGCCCAATGTACAGAGAGAAACAGATTTATATACTGCAGAGGAAAAAGAATTACTTTCTGTCAAGCCGGGTATTACAGATTTTTCATCCATTGTATTCTCAGATGAAGGTGATATTTTAGAAGGTAAAGAAGATCCTGATTTAACTTACAATCAAATAATACGCCCCTGGAAAAGTAGATTAGGTTTAGTTTATGTTAAGAATCAATCTATTCCTCTGAATATTAAGTTAATTTTTTGGACCGTTTTGGCTATTGTTTCAAAAGACTTAGTTCTAGAAAAAGTATCAGCCGCACTGAAGCAGTTAGGTGTCGATGAGGGCTTGATTCAAGTAGCGTCAAGAGAAGATGAATTAGAGCCTTTTCCACCACCAGGCAGCACAGAAATAGTTACATCCAGGTGAGTAACGTATCTGAAGAAATATTAAACATAGATGTAGAAGGATGCATTGCTACAAATCCCATAGCCATTTTATTGGCCTTTTGTCAGCAAACTACTGCCCTTCCAAAGAGCCAATAAGAATACGACAACTATCCGTAGCCCTGGATTTAGAAAAATGAGGTACTTGTGAGATAATGCTTAATTCTATCGACCGTGATGGCACAATGATAGGTTACGACATTGAACTTGTCAAAAAAGTTTCAAATGCCGTTAAGATTCCTGTGATCGCGGCTGGTGGTGCAGGTAAAGTTGAAGACTTTGGAAAAGCCGTAGCTGGAGGAGATGCCTCAGCTGTAAGCGCAGGCAGGATGTCTGTATTTCATGGCAAGCATAAAGCAGTACTTATCAACTATCCTGAACCTCAACAGCTCGATGAAGTTTTCGACCGGCACAACATAAAGGCAACAGCTTAAGTCATGTACAACTTTAACCAACATTGGGATGAAAATTGGCAAAGTGAAACCTCCCTTGCTAAAAAGAAAGTCGCAAAAGAGTTTCTGCGCCCGGTTTTTAATTATTTAAATCATGCTTCTCACCCCCTTCACATCTTGGATGCGGGATGTGGCGATGGGGTTCATGCTGAGGTTCTTTCTGAATATTCGAGCACCCATCGATTTATTGGTGTTGATATTTCCGTACCCGCACTCGCTCGAGCTCAGGAAAAGAATCTCTCGAACTGGAAATTTGAAATTGCTGATCTTAGCAAACTCCCCTACGGGGATGATACCTATGACATAAGTTTTTCCTTTGGAGTCTTAGGCTATACCGATAATCCAGCTCAGTCGTTTCGAGAGCTTTGTCGGGTGACAAAAAAAGGAGGACTCATTGGTCTATGGGTCTGCCCACGAAGGCGTGATCTACTCGGACTTGTGTTTTCTGGAGTTCGCAAGATTTGTAGTGCGCTCGGTCCAGACGCGACAAAAAGAATTGCTGATTGTATCGTGCCTTTTCTTGGAGCACTCCCTACGCGCTCTAAAATAAGTTTAAGAAACTCTACATGGAAACAGTGTAGAGAGATTGTACTGGTGAATATCGCGCCACCTACTCTTTATTTCTTTAAACCAAGTGAAATTGAAAACTGGTTCGCAAAAAGCAGTGTCGATACAATTGAAAAATCGTATTCAGCGCCCATTACAGTATGGGGTATAAAATGCTAAAAGTATTTATCCTCAGCAATGAAGACTTTACTTCAAACCTTATTTTTTCGGGTTTGTTTGGCGCTAAGGACGTTGAAATTGTTGGCGTCGGCTTCACAACAAGTCTTCTTACAAAAAAAGGAAAATCAAAAAATAAGCTCGGCAACGATGTGATGGGAGTTCTTAAAAAGACTGGGTTTTCTTACTGGTTTTACCTTATCTTTACAAACGGATTTTTTAAGGTTTATGAAAGACTTGCTATTTTATTCGCCAACCCAAAACGATCAAGCTTTCCAAAAGCTATAAGAGCAAAGTGTAAATTTAAAAATATTCCCATTTATAAAGTCTCCAATGTAAATGACCCTGAATTTGTCAACACTGTAAAGGACAGTGGCGCTGAAATTTGTGTCATTAGAATCAATCAAATTTTTAAAAAGGAAATTCTAAATACTCCGAAATATGGAATGTGGTGTATTCACTCAAGTTTACTGCCAGCCTATGGCGGAATAGCTGGCGAATTTCACGCGATCGCTAATGGCGACAGTGAAATTGGAACAACTATTTTTCAGGTGAGCCTTGAACTTGACAAAGGACCTCTATTATATCAAGAATCATTCCGGGTAGATAAATCTAAATCTATGCTTCAGCATATGCTGGCCAACAACCTATTGGCTCAAAAGATGCTTAAGTCTTATGCTGAGCTCTTTTCTAAGCAGAAGAGCCTAAGCACCTGCCTTAACAAAAGAGAAACTAGTCCAAGTCATTATAGCTGGCCCGATGCAAACAAAGTTCAAGCGTTTAAAAAGCAGTTTGGTCCGCTTATGAGACTAAAGGACATGGCTCAATATGCATTGAGCTGTTTACTACTGCCCCTACGTTTTAAAGATTTTGATCTTAAGCTATCAAACCTAGAAACATTAAAATCAGAATTTAAATCAGAAAAGAGCTAGCTAATCATATGACTCGCCCACAATCAATGAGGCTAGAGACTTCTGGAACAGCAATCCGCTATTCGTAGGTGAAAGAAAATTCGAGCCTTGGTCCCAGGCACTCAGTCTAAAGTAGGCGTCGCTTGCAATGTGAAAATTTTGCACCCCTGCTGAGGGCCCGCTGCAATTGTATAATATGCTGGAATGCCCATGAAGTTGGTATCTCCGCGGTATGTGTGAGTCGAAGTCATACTGATCTTATGTTATTATTGGTCAAGCAATATTTGATAGCGCAAGAACAGAAACGCCTCAGGAAGAAAGGGGTTTAGTTTGCGAATATTGAGTTAGTTGTTGCGAGGGCATAGATGGATAATAAGCGTAGCACATGCCCGTGTTTGAATGTTCCTACAGTGCGAATTGAAAGTATTTCCTCCTATTTTATTGAGGCGTTTATTGAATGAGCGATGAATTTACCATGGTTTTTCTGTGGCTATAGGGGTGGAGTTTAACGAATGAATACGGGATTTTTGGGGTGTGGCGGTAATGTTGTCTTTAAAAAGTAATGATTATCCCTATTTATTGATGCTCTTTTGTGTACTTGCATTAGCAATTTATGCAAATGCTTTTCAAATAGACCTTTATGGCGCCTTCTCGGGCTATTCCCCGAAAGAATTTGTAGATCGTGTTTTTTTTCCAGATAATTTTATCCATGACAGTCCTAGTGGCGTAGATGCATATTCAGCTTCGACTTTAATGCATGTATACACGCTGCTATATAGTATTTTTGGCCTTGATGCAGATATCACTCGTGTACTGGTCATTATCTTTGAGGTATTGTTTTTTGCTTTTTCCTGTAGTGTGTTGGTTAAAACCATCACCCCTGGCATAAAGACCTACCAATTTTTTATTATTATCATTTGTCTTGTTTCTAGCTCAGTTCATGAGGCTAATCTAGGTCGCTGGTCGGGAATCTTATATTGGGGGTTGTTTTATACCACTGCCAATAGTTTGCGAATTCTCGCTATAGCCTATCTTTTACAACGCAGGGTAGCGCTTAGTGCCTACATGCTGGCACTCTCGATTACGGTGCATCCAGTAATGGGCTTTATCGGAGCGATGTTTTGCCTAGGGGTCGTTGCAAGTAGTCCGCGTGAATATATAGCAATGATTCTAACTAAAAACTCGAATCTTCTTCATGTGTTTCTATCAATATTATTAGCATCCGCTTGGTTATATTTCATGGTTTTAGGTGGAGAGGACGGCGTGGCAGCCGTTTCTGTTTCAGACTGGATCGCATATGTAAAAGCATTTAATTTCCATTTCTTTCCCTTCGATATCGGTGTATTTACGAATCTCCACCAGGAAAAGTTTTTCCCATTTTTGTCCTCCGCATTACTCGTTTGCTATTTTTTGTATTACGGCGACACAAATCAGAAATATAAAATGTCCTTAGTCTTGGGATTGACGTGTATGGTGATGCTGATATTACTTGGGCTATACATCTCCCTTCTAGATCATCCGTATTTAATTAAATTGGCATTAACTCGTGCTAGCGGTCTTTTTCTGTTTGTATCGGCTGTAATTATTATTTGTGGCTTGTTGCGGCGTATTGTTAGTGGCGGGGTTGTGATCTCCGTCATTTCGAGTTTGTTATTGGTATCATTGTTTTGGTCGAGAAATGGATTTCCTTTGATTTGGGTCACCGCATTTTTTGTAATTCAGTCAGCGGATTGGTTTTTTTCTCAAACCAAAGGTAAAGACAAGGGCAAATGGCTGCTACTGTGCTTAACATTGCTATCGATTATAATTCCCCTCATTTATTATTTTAGCCCCTGGTTTCTCAGTATTAATATGGATGGCTACACCGCGATTGGGCAAGTGAAGTATGATGGGGAATTACTAACAGCGAGTATTATTGCCTTAATATTATTTCAGCTATTGCGGTTTAAACCTAAAAAAACTATGCATTTGTCGGTCCTTAGCGTCGCGGTCTTGGCTATGCTTTGGGCTTGGGAGCTAAGAATGTTTCCATCTGCTGAAAGTGAGGAGCGAGCTAATGATTACATGCAGCTTCAAATATGGGTAGATAAAAATCTTAGCAAGGATGTTTTTATTATGCCAGAGCCAACCCATTATTATGGATTTAAGCATTTCGCAAAGCGATCATCTTTTGGAAATTTACGAGGATGGCTGCATGGGATCGTTTATACTAATGATGGACGTGCGTTGGCCCTCGGCATAGAAAAAGCAAAAGCCTTTGGTGTTAATCCGACAGATTATTTAAGCAACAATCCTTCTTTAGATGATTATAAAGAAATGCATGTGAAACTTGGGGCTATATATAACTCTGCTTCAAATGATTTATTGATATCGGTTGCCAATAAGTTCGGTATTACTCATTTTGTTATGAATAAATCTAAAATGAAAAATAAAAATAAAAATTTTTCGGTGATATATGAAAACGAAAACTATATTCTATATGGTTTTTAGAGTGTGTTAATTGTCTGGGAGTGTGATTTTAATGTCGAAGGAAGTTCTGAGTCATATAAATTACTCTTCCGCCATGGAGTAGAAATGGAAAATATTGATCTGAGTATAGTTATCCCAGCTTTCAATGAGTCTTTAATAATCGAGAAAAATATTGATGAGTTGTTTTCGTGGCTAGGCAGTAATTTACCCGATTTTAACTCTGAAATTATTGTGGTTAACGACGGCTCAACAGATAAAATGGGCGACGTGTTAGAGGAGATGAAAAAAACACGCCCCTGGTTGGTAATTGCACATCACAAAAGAAATTTTGGTAGGGGACGCGGGGTCCGCACTGGATTTCGGAATAGCAAAGGATGCTATGTTGTTTGTATGGATGCTGATTTGTCTTATGAACCAGCTATTATTGCCAGGCTATTAAAACCTCTCATTGCTGGCGACGCTGATATTGTATTGGCATCTGCACATCATCCTGAGGGACATTTTACTAATGTTCCAAAACAACGGGAGATGTTATCGAAATGGGGTAACAATATCCTCCGCTTAGGGTTTCAGCAAAAAATGCATACGGTAACATGCATAGTCCGGGCTTTTAAACGAGAGGTTATAGGCTGTCTAGAGCTCGTTAGTGATGGGAAGGAACTCCACTTGGAAATACTACAAAAGTCAGAATTAATGGGCTTTCATATTATGGAAATACCAGCAACCTTGGAGTGGCGAGATAAAGATAGGCGGCGATCAACTAAGAAAGGCATTATGCCTGAAATTGCTATTTTCAAGATGAGAAAGACAGTCTTATCACATCTTATTTTTAATTTTGTGACCAATCCAGGTGTGTTGCTATTCTTACCGTTACTGTCATTGCTGGGAGTGATAGTGGCAACCTCAATAATGTTGATTGCTAGTTTAATAGAAAAGGTTTCGATTGAACCTAGCCTTTTTCTAGCGTTGCGCCAAGCTTTTTTAGATGGCCAGCTAACTCTGGCTGTACTTCTTTTCTCAGCTATTGCTTTTATGATATTCCTGATGTTTTTCTTTTTATCTTTTCAGAATAAAAGATATTTTGACGAAGTTTATACACTAATGATGCGGATGAATGCTCGAATAAAAGAAATGGAAGACCGAGAATAATGTGCGGGATTGCGGGGGTTTGGGGGCGAGACGCCCTAGCACGAACAAAAACGATGTTGCCGCCGCTCTATCATCGTGGCCCGGATGGTGAAGGGCTTTGGTCAAATGGGAATTTGGCAATAGGACATCGCCGACTTGCAATTAATGATCTTTCAGAGTCTGGAATCCAACCAATGGTTTCATTGGACGGCAATGTTGTTATAGGTGTTAATGGGGAAATATACAATTACGTTGAATTGAGACGCGAACTAGAAAGCTATGGTTGCGTATTTCAATCTGCGTGTGATAGCGAGGTTGTTTTACATGCCTGGTCAATTTGGGCCGAAGCTTGCTTTATACGTTTTAACGGCATGTTTGCGATTTCAATTTACGATCAGCGTAAGAATTGTTTGATATTGGCTCGTGACAGGCTGGGTATTAAACCACTTTACTATCACCAGCCCTCGAAAAATGAACTGCTGTTTTCCAGCGAGGTTAAGTCACTTAAGGCCGGGGTACAAAATCAAAAGTTCGGCATCGATCCAGTGGGTCTTGCCCAGTTTCTAACCTATCAAAATTATTTTGATCAACGAACATTATCTGCCGATGTTTTGATGCTGTCGCCAGGTGCTATACTCATTTTTTCTGATCAGGGGTTTTTGGTTAAACCGTATTGGTCTTTGAAGCATAGGTATCGAAACGATTTGTCGTTTGATGATGCGGTGGAAGAGTATAAGCATACTCTGGATGCCGCGATTGAGCGTCACTTGATGAGTGACGTGCCTGTAGCATCCTATCTTAGCGCTGGTTTTGATAGTGCATCGGTTGCGGATAGAGCAAGCGTGCTGGGTGAGCCGCCCGTGTCGTTTACCGGTGCTTTCGCCGAAGGCGAATGGTATGACGAAAGTTCCATCGCCTCTGATCTTGCAGCGAAAAATGGATCTAAGCACGTAGTGGTACCTATTGGTTGGGCAGATGTACCCCGTGTATTTGACCGTTTGATATTCGCATTAGATGAACCAAGAATGGGAATGGGTGCGTTGCCGCAATATTGTGTGGCAGAGCAGGTTGCTAAGACGCATAAAGTAGTATTGACCGGGCACGGCGGTGACGAACTGTTTTCGGGATACCCGGTGTTCAAACTTATTCATGCTCTCTATGGTTCTAAGCGGAAGAAAAATGGCTTTTTAGGGGGGCTTTCGAAAATCGAACGCTCTGAGCTGCCTCATTTAGTGTATTTTTTCTTATCACAATATAGATCAAACCGTTATAGGCAATTTTTGCCTGTATTAAATGGTTCAAGAAGCCTGCGCTTAGGTCTGCGTGCAGAGTTTGCAAGCGCTGTTTGTGATATTGCGCCAGAAGAGGAACTGCTTAAATCAGGTTTCGAGGGCGAATCTATTGAAGACAAACTATACCGACATTATCTGCAAACGTATTTAAACGGTTTGTTGGTGGTTGAGGATAAAATATCGATGGCTCACTCTTTGGAATCTAGGACGCCCTTGCTTGATAATGAGCTCTTGCAGCTAAGTTTATCAATGCCAGCATCGGTTAAATTAAACGGAGGGGTTTTGAAGGCTGTGGTTAAAAAGGCTGGGCTGGGGCGCTTGCCAAGAGTGCTTTATTCGCAGCCGAAAAGAGGTTTCCCTACTCCTTTGAGATTCTGGTTAAGAGGGCCATTATCGGAATGGTTTTCGCAAAGGATTATTGGTGAAGATAGCGCCCTAAAATTGATGTTTGAAGAGAAGTGGCTGCGGGCGACATATAATAATTATATTGGGTCTTACATCCAGAAAGTCAGACCATTAGACGAGATTCAGTCACATCGGATGTGGCAGTTATTGAGTTTGGAAAGCTGGCTTAGGCAGAATGTGGTATGAAAACACTTTTAATTCTTGGTGGCGATTCTGCCTCGATCTGGTTAGGATCTCGATTAAGTGCGGAAGGAGGATTGGCTTGGAAATTGGGGAGGTTTTTAACCAGCAGACGATGGTTAAAACGCAACACTATAATTAATTCCGACAAAATAATCTGCTGGGAACATACAAATTTTTCCGACATAATTTTAAATTCTTTAAATGAAAAAATGCTACGTAACCGTGTCAAATACTGGTCAATAAGCTTACCTTCTTTGGATGTGAATTTAGTTATCATGTTTGATTTTGAAAATACGGGCGGTTAGGTTTGTTTCGCCGCTATCTGGTTCTTGCGCTTCCGGTATTGGCCCTTGTCTATATTGCGGTAGCTTGGGAGACTGTATTTGTTGCTATATTGGCGGCTTTGGGGCCGGTAGTGTTGGTTATGATTTTGAATGCGGAAAGAATTAATATTTTCTCTTCTCGTAGACTCGGGTTGGGGTATGCAGCCAAAGGACATGCGTTAGCGCTCGCGGGCGCGCTCTTTCTGCCCGGCCGTCTAACTGAGATGTTGAAACCAATCTATTATAAATCCGTTAAAGGTTTGGCTATATCTGAAGGGTTATCGGTCGTTCTTTTGGAGCGGGTTTTTGATCTATTGGCTGTTGCATTGCTGTTTTTTGTTGCGATTGTCAGTTTGCCTGAAGAGCAGGCTCAGCACTTGTATCATGCTAAGTCGGTTGTTTTGGTGATTATTCTGA
>JAZFYA010000027.1:0-2692 GCA_036443315.1 Pseudomonadales bacterium
CGTCTTTCTTTAGGCGTTTATCGGGGCATTTGTCGGCCCATTCTGCGAGCTGTCGAATAGAGCGGGCATAGTTGGCAATAGTGGTTTTAGCGTAACCTTGGAGTACAAGAAGTCGTTCATACTGAGCGTATTTTGTGGCAAACTTACGTTTTTCGTTGGCATTCATGATGATTTTCCTTAGATCGATTGAATGAACCCTCGACATTGAGGGGTCTAAGGAAAGTGTTGATCAGTAGGGGTGTTTTTGCCGCGAAGCGGCTTTGTTCAACAATCACAGGCAAGCGACGCCAAAAAGCGGCGCGCCTGCTGTAAGCGTTAACCACCCATCTCCCTTGCAATGTCTATTCAGCGTGCCATAATGTGTACAATTGTACATTTAGGTTTATTATGGAAATCACAATAGACACTTCTGCTATTATTTCGGTTATTACGAATGAGCAGTCTAAAGAAAAAATTGTATATTTATCAAAAGGTTGTGATTTAATTGCCCCTAATTCTGTGCATTGGGAAATAGGTAATGCACTGTCAGCGATGATAAAGAGGGAGCGAGCTAACTTGTCGCAGGCTAAAAAATGTCTCTCCGCCTATGGTCAAATTCCTATCAAATACGTGGAAGCTGATTTGACTCAATCAATCGAATTGGTTAGCTCACTAAAAATATATGCTTATGATGCCTACCTAGTACGTTGTGCGCTTGAGTTCGGTACGCCATTGTTAACACTTGATTCTGGCTTAAAATATGCGGCTGGTAGAGTAGGTGTCGAAGTGTTGGAGGTATAAGTAATGAAGGTATATACATTTTCTGAAGCACGTCAAAATTTTGCATCAGTGCTAGATCTAGCCCAAAAGGAGGGCGCTGTTTGTGTCAATCGTCGAGATGGACAAAGTTTTACGATTCAGCCGAGCAAACCGTCGGGTTCACCTCTGAATGTTCAGGGTGTTGATCTAGGCCTTTCTTCACAAGAGATAGTGGATTTTGTGCGTGAAGGAAGAGAGCGCTCCTAATTTTCCGGTAAGCGTGACGTTGAGGCTGTAGAAAAATCCCTATTGAGATAGATCATGGCGAAAACTGGCAATATGGACCTCAGTCGTTTCAGTAGACACTCACCCTATCATTGTGGAACTGCAATTTTTTTCTGGTACAAAAAATAGCGGGTCGTAACCAAAGCCGTTGTCACCACGTGCGGCAAATAAAATCTGGCTTTCCCAAGTGCCTTGGCAGACTAGCGGAGGAGGATCGTTTTCGTGTCGCTTAAAAACCAGTGAGCACTGAAAGCGAGTAGTGCGTTCATCTTCTGTTGTTTCTTGCAGGCCAGCTAACAGCTTTTTATTGTTGGTTTGGTCATTGGCTTCAGATCCGGCAAAACGGGCCGAATAAATGCCGGGCGGGAATACAATACAAAGGACAGACAGAGCGCCGAGCTAAATCGGCAAGAGATTGGAGGTGAAAGTCCTCTGTCCGGTAAGGCCCAACTAGCCGCTGGAACCCCGAGTCATGAGCCGCTGCTCGTAAGGGTAGAGGTTAAGCGTTGACAGGGGAATGTGCAGGCTCAGTATTGAGCTCCGAAATCACAATTTGAGAGTGCTGACCTTGTTGTCTGAAAGGGAAAGCAAAACGACCGCAGAGCGCCTTAGTGAGTTTGTTGGTCGGCTCTCCGGAGTCAAAGACCTGGTGCATGTACGGATGTCTTTTGTGCGGAACTCGGGAGATCCTGCTAGTAGCCATTGCTGTTCCGGCTATGGCGGTTTCGGGAAAGTGTTTAGCGAAGCCCGAAAAAAAAACTGGCAGGAAGTCGGACAAGGTAATAGTAGTGAAGAAACCCGCGAACAAAGTGACGAAAGCCATGCTGTTAGTAACACGGCGGAGTGGGTGGAGCGAAGTGCCTTGACAGAGAGAAAGTGGAGCTAATCGGGCGTGACTATGACACAGAGCATAACAGCAGCGTTTCCAGCATTGGCTCGACTACATGCAGTGGCACAACGGGACAGCCAACAGCGTTTTAATAACCTGATGCATTTTATAACGGAAGCGATGCTGGTAAAGGCTTACAGGGCTTTGAACCGCAAAGCAGCAAAAGGAGTGGATGGCGAGGACTGGAGAAGTTATGGGATAAATCTTACGCCAAATCTTCGACAGTTATGCCAGAGGCTCCACGCGAACGGATATAAACCGCAACTCGTAAAACGCATCTGGATACCCAAAGACAATGGCCAGCAGCGACCGATAGGCATAACGTGCCTAGAGGATAAAATCGTGCAGCAAGCCTTAGTGTGGGTGTTGGAAACGATTTACGAAAATGATTTTCTGGGATTGAGTTACGGGTTTCGGCCCAAACGCAATCAACACCGAGCATTAGATGCGGTGTATATGGCTATCACAGTCAAGAAAGTCAGTTGGGTGTTGGACGCTGATATACAAGGGTTCTTTGATAATATTGATCATGACTGGTTAATGAAATTTCTAGAGCACCGTGTAGTTGATCCAAGAATATTGCGGCTTATCAAGCTGACGCTAACAGCCGGGGTAATGGATCAAGGTTGTAAATCTAAAACAGTGGTTGGAACGCCGCAAGGAGGAATATGTAAAGCTTTACATATTCCTCCTTATGAATAGTAAATTATTATGCAAAGTAAATGGCTGTATAGCGCGGTTTTTAAGTAACTGACGTTGAATTTACTTTGCATAATACTG
>JAZFYA010000028.1:0-2197 GCA_036443315.1 Pseudomonadales bacterium
GTTTTATTCTACCCAGATCTGTCTCATAAAATGTACATAGATGTTTCCCATAGTCGATACATGCTCCTTCGAGCAAAATATGAGTTGTGTGATTGAGATTCGAACAGCTATTGATTGGGGCGTTACTATGGCCGGCTTGTGCTTCTAAAAATCCTTCCAAATCTTGTCGTTTGAATCGGCGTTCCCGTTTTCCACCAACACGAAAACATGGCAACTTGCCTGCGTTTGTCCAACGACGCAGGGAAATCTCGCTGACATTTAAAAAGTCTGCAGCTTCCTTGGTATTTAGTAATTCTGATCGCTTGGTTTTCATAGCTTTGCTTATCATTGTGATTAATACATTAAAAATAATAGAGTTATCTTAGAACAATACTGTTAAGGATAGACTCGTCAAGACACACAGGAAATCGCTTCATCCCGATGAAAGACACCATATCCAATGATCGATGAGATAAATTCATAATAAACAGCACCTAATCGAATTTCAGCATAGTCCATTGCCAAGCAAAGGCCAATTTCAGTATTAATTTCTTGACACAGCAATAATCTAGACTAATATTCAATATTAATCAATGCTAATCTTATAAATTTATAAAGATTAGCATTGATTAGTAATGATTAGTGCAGCGTATGAATATGATCCAGAATAATTTCTGGTTCTTTTGGGTGTGATTCTGTTCATCTGGTTGTGCTCATCATTAGGTGAAAATGGTTTTGTTTACTAAGGGGAAAAAATGATGAAAAGAAAAATTACTGGCATTCGTTTGCTTACAGGCCTGCTTCTGGTTATCTACAATATGTCGTCTGTATATGCGGGTCCAAGAGGATCCGAATTTGATTGTACCTTAATGCCGGCAGCGGGAGGAATGGAGGGGGTTGGTACTGCAAGACCACAGGATCCTGTGTGTATGTTGTTTGCTAATCCAGCCACAATGACACAGTTAAAAGGTAATACCACATTCACGCTTGGAGCCACATATGCTTCACCTCAACTTGATGCATCTGGAACCCCCACAGATCTTTTTGGTGGTCCAGCAGCCGGGGCACCACTAACAGGAAGTTTCTCTGGTCAATCACGCATTACAGAACTTGTTGCGCCAAATGCTGCCGTAGTTCAACGACTCTCTGATAAACTCGTTGCCGGGTTTGGTTTTACCGGTATATCTGGACTAGGATCCGATTTTCGTGATGTCCCAGGGGTCCCAAATATTATTGCAGATCTTAAATTATTTGGCGGCAATATGGTGGCGGCCTATAAAATCAGTGACCAACTAAGTATTGGTGGAGCCTTTACCGTGGGCATCGGGAACCTGCAGGCGGGGCTGACTGGAAGTGGAGCTGCCGTGAATAACCTTGGCGTCGGCGGCAGTATCGGTGCGACTTTCAATGGCGGCCCATTTGTTATTGGGATTGCCTATAAAGCGCCGCTTGAAATTGAATATGAGAACGCAGTTGAAGTTGCACCAAATGTTTTCTCTGATTTAACCCTGGAACAACCGCAGGAAGTCCAGATTGGCATAGCAACCTCTGAAGCATTATTTAAGGACACTGTTATTGAACTTGATGCACGCTACAAGAACTGGGATGACGCAGACGGATATTCATCTTTTTGGAAAGATCAGTACGTAGTTTCGATTGGTGGACAACATAAAATTAGAACTCGTATGGGTGCGATATATTTACGCACTGGCTATAGTTGGGGATCAACCCTGGCGAAAGATCGAGAAGATCTCGGCACTACATTTGGTGAAATTGGATTTGTCAAAAGTCCGACTGGCGTGGGTTCCCTTCCGGTAACACCAACATTCCTGGAATTAGCCCAGGCCACGATTGCTGATGGACACTGGCGTCAAAGCGTATCTATTGGAATGGGCTATGAAATACCAAAAAGCCCCATGAGGCTTGATGTGAACGCGAGCTATGCGTTTGATGGTGAAAAATCGTTTGGCAGATTTAAAGCAGATGGTTCACTTTTCACAGCAGGAATGGGTATTACCTGGGAGTTCTAAATATTTTTAAAAAAACATTAGGAACAATAAGAGCAGAAAAGGAGAAATAAATTATGCCTAAAACTGTCCCGAGTATGTATGAAGCATTGAGCCATTCGCCAGTGCGCGCCGCCGGTAATGATGTGGACTTATCGATTTATCGAAGTGGTGGTGAAGCGACCTACGGTAAATTCAAATTCAAGGCACCT
>JAZFYA010000029.1:0-2532 GCA_036443315.1 Pseudomonadales bacterium
TTGTATCACATCAGTTTCAAACAAAGTGAGTATTCGTAGTCGTGGCAGTGTGGCCTTAAGGCCCATGGTTTTAAGATCGCTTGGCTTACTCATAGTTATATCCGCCCTGCAAATTAATTGCTTTATTATATAATGCTAAATCTGCTTTGAAAACATTTGTTGCCGCGATGCACGCAAAAATATTTACGCTGCTTGTTTTGTTACTTACAGCCGGGTGCTCGTCCGTACCATCTGTGCTCTATAAAATTGATGTGCAACAGGGTAACGTTATAACCCAGAAAATGGTGGATAAGCTGAAACCTGGCATGACTAGATCACAAGTTCGCTTTGTGCTTGGTTCTGCGTTGATTGGCGACGTTTTTCATAACAATCGTTGGGATTATGTTTACCGCCTTGAGCAACATGGTATGCTAATTGAACAATATAAGCTAACAGTGTTTTTCGAAGATGACAAGTTGGTGCGGACCGAGGGTGATTTTTCAGACTCACTCGCTTCTGTTTCACATCAATTACTTACGCCCGCTAAATTTGCTACCGAGGAAGAACGGGATGCGATACTTTCACCAGAACCAACCATGCCTAGTTCTGAACAGGGCGTGCCCACGATACTTGCTATAGAAGAAAAACACGACGCGACACTTTCACCAGAACCAACCGTGCCTAGTACGGAACAGGTTTTGCCTCCACCTCCACCTGGAATTGCAGATGGTATAGAGGCAGATTAATAGGAAAGGTAAAGAATTTTTTACGAGATACTGCAAAAATAACTTTGTAGGCATACAAATGACGACATTGAATATTGCTGTTGCTGGAAGCTCGGGCCGCATGGGAAGGGTCCTGTTGAAGGCTGTTACACAGGCTTTGGATTTGCGTCTATCTGCGGCCCTAGAGCAGACTGGCAATTCATACCTTATGAAGGATGTGGGCGAGCTAATTGGTGCCCCTTGTAGTATTGCTATTACCGATAATTTCTCTGCCGTGCTTCCTGGCTGTGATGTTTTGATTGATTTCACCCGTCCTGCAGGAACGCTCGAGCATCTTTCAATCTGCCGTACTGAGGGAGTGAAAATGGTGATTGGGACCACTGGTTTTTCAGTGGAACAAAAAAAGGTACTCAAGTCAGCATCAAGAGATGTTGCGATCGTATTAGCGCCTAACATGAGTGTGGGAATAAACGTTACTTTCAAACTTTTGGATATGGCAGCCAGAGTACTAAATGAAGGTTACGATATTGAGATCATTGAGGCCCATCATCGCCACAAAGTGGATGCGCCTTCAGGTACTGCTTTGCACATGGGCGGAGTAGTAGCGCAGGCACTTGGAAGAAATCTTTCGGATGTTGCAGTATATGGGCGGGAGGGAGTCACAGGCGAACGTATACCTTCCACCATCGGGTTTGCTACCGTACGCGGCGGAGACATAGTTGGTGATCACACAGTGATGTTTGCAGGTACTGGCGAGCGTATTGAGATTTCTCATAAGGCTAGTAGTCGTGCAACTTTCGCCGTGGGTGCGTTACGTGCTGCCCGTTTTCTAGTGCACAAGCAAACTGGTTTGTTTGATATGCAGGACGTACTTGGGCTACGATAATAATTTCTTCCATTATGCGTAGCTCATACATATATTTAAGCAGAGCAAAGAAATACTTTTACGCTCACATTGAAGACTTTGATCTATCTTGTAATCATGTATCTAGTGTGGGAGGCTAAGTAGCGTTTTCTATCTTTGTTGATTAAATCGTTAGGTGAAGTGATCTGGTTTCTTGTAGAACTCGACAAAAAAGTGAACCGTACCTAAAGGTTCCACACTATGCAGCACTTGAGGCACAACAATTCCAAATTTATCCAGAGATAATTCCACATTTGTTCCTAAAGTATCTACACGATATCGAAGTTTACCCTTTGTAACAATGATTTTTGCCCAAATTCCTGTTTTCGTCGAGTGATCGTTCTTCAAACCAGCAGGCAAGGATTCTTCGGTAAAAATCGGTGTTTTATTATACGTAACAAAACCATTTGGCAACTCAAATCTATCACATCGAACACAGTTGAGAGTTCTTCCTATCTTGCTTTTACGACCCTGTTCTGTTGTAACCCTTGGTCAAAGGCTAAAATCCTATAAATAATACAGTTATAACAAATACATAGTATTAGCTACCTAGGTCTATATCCTGCCATTGCTACCATATTGCTACCTTGCGAGCGAATAAAGCATCAAAAACCGTCATGGATACGGATAGTAATATGCAAGATATTCGGGGCTAGGGTAGGTTACCCCCTACCGAAGATGAGAAAGACGCTAATAGGTGTCAGCGCACTACGCGAAAACGAGAGGAAACCATCCTTATAGAATCGAAATTAGAAACGAGGGGGTAGGCTTAGTATTGGAAGAGTGATGGGGTGGCAAAAAAGGTACTACATACACCTACATCGACTTTAATTTTTGGCGAAAAATTTTTCAGAATGAAAATCCTTGAATGTCCGATTTGACCCAGCAAACAGTCACAAATGACCGCTTTTGGCACAGAGCAGA
>JAZFYA010000030.1:0-8341 GCA_036443315.1 Pseudomonadales bacterium
TTTGGCCCTTGCTCTAGGGCTATTATCAACACTTGGAGATCAGGCATCAGCCTGGTTAATTACCTTAAATTGAACGCATTATGCCCATATCCATTTCAGACTCATTTTTGGATTAGAATATACTGCCTGCCCCGGTCATTTCCTTTTGTAGCACAACAAATCCTTACCAAAACAGCTTCTTGACACCCCCTTGACACAAACAGGACCGCGCCCTAGCATGCTGCTCCACTTGACCATCACCCAGGGAACCTCCGACTAACTCTATGCAACAAGTTCGCGAGACAGTCGCCAAAGAATTCGAGGCAGTTAACCAGCTTATTATTGCGCAACTTCACTCTGATGTTTTACTGGTCGAGAATATTGGCCATTATATAGTCGATGCAGGAGGTAAGCGGTTGCGGCCTTTGTTGGTGCTATTAAGCGGCGGCGCCTGTGGCAAACTGACCAAAGAACATATTACCCTAGCTGCGGTGATTGAGTTTATCCATACCGCTACACTACTTCACGACGACGTGGTTGACATCTCCACTCTCCGCAGGGGGCGACCCACCGCCAATGCCGAATGGGGCAATGCTCCAAGCGTACTGGTTGGTGACTTCTTGTATACCCGAGCCTTTCAACTGCTGGTATCCATCGGCAATATGGACATTATGACCTTGATGGCAGACACCACCAATACAATTGCCCAAGGTGAAGTCCTCCAACTAACCAAAGCCGGCAATCCAAATACCAGCGAAGACGAGTACTTTCAGATCATCAAAAATAAAACCGCCGTGTTATTTGCAGCAGCTGCTGCTAGCGGTGCAATGCTGTCTGGTGCCAACAAGTCAGACATTGAAGGATACTACCAATATGGTCTCAATCTGGGCCTGGCCTTCCAACTTATTGATGATGTACTGGACTACGAAGGCAACATAGAAGAAATGGGGAAAAATATTGGTGACGACTTAGCTGAGGGCAAGCCTACATTACCACTTATCTATGCGGTCAAGAATGGCACCGAAGCACAGCGCTTACTGATCAGAACAGCGATTAGTAATAAGAGCAAAGAAAATATAGCCGCTGTACATGAAGTAACGACGACGAGCGGAGCCTTGGATTACACCCGCCAGGTGGCGATGAGCCATAGCGCTAAAGCCTCCGAGTTACTGGCACAATACCCCGACTGCACCTACAAACAATCACTCTTGAAACTCAGCGAATTGGCCGTTTGTCGAAAATCATAGTACGGAAATGATCGTACTGACACCCCAAGCCTGCTGACATACTAGACATACTGTTAGTGACGACAATCACATATCTATCATAGACAAGTAACTTTTCTGACACAGACTTTGTAAACAAACCGGACAACAGTTATCCCTTAAGCCCCCATAGAACAATAGAAGCAATCCAATACCGTCTAAATTTTATGATAGCTGTCGATCATTTTTACATTATTTGCCGCCATTCACAGATTCAATTTTTCCCAACCCCTCATTAAGCACACAATTCTCATCCATCCGGCATTCTAAACAATACATTTTTTTGTTCACTATCAATATGTTATGGAAACACCAAGGGTAATTCCAACGTATTACGGCCCGGCAAACACACACCGGGTATGAATTTTGCTACACAAATAGTATATAACCCGATCACTTGTACTAGTGCCTGAAGTGGACACCTGTAAAAGGCCTGATAACGAGGTGAATTACGACAACGATCATATACACGCAGTGAATAATGCTACCTCTTCAAACGATGCCATGCCTCCTCTTGTGCAACAGATCAAGGAGAACTCCCTATCTATTTTAAGTAGCTATCTCGAAGGTCTCTTTGCCTCCTGTGACGACCTATTCTTCGACCTCTCCAGTCGTGCAGCCAATAACAATGAGCAAAACCTGTATTTTGAATCAATGCGCGAACTACGAATTAAAAAGAACGGCGTTATTACTAAGTGCCGGCAACACATTGAACAATGCTTCCTTGACTGCACCCAACCAACCCAGAATACAAACAGCATAGATAACAATCCGACAACGCTTGAGGATGGATTAAGTCTTGTTCAAGATGATGAAATTGAACAAAACGTTGCCATCAATAGTATGGTTAGCAAAGCACGCCTCAATAATCAGGGAACACTTTATCAACTCACTACTCGGCTTGATTACTTGATTCAGGGGAACACTATAACCCCAAACAATAACCCTATTGATCCCCAGCAAATCTGCCAAAGCTTTACCCGGGCCTGTGAACTACTTGAGATCAATATCAAGGCAAAAATCATCCTTTACAAACAATTTGATCGGCTGGCTATAAGCCGCCTTGCAGGTCTTTACGTCAATACCAATGACCTGCTAATCAATGCCGGGATTATTCCGAATATTGCACAAGCCATGAAAAATCCGCACCAAACCCCAAGCACAGCTCATTCAGCACGGCATGACGAAAACATCCCTCAAGAAACCATTGTACAAACACCGGTGACACTTGATGAGTTGAGTCATCTACTGGCATCCATCAGAACGCTGGGGATTAGCAGCATACCCAACTACCAAGCATACAGTGCGAACCCCGGTCCAGTGATGTCCGGAGAGGAGCTTTTAGCGACTATTTCGCTGCTTCAACAACAACTACCGGCCAGGTCAGAAAACCATCAAACCGATGTTGACATTAGGCAGCTAATTGAATCTGTCCTCTCAGCGTCCAATCCAACTGCACCGCAGGCAGTAAAAGAAACCGATGACGATGTCATCAATCTGGTAGCCATGTTTTTTGACTTTGTGCTGGACGACCGCAACTTACCTGTTTCCATGCAAGCGCTTATTAGCCGCCTGCAAATTCCCATTTTGAAAATTGCGCTAAAGGATAAAAGCTTTTTTAATAACAGTAATCACCCGGCTCGCAAACTTGTCAATCGCCTTGCAGAAACCAGCATTGGCCTAGATGACTCTGGCGACTTAAGCAAAGACAAGACCTACCAAAGGGTTGTACGGATAGTTCAGGACATTACCGAGAGCACCACCGAAGACAATGCCTTATTTTCTAGAAAACTGAAAGAACTTGAAAAATTTATCGCCCTCAACCAGCATCGCAGCTCACTGATTGAAAAACGAATTAGTCAAGCAGCAGAAGGCAAGGCCAAAACGGAAGGGGCTAAACGCGCAACACAAATCTTGCTAATGGAAAAATTAAAAAGCGCGCTATTACCGGCAACTATTAGCAGTTTTCTTATCGATCAATGGCAGCAGCTGTTGATTATCACCCATTTAAAACATGGCGAAGACAGCCCGGAATGGCTTGATGCGGTCCAGCTCATTCAGGATCTGACATGGGCCTGCCACCCCCAGGAGGATGAAAAGTCTAAACAACGGCTAGATAAAATCAAAGACCATTTAATGACTCGAATCAATACTGGGTTAAACCTTGTTATCAATACCGATGAAGAACGCTCTGACATCAGCCAGCGTATAGAGAATATTATTAATAACGCTCAGCAGGGCAACGCTGAACATGTTGCTAAACAGCCGCTCACCCCGGTCCAGGCTGCCGCACTTGGACACCCTCCAGGTGCTGGCACCAAGTCATGGGTGGATATGAGCGCAGTGGAGAGGCAGCAAACGCGTTACAAGAAGCTAACCTATGAATACATTAAGAAGGCCGAAGAGTTGCCCCTGAACACCTGGTTATCCTACGAAGATAACAAGGATGGCCGCACACTTCGCTGCAAACTATCCTCTAAGATTGAAGCCTCTGACAGTTATATATTTGTCAACCGTTTTGGTTTTAAAGTATTGGAAAAATCCAGAAAGGATTTTGCCTACGATATGCAAAAAAACAGGGCTGAACCCTTAACATCAGAGCCACTTTTTGAGCGCGCCATGTCGCGAATCACTGGCAACCTGAAGCAGGCTAACAGCCAACCTGGCAAGCCCGCGTAGCACGAAATAACAGCATTTCCTCAACAATTCTCCTTTTCTTCCCGAAGAGTTAGACATACTATTGCACCTTGCCTATCCGGGCATGATGCGCTCCAGCGATCTCAAGACAGATGCAGATGGAGCAAGCTCTAACTCGACCCCTCGAAGCCAATAACTCGAAGTCAACAGTTAACACCCATCTATACAAAAGAGCCACAAGATCGACCCAAACAAATAGCAACTGACAGACCATACACTATAAAATCAGAACGTATAAAAACGGGAAGGAATGGAACAGGAACAAATTGCATTTTTTAGTTATATAAGTGGCGGGATTCTATTCGCCGCTTTGTTTTTCGTAACCCTCTACCTTTGGCGCATAAAAGCTGCCCATATCACACTTTCCATTGCCGCTCTCATTTCTATGACCTGGCATTTAGCCATTGCCATGAATTACAGAAATATTCCCCTCGACAGCACCGATCTGCTCATTCTTGAAGTATGCCGCTATGGCGCATGGATTACAGCACTCCTGGCTGCACTCAAGTATTCCACTGGCCAACATTTGCCGAACAAACTCCGATACCTTATCCATGGCCTGTGGCTAATAGCTTTAGTTACAATATTGCTGCTAAGGGGGTATGAACACCCCAGCATTGAAAACACCAATAGCTTGATCTGGTCCAGCCTGGTTCTTTCGATCACATCCCTTATCTGTGTTGAACAGCTCTACAAGAATTCCAGTTATTCCCGATTGATGAAACTGTGGAGCCTCATTGCAGGCGCCATCTTTGCCTATGACATATACCTATTTTCCTACAGTTTGGTATTTGACCAAATTGATGCTGAATTATGGCAAGCCAGGGGTGCCATTAATGGCATCGCCGCACTAATGCTTGCCTTGGGCTCACTTTCCCTATCCAAGCAAGCAACGCAAAAAGCAAAATTCGCATTCTCAAGGCCCGTTGCTTTCTATACCACCAGCATGACCGTGGCAGGAAGCTTCCTCTCCTTGATGGCGGTCGGGGGCTATTACGTTCAATTGTACGGAGGTAGTTGGGGCACCATTATCCAAATACTCGTGTTATTCCTGGCAATACTCTCCATCTCCATTGTCTTTATCTCTCGCACTATTCGCTCACGGCTTGATGTCTGGATAAATAAAAACTTCTTTCGTCACAAATATGACTACCGCACCGAATGGCTACAGCTAATTAATTATTTGTCGCGCACCCCCGATATTCAGGACTTCCAACTGCGGGCAATCACAGCCGTGGCCTCCATATTTAAAAGTTCTCAAGGGGCTCTGTGGCTGCAGCAAAAACAGCATTTTGTACCCGTCGCAACGCTTAATCTCAACCTTCCAGAAGGAAACATTGAGGAGCGTGTCAACACACCATTCTGTCAGGCTTTACGTGAGCGGGAATGGGTCTTCTCACCCTACACCCAAGGCAATAAAGACCAAGACGTCCAGAATCAGGTATTACCTAAGTGGATTTTTGAAATTCCCAATCTGTGGCTGGTACTCCCCCTGCTGGTCGAGCAGGACCTGCTTGGATTTATGGTTCTAACCAAACCACGCTCCCAAGATGCCTCACTGACCTGGGAGGATCTGGACCTACTTAAAAATGTGGGCCGCCAGGTTGCTAGTTATCTTGATCGCCAGCACGCGGCAGACGTTATTGCCGAATCACGGCAGTTCGATGCCTTCAACAAACTAACTGCCTTTATCATGCACGATCTTAAAAACCTGATCGCCCAGCAGGCACTGGTGGTAGAAAACGCAGCCAAACACAAGGAGAACCCCGCTTTTGTTGAAGATGCAATCAGCACTATCGACAATTCAGTCGCTCGAATGAACACATTACTTAAAAAGCTTCAACACAACGAACCAACCGAACTCCGCAGCCTTGAGTTGCATAAAACCCTAATGGAAGCGACCAAAAAGTGTCAAAACCTACAACCCATTCCAACATTACGCCTTGAGTCTTCCGACATTGTTGTCACTACCGATCCTGACCACTTGCTGATGACCTGTATACATATCATCAAGAATGCCCAGGAAGCCACCTACAGCAGTGGATTTGTCGATGTAACTTTGCGTAGAGAAGGCAAAAATGCCATCATTACCATCGAAGATAATGGGGACGGCATGGACGAAGAGTTTATTCGCAACCAATTATTCAAACCCTTCGTTACAACCAAATCAGGCAAGGGTATGGGGATAGGCGTGTACCAAGCTAAAGAATTTATAACGTCACTGGGAGGCAAGGTATTTGTTGAAAGCAGCCCTGGCCTTGGAACAACCTTCACTATCTCAATACCTGCAACCCAAGGATAATTAGCCATAGATCTATGAACAAAGATAATTCAAAACCGACACTACTTATAGTTGAAGACGATACCGGCCTGCAGAGCCAATTAAAATGGCATTTTGATCAGTATACTGTGGTTCTAGCCAATGACCGTAAGTCTGCCATAGCCGCCATTCGGCAGCATGAACCTGCTGTTGTTATTCAGGACCTTGGTCTGCCACCGGATGACGAAGGCGTTGAAGAAGGCTTTAAAACCGTTCAGGAAATCACCTCACTAGCACCCTATACAAAAATTATCGTGGTAACAGGTAATCATGAATACGAGAATGCCGTGCGAGCGGTTGCACTGGGCGCCTATGACTTCTATCAGAAACCCGTTAAAACAGAAACCCTCGATTTAATCGTTGAGCGTGCCTATAACATTTTTGAACTTGAAAATCAGAATCGACGCCTACAGGCACAACATTCATCTCCCCTCAGGGGCATTATTGCTTCCGATCCAGAAATGTTGCGCATTTGCAACACTATAGAAAAAGTGGCTCCCTCGACTGTAACCGTTACTCTACTTGGGGAAAGTGGCACTGGGAAAGAGGTATTCTCACGGGGTATACACGAGCTCAGTGGCCGCAAGGAAAAACGCTTTGTTGCTATCAATTGCGCAGCCGTTCCTGAAAACCTGATGGAAAGTGAGCTTTTTGGTCACGAGAAAGGCGCCTTTACCGGCGCCAACAAACAAACCATCGGCAAAGTGGAAACGGCGGATGGCGGCACCTTATTCCTTGATGAAATAGGCGACATGCCCCTTCCCTTACAGGCAAAACTATTAAGATTTCTACAGGAACGCGTTATAGAGCGAGTCGGTGGCCGCGAGGAAATCTCCGTCGACGTGCGAGTGGTCTGCGCCACCAACAAAAATCTGGATGAGATGGTTGCAGAAGGTTCCTTTAGGGAAGATCTATACTATCGAATCTGTGAAATGGTCATCAATATTCCACCATTAAGAGAACGCACCGGCGACAAAGTTTTGCTTGCCCGTTATATGCTGAAAAAAATGACTGCCGAGCAGAACCGCAACATTAGCGGATTTACTACCGAGGCCATTCTCGCGATCGAAAGCTACCATTGGCCCGGCAACATTCGTGAAATGGAAAATAAAATCAAGCGTGCAGTCATTATGTGTGACGAGAAATTTATCTCTCCCAAAGACCTCGTTATTGATGATCCGGAGTCCTTCTCAATCAATTTACGCCAAGTACGCCAACAAGCAGAACAAATCGCTATTAAACAAGCAGTTTCCATAACTGATGGCAATTATTCGACCGCCGCGAAATTATTGGGCATTACCCGTCCAACACTTTACGACCTAATTAAAAAATATAACCTATAGCATGCAAGAGGAACCTTAAATGAAGGTAGCCACAGTTAGTCATTGTATCTTGGCACTGCTGATAACATCCCTATCAGCTTTCTTGCTTGTTGGATGTGACAGCACGGAGCCAAACACTCAGGAAGTTATCCAGTCGCATCTGACCCGAAGTAAGGCCTACCAAAAAGACAGTAGAAATAGCCATAAAAAACAACGTGAACGTATCACTTACAACTCTGGATAAAAAGCCCTATGGTCAGCGGGCTATGGTGCTTTATTGGTTTCACATTGGACAATATACAACGAGCAATTACAAAACTGCGAAGCTATTACAGCTACCCGCAAAATTACGCGGCCAAAACCTATTTAAAGCTATTGCCTTGAGCATTAATTGTAACAATCAAGATTGTACGGAAGAACAGAAAGCGCTTATCGAGCTTGCGAGCGGCGTTATAGATATATCAACAGAATTTACCAGTTTTTAGGACTCTACAACTATTCTTATTGTCTTAAACAATCTAAACAAGCAATGTATACCCAAAGCGATTGAAATATAGGTTTTAGAGTGCGTCCCTATTTATCTATGGAAAGTTATCTATGGAAAGTTATCTATGGAAAGTTATCTATGGAAAGTTATCTATGGAAAGTTATCTATGGAAAGTTGTCTATGGCAAGTTGTTCATGGCAAGGCGTTTGAACGCAGGAAACTGTCAATATTTCAAGTTCAAACTGTCAAGTTCAAACTGTCAAGTTCAAAC
>JAZFYA010000031.1:0-2991 GCA_036443315.1 Pseudomonadales bacterium
TGCTCATGCGTTTCTCTCCTAACTCTGTTGTGGCAACAACATCAGTTAGGATGCATGAGTAGGTCCTTAAGGCAAGAGCCTCGGACCTATCCACGTCCTAAGGACGTGGTTTCTATTTTTAATGAAATAATGACATGTGCATCGCCAGCTTCGAAGTAGCATTTAACAGGGATTGTTTTTAGCATAATTTTTTCTTCCTTTCAATTTTTTTTAATTGGATAAATAGTTTGATATCACTAAAGAATATTCACTCGCTTTGTTGTTTGATAAGCTCATCATGGGATCGCCAGTGAGGTTGAATAAGAATATTATTGACATGTCGAATAGAGACGATACGTTTCTGATCCCTGCAAGCTTCTACAAGGCTGCCATAACACAAATTACGGCAAAGTCGGAGATTGCCTTGGGCAGACCTTAAAATAAGCTCAGTCGATGCCGTGTCGAAGGTGTTAAGGCCCAGCCCAACGGTCTCTAATTCCTTTATGATGGTTTGTTCAAGATCACACTGATTCAACGGCAAAATGTTTTCAGAATAGGTCATTCTGCTTTTGATATCTTCATTAATTTTCATCGAAAGGTAATAAAGTAGATCGCGTTGGCCGCATAGCACAAGATTATGTTTCTTAGGAAACTGGCCAAACAAGAGCCTGAGTTTTCTTAAAGCTGTCATGTCTAACAGATGTGCTTCATCAATTAAAGTGTAGAGGGTTGAGCGGTTTCCAATCGCACTGTAAGCGGCTTGAATGAGTTGTTTTTCCAAGTCCCTTATGGCGGCATCAATTTTGAGTGATTCAGCTAATTGCTTGAGAATATTCAAGTAAGTAGTGCATGGTTCTGGAAAAAGAAGCGACAACGGTATCTTTTTCTTTCCCCGGATTTTCAAGTGACTCTCTCAAGACGGATTTTCCTACACCGGGATTGCCAATGATCACGGAAAAGCCACCATGCTGAGAATGAATTTTGATGATATCAAAGATTCGCTGTTGCTGTGGTAATAGTTGGAATTCGGTTCTATTGAAAGGCTCTTGAGTGATACCAAAGGTTGTTTTAATCATGATTTATCTCCTCAGAGTACTGGTTGTCGGTGAGAAATTTAATGCGACTCAGATCAAGATTAAAGCGGTCGATGGGAATCATTTGAATTGGACGGTATTTGCTGGTGTTGGCGTTTACACGAAACTTTTTTGACAGAGCATTTGATAGTGTTCACAAGAGGACTTCGCCAGATTTTTAAGGGCCTATGGGGGAGATGTCTGCGGAAGCTTATGGCTTTGCTCCATGAAGTACCCTTCTTGTTCCAGTGGCCGGACTCTGTGTGGACAAAGCGTGAGGCATGAGAGAGGCCTGGAAGCTTTGCCTCTAGCACAATAGGCTATAAAATTTTCATAGAGAAATTTGTATTACCCAATTACCGTTATAAGAGGGGGATGATTTTACGCTAATAAAGAAGTTGAAAAGGGGCTGTTTGTACGATAGGAGTTTGGTAAATAACACTAATCCCCATCGATTCTTAATTCATAGCTGAAATATTACCGGCATTTTAATAGCATTATCTTTTCTTGTTAAATGTGTAACTTGCTGATATATTACATTTTATTAAATATAATAAACCGGAAAAAATACCGGCATTTATGGCGGAAAAAGATGTCAGAAGAAGATATTGCTTTAATGGAACCTTTACTCCCTGCTACTGGGCATAAAGATTTGGAAGATTTGGCAATGGAGCTAGCGAAGAAAGGTAGTATGCTCGCAGGCACCCTTCACGTCACTGTCAGGCAGTCTATTGGTGATCTGGTCAGATCTATGAATTGTTATTACAGCAATTTGATTGAAGGTCATGATACGCATCCTAGAGAAATCGACAAAGCACTGACAGATGATTTTTCAAATGACCCGAAAAAGAGAGACCTGCAGTTAGAAGCTAAAGCCCATATTGAAGTTCAGCAAATGATTGATAGGGGCGATGCACCGCAAATAGCCTCTGCAAAAGAATTCCTTTTATGGGTGCATGATGAGTTTTGCTCTCGCCTTCCAGAGCAACTGCTTTGGGTTAAAAATCCAGATACAGGAAAAAATCTTAAAGTTAAGCCTGGAGAAATAAGAAGGACAGAAGTTAGCGTTGGTCGCCACATTCCACCCCGGGCAAAAAATTTAGATCGCTTTCTGACTCGTTTTGAAGAGGCTTACTCGCCTAAAAGGTTGTCACAAGTTCAGCAAGTTATTGCAATCGCCGCCTCTCATCATCGCTTAGCGTGGATTCATCCTTTTCTAGATGGAAATGGACGTGTTGCCCGTTTGTACTCACACGCCTATTTTTTACATACTGGAATAGGCAGTAGTCTATGGTCAGCCTCAAGGGGCTTGGCAAGAAATGTTAGCACTTACAAAAAAGTTCTTATGGCAGCGGATACCGCTAGGAAAGGAGACCTGGATGGTAGAGGAAACCTTAGCCATGCAGAACTAGTAAACTTTTGTCAGTTTTTCCTGGTAACGTGTATCGATCAAATAGATTTTATGGCTAGTGTGCTTAATATTGACGAACTTATTAATCGCATGGAAATTCATATCAAAGAAGAAATAGCCATAAAGCGTTTACCCAAAGGGTCTTTTGCCTTGTTACGAGAAGCGCTTTACGTTGGTGAATTCAAACGCGGAAAAGCGGAGGAAATAACGCGTTATCAAGAACGCCAAGCCCGTGAAGTGCTTTCAAAGCTGCTTGAAAAAGGCTATCTTGTATCGGCTACCGAACGTGGCCCTGTACGGCTAGGTTTTCCCTTAGATGCAGTTGAGCGTTGGCTACCTAAGCTATACCCACTTAGTTAAGACCTTTTGATCGGTGTGGTTGGGCAGAAGGCCGATTGAATTTCACATTCAATTGCTGTGTATGATGTGTGTGCCAGGCATGGCATTTAACTAGAGAAGCTGTCAAGAATAGCTCTTCCATCTTGATCAAAAAGTTCGATGGTGAAATGCGCCGAACCTTGCAGATTA
>JAZFYA010000032.1:0-6686 GCA_036443315.1 Pseudomonadales bacterium
CAGCGTAGAACAGCTACTCCAGTGATACACGGATACTGCACAGTCTAGCCACCCTCGGTAGTCTAACCCCTCACCAGGGCGTGGGGTTCCAACCGAGTGAGGGGTTAGACTACCGAGGGTGGCGGCGCGATACTACAGTCGCAAGCCATTAACCGCACTGCCCTTAAGTAAGTGCCATTCGCAGTTACCCTTTATAACAGTGATCTGTCAGAATAGCTTTGTTCAATTATAGATGATGCGACAAGTAACTACGATGGCCAGCCACGACAATAACCTGCTACAACAATGACCTATTACAACAATGACCCGCCCCGTTGATATCGATACCCTCGACCTATCCAGACTAGTGGAAGATATTCGCCTGTGGGCTCAAGAGCTGGGTTTTCAACAAATTGGTATCAGCGATATCGACCTGAGCCAACACCAACAGCATCTGCAACACTGGCTGGCACGAAACTTCCACGGCGAAATGCACTATATGCAAAGCCACGGCGACAAGCGCTCGCGGCCAGAACAATTGTTTCCGGGAACTATTCGCGTACTCAGTGCACGCATGGATTATATGCCTGACACACATAGTATGCAGGACGTGTTGGATAACAAAAACAAAGCCTATGTGTCCCGCTACGCTTTGGGCCGCGACTATCACCAACTAATGCGCAAGCGCCTCGCTGCTCTCGCACAAAAAATTGCTAGCGTTGCAGGCCCCCATCGTTACCGCGCCTTTGTTGACAGTGCGCCGGTATTAGAAAGAGGCCTGGCAGAAAAAGCCGGCCTCGGCTGGATTGGCAAAAACACGATGCTGATCAATCCGCAGGCGGGTTCCTGGTTTTTTCTTGGCGAAATTTACACTGACCTACCCCTACCACCCGATCCTCCACAACAAACCATGCACTGCGGCAGCTGCACAACCTGTCTGCAAGACTGCCCCACGGGTGCCATTGTCGCCCCCCACCAAGTCGATGCCCGCCGCTGCATTTCCTATTTAACCATTGAACTGCGCGGCAACATTCCTGAACCATTGCGCCCCTTAATGGGCAACCGTATTTACGGCTGCGACGACTGCCAACTGGTCTGTCCATGGAATAAATTTTCTGCACCAACCCAAGAAGATGCTTTCCTACCTCGCAATAATTTGCAGTCGGCAGAGCTGATTGATTTATTTAACTGGAGTGAAGCAGCATTTTTACGCCGTACGGAAGGTTCAGCCATTCGGCGCATTGGCCATGAGTGCTGGCTAAGGAATATTGCGGTCGCCCTGGGAAATGCCCCAACCAGTGCAGCAACGATTGCAGCGTTGCATACAAGAAAGAATGATCCATCAGCATTAGTCCGGGAACATGTGGCTTGGGCATTAATGCAGCATGCTAGCAGCCACTCTATACCCTCCTAACCACCACGCAAAGAAGCTAGCCCTGCTAAACACCCCCTCGCTAAAACACTTAGCCATTGCAACTATCACTTACACAATCAAGCTCGCCCTTAATGCAGACAAATATTTTGCTAGAGGGCGACGTTATTGGTTACGACAGTAACATTAAACCTAGACAAAGCAGTCATTCGTTTGGTGGTCGAAGGGGTTAAAGAAAAAAGCTGGGAATTGGCAAAAGCCGCCGATAGTGAATTGCCGATTATCCACCAGTTTTCCAATAGGCTATAGATTCTCAGCGTCAGATTTCAAAAAGACCTGCTGATAATACCTCAACTCCTCAATCGACTCCCTGATATCATCCAACGCCAGATGCGCACTCTGCTTGGTAAATCCCCCCATTAAATCGGGCCGCCAGCGGCGCATTAATTCTTTCAAGGTACTGACATCAAGATTGCGGTAGTGAAAGTAAGTCTCCAGCTCTTGCATTTCTTTAACTAAAAAACGGCGGTCCTGACCAATACTGTTGCCGCAGATCGGTGAAACACCTTCCGGGACATGCTGACGTAGAAACGCCAGGGTTTGCAATTCTGCATCGCGAGCACTGACCGTACTGTTTCTTACCCTTTCAGTTAAGCCAGAGCTGCCGTGGTGGGTGGTGTTCCACTCATCCATAGCATTGAGCACGTCATCAGGTTGATGAATGGCCAGTACTGGGCCCTCAGCAATAGTATTGAGACTGGCATCGGTAACGATGGTCGCGATTTCGATAATATGATCGACTTCAGGTTCAAGACCGGTCATCTCAAGATCAATCCAAATCAGGTGTAAATCCTTGTTGTCGATAGCGTCTGACATGCATAATTCCAGTGAAGATGGATAAATAAGGATAGAGGAGCAAATTAAGGTCCGATTTAAACACTAAGTGTAGCAAAATCGTTGTGATCTCTTAATAATAGAAGCCCTTATCATTAAAATTATTACCGTATGTCAAAACGCAGGCTAACCCGGCGACAAGCCTGGCGAATAAAAAAAATTCAGCAACAGCGGGCAGAGCGGGCTAGCAAACGCACCGACTGCATCGATCAGCAACTCAGCGAAGGGCAACTGGGCGATGAGCAGCAGGGTCTGGTTATCGCCCATTATGGCAGCCAGGTGGATGTGGAATGCCAACAGGGGGACGATGCAGGCAGCATTATACGCTGCCATCTGCGGGCCAATCTCGATGCATTAGTAACCGGTGATCAGGTGATTTGGCGGCAGGGCAAACCTACCGGTGTGGTGGTCGCCAACCTGCTGCGCCATTCAGTGCTCTCCCGGCCGGATAACCACGGCCAGCTGCGGCCCATTGCCGCCAATATTGATTACATCGTGATTGTTATCGCCCCCCTCCCCGAGCCCCACGCTAATTTAATTGATCGCTACCTGGTGGCGGCGGAGTCGGTGTCAATTGAGCCGTTGATTTTATTAAACAAAGTCGACTTGCTTGACCCACAAACCCGCTCCCAGCTCGAAGCCTTGCTGTCGGTCTATCCCGGTATTGGCTACCGTGTTTTGGAAGTATCCACTCATACTATGGCTGGTTTAAACGAACTGAAGTCAGTACTCAAAGATCGCACCAGCGTTTTTGTTGGCCAGTCTGGTGTCGGTAAATCTTCTTTAATGAATGTTTTGCTACCCGGCATTAATATTAAAGTTGGCGCATTGTCCAAGGGGCAAGCCAAGGGCACCCATACCACGACCACGGCCAAACTATTCCACTTTCCCAACGGCGGTGATTTGGTGGACTCACCCGGTATTCGCGAATTTGGTCTCTGGCATATGGAACGGGATCAAGTATTAGATGGCTTTGTGGAATGTCGGCCTTTTCTTGGCCACTGCAAGTTTCGCGATTGTCGGCATCACAGTGAACCAGGCTGCGCACTACTGGCGGCACTCGGGCGCGGTGAGATCAGCGAGCGGCGCTTGGCCAGTTTTGAAGCTATCGCCAACTCGCTGGAGATGTTGTAAAGTTTTGAATTTAGGAACAACGTTTAAGCGCGTATTACCCCTATTGTTCCACAAACTCGTGTTCCACTTATATTGTTAGCTTAAATGGCCGAAGCCCCCACCAAGAGAATCCCCAACAGCTTAAACGGCTGGCAGAATGCGCTGCGCCAGTTAGTGTTGCCAGTCGATCCACACGTCACAGCAGCAGCCCTGCAAAAACTCAATTCCAGTAGCGGCAATGCTAACAACGTTGCACAGATTCTGCAGGATGATCCCGCACTTAGCTTGTTGCTGATGCACGAGGCTAATACATCGCTGACCCAGTCCGGCAACGAAACCCATTCGCTATCTCACACCCTAAGCCTGCTAGGCTTCCCTCGAGTGGCAACCCTGATTCGGCGGGCACCGCAATACGATAAAGAGAACTTTCCCTATTTACGCGAATACCAGCAACAATTAACCATCAGTCACCATGCGGCCCATCAAGCAGTAGCCTGGGCAAAACAGAACCCCTATTGGCCACAGGATGAAATATTTTGGGCCGCCTTGTTTCATCGCGCACCACTCTGGGCGCTGTGGTATCACGCAGGGAGCCAAATGCACCAGCTGCAACAGTGTCGCGCTAACAGCGGCGGCGCTGCCCACGCCAGCACAGAACGACAGGTTTTCGGCACTAATTTGCAAGTATTATGCGCAACGCTTAGCCACCACTGGCACTTGCCCCACTTCACCCAACAGAGTTGGCAACCGTCTGGTCGCGGCAATGCCCGCCAATGGATTGTGTTAAGCCGTGTTATTCCAGAGCAGTCCCATATCGCCCTGGAAGAAACCCCGTCACTACAAAGAATCGCCAGCGCTCCCGCTTTTGCCATTGCACTGGCCAACCGCCTGGCGGACGAAACGGAATGGGACTGGTATTCGCATCGCACCCTACGACTGCAACACCTGTTAGCAACGGCACTGCATAAACCGCTTGATGCAACCATTGCACTCACCCATCAACTCGCCATCGACGCGACGCGTCGCTACCGCATTGAGGGGACTTTAAACCCAGCCCAACAACTGTTTAGCTTTTATCGCAAAACCAATACCTTAGGAACTAATGCCTTAGAAACCAATGCCTTAAAAATAGACCCTGCAGCCACCACGCCCCTCCTGTCATCCACAGCAACCGTTGTTACTAGGACTAGCCCTAAAGAGGCAGTTCCACGCATCGCAACGCAAGCTGAAAAAATAACCCATGCACTACTCGACAACGCTCCAGCCGATTTCGTCACCGTTATTGAACGACTACAACAACAGCCCGAATCCTTTAATAACCTGCACGAGATTATGAACCTTGCAGTCAGCACTTTATGCCAGAGTGTCAATTTTGAGCGTGCCAGCGCCAGTTTATTAAATCGGCAAAGCAAAGAACTTCGCACTTATTACAGCAGCGGCAGTGAAGATAGCCCGGCGCTAAAAAACTTTCGTCACCGTTTGCAGCGTGGCGATCTGTTTAACAAACTGTTGCAAAAACCGTTAAGTGTGCGACTACAACCGAGTAATTACACCCAGATCTGGCCGCTACTCCCCGGCAATTTTAAACGAGCTTGTGGCGCCGACCAGTTCTTTATGATGTCGGTCTTTGCCCATAAAAAACCGCTGGCGCTGATATATGCCGATAAGGGCATCAGCAACCGAGCACTCAGTGATCAGCACTATTTTCTGTTCAAACAAATGTGCAGCGCAGTCAGTCATTGTCTACAACAGCTATCCGACCGTTAAGCATCGGCCTAATCTGTAGTACACTTATACCCAAAGCGATTGAAATTTAGGTGTTATAGCACGCCCCTTTTTGCCCACGTCTATGTTGTTTGAACTTGAAATATTGACATATTCCTGCGTTCAAACGCCTTGCCATGAACAAAAAGGGACGCACTCTAAAACCTAAATTTCAATCGCTTTGGGTATATTTACAATCCCGCGCTAGCCATTCACTCGAACCACAATCCTATGACGACATCAGCATTACCGCTTTTAATGGAAGCCGATCAATTAGCTGCTTTGATCGACTCTGAACAGACCAACCTGCTTATCCTCGATACCAGTAACACCACCCATTACAACCAGCATCATATCCCTGGTGCCATTCATATTGAACCGAAGGCTTTACAATGTGGCACCCCACCTGCACCCGGAAAATTGCCCAGCGTTGCACAACTGACAGCGCTGTTCTCCAGCGTCGGCTTAAGTGCCGAGCAACATGTGATTGCCTATGACGACGAAGGGGGAGGGTGGGCCGGACGGCTGATTTGGACGCTGGACGTACTGGGCCATCACAACTACTCCTACCTCAATGGCGGCTTGCATGCCTGGCTTAACGCAGGCCACCGGGCAGAAACCGCCCCCACTCAGGGTAGCCCAACTCATTTTAGTGTCTGCATTGAT
Source organism: Pseudomonadales bacterium (assembly GCA_036443315.1). Taxonomy (GTDB): domain Bacteria; phylum Pseudomonadota; class Gammaproteobacteria; order Pseudomonadales; family Dasaniaceae; genus Oceanicoccus. The sequence continues at coordinate 5,789 of JAZFYA010000032.1, forward strand.
AACGGGCCCATTGCCGAGATCGATGACATCGTAGCCCATTTGGGCAATGACAATGTTGGCATTTGGGATGCCCGCTCCGCCGCCGAATACGATGGCAGCAAAGTAGTGGCAAAACGTGGCGGTCATATTCCCGGCGCCGTGAATATCGACTGGCTGGAACTAATCGATCGCGACCGCAATATGCGCCTGGTTGATTTGCAACAGTTGCAACAGCGGTTAAATGCTGTAGGGTTAAAAAAAACCCAACACATTGTTACATATTGCCACACTCATCATCGTTCCGGCCTAAGTTATTTGGTGATGAAAATTTTAGGCTATCCCAATATCAAGGGCTACCACGGCTCCTGGTCTGAGTGGGGAAATCGGCAAGACACACCGATAGAATAACAAGAGATATAACGAATAAGGATAAGTCGCGCTTGCCGCGACTTATCCTGTTGTTGAACGAGCTGTGTGTCGTTCATCGATAAACCCTCTCGTTAGTAGCCCTTTATTGGGCGCGAGAGAGGGAATACTTAATTTTAAGAGGAATTACAACTTTGCCGCGTAGCGGCTCCGTTCAACAATATGCTACATTGGACTTGGGTGAGCTAAGCGTTATGTGTTCGCCAGCATCGGCGACTGAAGCCCTAAATGTTTGACAAAGGGTAGGTAATCTTTATCGCTGAAAAGGAGTGAGATTCTATTTTCAATGCAGAAAGTTGCTATCCAAACATCCACTGATTTTCTTACTGTGACACCCTTTTTACGTAGACTCCTGTAATTTTCGGCACTTGTTAATGCTAATTCAGGTGTCATTAATTGATATATGGGTAGCGGTATGAGCAATTCTTTTGCTTGTCTATATGCCCTGTCATTACGAAAGCCTTGTAAAACTTCAGCTAGTATAAGGTCGCCT
>JAZFYA010000033.1:0-5826 GCA_036443315.1 Pseudomonadales bacterium
CTTACTTAAGGGCAGCGCTGTTAACGGCTTGCGACCGTAGTATCCCGCCGCCACCCTCGGTAGTCTAACCCCTCACTCGGTTGGAACCCCACGCCCTGGTGAGGGGTTAGACTACCGAGGGTGGCTAAACTGTGCAGTATCCAGGTATCACCGGAGTAGCTGTTCGCAATGCAAGGCCCGCTAAAGGGCGTGGGGTTTCAACCGATAATGGGCGATAGTGGGCCTTGCATTGCGAACAGCGGGTTCAAAGCGCCTCGGTTATAGCCTTAAGTAAGTACTATTCTGGTCTAACATCATTTTTAGACATCGATTTAATGAGATAGTAAATTTGGCTTAAGACCCCTTCCCTGTCGGCCCAGGGTATCCACTCGAAATCATCAACACCCTCGCTCCCAGCTCAATAACTCATTAAAGCTATCCATATAAAGCACCGGTTTATGTTTCAGTAGCCGTTCTTCACTATGGGCACCGTAACTGACAGCAATACTTTTCATCCCAGCATTACTCGCCATTTCCAAATCGAACGCTGTATCACCGACCATGACTGCCTGTGACACGTCGCAGTCGAGCTCATCTAATAATTGATTAAGCATGAGTGGATTGGGCTTTGAGGCGGTTTCGTCCGCGCAGCGACTGGCATCAAAAAAATCTTGCCTATTGAGATTGTTAAACACACGATTTAAACCACGGCGGCTTTTACCTGTAGCCACCGCTAATAAATGCCCCTGCGCACGCAACTCAGCCAATACGTTTTGAACATGTGGGTAAAAATTGCAAGGCGTTTGATCAGCATCGATAAAAAACTGTGCGTAACTATCTCGCAGCTTAATTAACATCTGAGCAGATATACCAGGGTATAACTGCATAACAGCCTCAGGTAAACCCAAGCCGATAATACCCTTGGCTTCTTCATCAGAGCGTGCAGGCATATTGTGTTTCGCAATAGCCGATTGCATAGCGCGAACGATTTTGGCAGTAGAGTCAAGCAACGTTCCATCCCAGTCAAAAATAAACAACATCGATTATCGTTACTCGCTTTTAATTGTATTAAGGAGTTGTTGTAGGTCATCACTCAGTGGTGCTGTGACTTGCAGATTGTGCCCACCTTCAGGCATTGGCACATACAAACTGACCGCATGCAGAAATAGGCGCCTTAGACCTTGGCCTTTAAACTGTTTATAGGCCTCATCATCACCATACTTATCATCTCCCAATAGAGGATGACCCACATGCAGCGCGTGGACGCGAATTTGATGAGTTCTGCCCGTTATCGGTTTGGCCTCTACCAACGTTGCACCTTTATAACGCTCAACAACAGTAAACTCAGTGGTAGACTTTTTCCCCGCTGGTGATACATTGACCATCCTCTCACCGGAACGCAGGGTATTCTTGAGCAACGGGGCAGACACTACTTTACGCCGATTAGACCAGCGCCCTGTCACCAGGGCCAGATAACGTTTATCGATGGTACCGTTACGTAATTGTTCGTGCAGGTAGCGCAACATACTGCGTTTTTTAGCAATCATTACACACCCAGAGGTATCACGATCCAGCCTATGCACCAGTTCCAGATATCGAACGTCGGGGCGCATCAGCCGCAAGGCTTCGATTAGGCCCTGGCTAATCCCACTCCCACCGTGGACAGCCAATCCCGAAGGTTTATTAACAATCAATAAGCGATCGTCTTCAAACAAGATTGACTGGTTGAGCAACGCATTCAAGCTATAGGAAACGGCCTGTTGCAGCTTGCGCTCAGCCATTCTGACAGGTGGAATTCTCACCATATCCCCCTCACACAGGCGATACTCGGGTTTAATCCTCCCTTTATTCACCCGCACCTCTCCCTTTCGCAATATCCTGTAAACCCTTGATTTGGGTACACCTTTAAGTTGTCGAAGAAGAAAGTTGTCGATGCGTTGCCCGGCATGGGCATCAGTCACTTTAATATGTACTACTCCAGCGCCAGGCTGGCTTTTGTTATCGCTCATTAAATATCCAAGCTAAGTGCTTGATGCAATTAGATAATACTGCTATAGTTCGGCCGTATTTGGCTATGGCTAGCTTCCGCCTCATTAGACCTACATGGCAGGCCGTTATGATTACACCCATAACAAATTCGAGTTGCCTGGAAATACCATTAGCCGAATATTAACAGCTCTGCTTGCAATAAAGTGATGAACCACTAGCAAGCAGCGTAAAAACTTAAACTACACTGACTCGAGCTGTACTTTCCAGACGTTTATCTACCGGAATGACAGACCAAGTAAGTGAAATTAATTAACAATGCCGACGAATTGTCGCAAGCATCGTTGAAACAGAATTTATAATTGAGACGCAGGTGAAGCGCGCCCATTTAACGTTAAGTTATTTTACACAATGTACAATGTAAGACATCTTAAAGTAACAGAGGCAAGTGGTAAAACGGTTAAGCAAAACTTTGTATATACGCTGTACCAAACCATATATTCTTCACTAGTACAATTTGCTAAATTTATTCCTGCCAATTGTGACCTGTTATAGTAATTGCTAACAGGTTGGCAGCATAAATATAACGGTCTTATTGAAAAATAAGACTGTTAAAATAGGATGATAATTTTATCGGCTTTGTGTCTACATCATCCTATCAGTGTTTGGTTGGTCTAATGTTTCCAACAATGGAACCCGACACACATTAGCAAATTACGACGCCTGTTTCTAAATCCTGTATTCACAGTGTTGCGCAAATCATCTGGCTTTTTGATTGCAGCTAAACGTTGCATAACAGGATTGTAAACAACATGAAAAGAATGCTTATTAATGCAACTCAGCCAGAAGAGTTGCGTGTTGGTCTCGTCGAAGGTCAACATCTATATGATCTCGATATTGAAAATCGCATGCGCGTTCAGAAAAAAGCCAATGTCTACAAAGGCACTATCACCCGAGTTGAGCCCAGTCTCGAAGCTGCCTTCGTTGATTTTGGTTCAGAACGTCACGGTTTCCTTCCTTTAAAAGAAATTTCACGAGAGTACTTTTATCGCCAGCCCTCCGAAATAAGTGGCCGCTTCAAGATCAAGGACGTACTGAAAGAAGGCAGCCAAGTCATTGTGCAGGTGGATAAAGAAGAGCGCGGTAATAAAGGCGCTGCACTGACCACCTTTGTTAGTCTGGCCGGACGATACTTGGTATTGATGCCGAACAATCCCCGTGCCGGTGGTATTTCCCGTCGTATCGAAGGCGCAGAGCGCGCGGAATTACGGGATGCACTAAGCTCCATCACTATTCCCAATGGTATGGGCGCGATTGTGCGCACCGCTGGTGTCGGTCGCACAGGTGAAGAATTGCAGTGGGATTTGGACTATCTGACGCAGCTCTGGGAAGCAATTAACAAAGCCAGTAACGAAAATCGAGCCCCCCTGTTGCTGCTACAAGAAAGCAACGTGATTATCCGCGCTATTCGCGACTACCTACGGGAAGATATCGACCAGGTACTGATTGATACCGAAGACGCGTATGACGAAGCAATTAATTTTGTTACTCAGGTTATGCCACATTTCAAAAATCGCATTCGTCTGTATCAGGATCCTGTACCTCTATTTAATCGCTATCAAATAGAGAGCCAAATAGAAACTGCCTTCCAGCGTGAAGTGCAACTACCTTCCGGCGGTTCGATCGTTATCGATCCAACTGAGGCATTGGTCTCTATTGATATCAACTCCGCTCGTGCTACCAAGGGTCGCAATATTGAGGAAACCGCCCTGCAAACCAACCTGGAAGCGGCGGATGAGATTGCTCGCCAATTGCGCTTACGGGATATGGGCGGCCTGGTAGTTATTGATTTTATCGATATGAACCCGGTAAAAAATCAACGCGCAGTAGAAAACCGCATACGCGATGCCTTAAATATTGACCGTGCCCGTGTTCAGGTGGGTCGGATTTCTCGCTTTGGTTTGCTGGAGATGTCCCGTCAGCGGTTACGTCCATCATTGGGTGAAACCAGTGCCAAGGTTTGTCCACGCTGTACCGGCCAAGGCACTATTCGCGATACCAACTCCCTATCACTTTCAATTCTTCGTTTAGTGGAAGAAGCGGCCAGCAAAGAACGTAGTGCCGAAATTCGCGTACTAGTCCCTGTGAGTGTAGCCTCCTACCTGCTTAACGAAAAACGTGTACTGGTTCATGACATCGAGCAACGCAGCAAAGTGCGAGTGGTTATTGTTCCCGTTCCACAGCTAGATACGCCACACTTTGAAGTACAACGTTTGCGTGACGATGAACTTGGCCAGCATGCTGAGCTGAGCTACAACATTCAAGCCGAGCAGCCAGAAGCCATTCCAAAGCCAAGCGTTCAACCGGCACCGATTCAACAGGCAGCAGTAAAAAGTGTCACACCACAGACACTCGTTCCCGCTGCCTCAGTTAGCACCCTGGAAGAACCTGCTAACAAGGAGAAAAGCTCCGGCTTGATAGCCAAAGTGATTGGTTTCTTTGCCGGTAACACGGAAGAAGCAAAAGAAGAGAAAAAACAACATCAGCAGGATAATCAGCGAAAAACCCCTAATCGCCACTCGCAAGGTCAGGGACGTGGCGACCAACAAAACCACAACCGCAATAGAAACAGAAATCGTAACCGTCGCAACGATCAGCGAAGTGATCGCCCGGACCGTAATCGTTCTCAACATCTCAATGTTGACCAGCAACGCAAACCAGAAGAACAGGAGACAGTTGAATCTGTAGAGGTTAAGGATAGCAATGAAGGTAAGCCTCAACGCAGACCAGCTAATCGCAAACCCCGCGCTTCTTCCCAGCGTCGTCGCAGCCGAGGACCACGCAGTGACGCGGAGAACAACGAATCAATAGAGTCCAGGCAAGCGCCTAACGAAACAACTTTTATGCAACAACGCAAGCCAACAGATAACATGAAAGATGTTGCGGTAGAGACTAAAGAGACCCATACCAAAAAGCCGGCAGTCGTTGAGGACGTTATAGCTGAACAAACTGTTGTCGAGAAAACCCTGGCCGATAATATCGTCGGGATAACCACCGTTATAGACGTTCCCGTTGAAGAGCCAAGTGTCGAGAAAGTCATAGAAACTGTAGCAGCTGAAGCAGTGAACACAGAACTCACTACCGGCACAGTAGTCACCGACTCTATAGCCTCCGAGACTGATTCAGCCAAGGACGCTACGGACATTACACAACCAGCTCAAACCGATGTGGAACCCACTGATGCATCAAGCACCCAAAAAGAAAATGCAAAGGAAGTCGTTACAACAGCTGGCAAACAACGCCCTGTAGTCCGCGCAGCTAACGACCCAAGAACGGCACCAAAAGTGGTAGGAGATTTCGACATTGCAACCACGCTTATCGATATCTTACCTAAGGAATCCACCGCTGCAGCAACAAAGCCTGATCCAAATAGAGTAAAGCCAAAACCAAAACGGGCGCCTAATGATCCACGCCTGGAACGCCTTGCTTAATCTGTGCAAAAGCACTCAACGACTAAGGACTGACAAACCATAGGTTGTTTTTGGAGCTAAAAGTCCTGACAAGAATGATTAAACGTTGAGACTAAAATCTGGCTTTAGCTTCTACACATCACTGTGTAGAAGCTAAAGCTTTGCACTATACCCAAAGCGATTGAAATTTAGGTTTTAGAGTGCGTCCCTTATTTATCTATGGCAAGTTGTTCATGGCAAGGCGCTTGAACGCAGGAAACTGTTAATATTTCAAGTTCAAACTGTCAAGTTCAAACAACGCAGCCATGGGCAAAAAGGGGGTGTGACGTGCATGGATGCACTAATGCCGCAGGCGCATGGATGTGCAGGAGCGGCCTATAACACCTAAATT
>JAZFYA010000034.1:0-3033 GCA_036443315.1 Pseudomonadales bacterium
ATATTAAAGTTTGTTTTTCGATGTGGATTAAATGACTGGGATTGGCTGTTATGAATAAGCTTTTCGATGGTTATCGAGTAGTTACGGTCTTCATACCACGACATAGTAGGTGTTAGCGAGTAATTGACATTCTCATTGTTGATATCCACCGCGAAGGCATAAAAGGGGAAGATCAATAAGCAGAGGATTGTGGTCCACACTAGCTGGATTTTAGAGGAGCTGATATTGTATGGCTTGAGGACAGCTAGCACATTTAAGCCCTATAACTATACCTAAGATAGAGCGCTAGTTGGTAATGCTATTCGCTCATTTACATCCGTTTTCTGAACAAAATTGCCCGGAACAGTATAGATTAAAAAAACAGGTAATCCTGCAGGATCTGCCTATATACTTTTACCCTAGTAGTTGGATTAGTTTTTTACATACGTATTTACCCGTATGTGATGTACTGACTTATAACCTGAGGTTACCCAATCAGCCACTAATGACAAAGGTAAGTGGGCAGTTCGATCTTTTGATGCCTGATTTATGGTGTTATTGAGTCGCTTGTTTCCAGGTTTGTCTCTTTGCACTGTAATACTTTGTTGTTGATTGGCCCGTGATAAAACTCATAACGTTATGATATTTTTAACAGCTTAATCATTTTGTGTGGTAGTTGGTGGAAATAGTTCTATCACGGTAATTTTTTAGAATATTTTCCTAACTTCCTTTTTATCTAAAGAAGTCAATGTATTAGGCGTCCGCAGTGCCCAAAACACTCCGCGAAAAACGCATTGCGGGGCAGATCCTAGATTCAACTGATTTTTCTAAGTTCAAGGTGAACTTTCTGGTTATCTGTGGTGCTGGTTTTATTAGTGCTGTATTCCATCGTGCCCAAAAAATAACGGCTTGGCAATGAGCTAGACATATTATTCCAAGCTGTCAAAAAAACTAGGCGTAGCGGCGGAGCCAGTGCCTAGGTATTATCGCTAGGCGATGACAAATGTTATACTCATTCGATTATTCACGACCAGGATATTTCAATACTTTGCTAGCTGTTTTAACCCATCATTAATAGCCTGTTTGGTACTAATCGATGCATTGTTGCCATGATCGTGAAATAGCTTTAAGTTCCGTTCAATATGCCGCAAACGCCATTTCGTTTCATTTAATATGATCAGTGAATAATCTATTTTTGTGAAAGCGGAGGTGTCTGAAGTTTTTATACTGTGCTCAAGCCAGTGCACATAATAGAAATATAGAACGCCGGATCTAGTTAGTACGCTATCTAGCTGCTCTATAGAAATTATAATGGCCTGTATTTTTTTATTCTTTTTATCGGCTGTGATTTTTCGTAACACTTCATTGATAATGTCAAGTCTGTCAACGACTTCTCGACGGAGTGCCTTAATTTGTTTAATGCGCTCGTTTGCTTCTTGTTCTGTTAACTGTGGTGATATGTTATTTTTGGTAACTGTACGAAGCCAGAGAACAATTGTTTCATAGGTGTGATAGAAGTGAATTTCGCTATTGACCTGTAAGATTGGTATGAGGTCGACAACGCTACTCCCCATAATGGAAAGTCGATTTTTTATTACAGCCACGATCATATCGCACATGGCAATAATTTGACCTTCGATGGACAGTTCTTCGCGTGTGATACTTTTTGGATAACCACTGCCATCACACCGTTCATGATGCTCGAGGATAGCGCGACTACAACTGGCAGGTAGACCTATACCACGTATAATTTTTTCGCCAATGATGACATGGCATTGCATGGATTGCCATTCTTCAGCCGTTAAATCTCCTTGCTTTTCAGTAATAGCACGATCAATGTGTAACATGCCTATATCATGGGTAAGTGCAGCGAGAAATAAGCAGAGAAGTTGTTCTTGTGTCAAACCGATTGCATTCCCGATATGTATTGACATCCAGGCGCACATGGTCGCTTTATGAAATTCTTTTGGGCGCTGTAAAGCATGAACTGTCAGCTTTTGAATAAGGATTGGGTATTGCTCTACAGATTGACACATTTTCTGCAGCACATCATCGAATTGGCAAGATTCATAGAGTGCTTTACTGGTGGGATTTTGGTTACAAGACAAAAGCATTTCTTGGTGAATGCGGTCACCAGTGAGACTATTCTCCAAACCAATGGATTCTTCAATCGGTTTTAATAGTTTAAACTTAAGAAGTCTTTCCGTTGCTTGCTCATTAATACGTGAGCCTTGTTTTAGGAGTAGTGCGCCGTCTTCATCCAGAACGTTTTCTGTTACAATAACAGGGTTTGAATTGTTGACAGCTGTTAAGTGTTTGAGATAGGCGTTATTTTCTTCTCTCTTTGCACTGTCCTGCGACATTAATAGTTCTCTTTTGGCGCTTATAGCCCATTTTAATGTGATGCTTGTTTTAGAAAAATTCAACTATGCTGTTAGGGACGACTTATAAAACTAATATGCATACTTATCGGTAGGTTATCTGCAGTAGTTTTTCCATGTCTTGCATATGTTTAGCAGAGAAAAATTACTTTAACAAGCAAAAGATTATCGAAGTTTCACATTCGCCTCATTTTTGTAACATTATAAAACGCGGATTCAAATCTAATCTACATAACAATCTAAGTTGCTAGTGTAGCGCTATACTAGCTCATTAATTGATCAAGTGTTGAATCCCAGATCTTTTCTTGGGCGAGAATATAGGTGGAATCGACAACGTCGACATAGGTATGGCGGATTTGAAGCGTAGCAATAATATTTAATTGGTAGGGATTGTTACTTTAGTGTTGCCAATCCCTTTTGAATATTATTTCGCACACTGTCAATCGAGCTGATAATTTTATCCGCAGATTGCCTGCTAGTCGCCAGGCGTTATAGCTGAACCCTACCAGTGCAAATACCAGACTGATGATGGCTGTGTAGTGATAGCTTCTTAATTTGCTGTCAATATTCATAACGTATTTATACTCGTGAATTAACTACCATTGTGATATTGCCTGAATGTTATGATCATAGCCAGATTCAATCTAGTTTGCTATTCTCGGGCAGCCTTTTG
>JAZFYA010000035.1:0-7403 GCA_036443315.1 Pseudomonadales bacterium
GGCTCCTCTGGGACAGGCGCTCACTACTCTTCTCGCAAGCATCTGTCAACGATGTCCTTTTAGTAGTCGTCTTTAAACTGCGGAATTTCATGGCGCTCACCATTGAAATTGTAGCGTCCATATATGCCCCAGTGACTCCATGATGCCTTATCCACCTAGGATACTTGTTCTAAGAACGTAAATTTTTACTTCTAATTTTAATTGGCGTTTATTTTATTCACGGATTACCCTTTTTAGCAATTAAGCATTCCCCATCAACCAATTTGAATATAACCAAGGACGGATATGAACAGTCTTCTCTCCAGCGCCATGATGGGCGTACTGCTCTTAAACGTTGGCTGCGCCACCGATACTATCAATTTTACCAGCGCAAATACCTCCGGTGATATCGGGATGCTCTTGGATGGAGAGCTGGATGGCACCGATGTTAATGATGATGGTTATGTTATTGACCCTGGTTCTCCTTTGGTACAGCCGGGGGATATTCGTTCCGGTACCAGTAATGAGTTTACTGGTTTTCAAAAGGATAGGGTGCCGTCGCTTAGAGAGAGTGCCAATTGGAGCGACGACGTCGATGTCAGGATCATGGACCTGCCCGATTCCTATGGTGTGCCCATGTATGTTTGGATCGTCAATGGTAGTTACTCTGATGGTTACGACCAGGCTGTCGATGGTTGTATCAAGCTTGATGAAGTCTGGGAAGAGGAGCGTATGGGGCTCTATATTTCAGAGTTTAATGTCACAGACAGCACATGTATCAAGAGTATGTGTCCCAGTGATTTCCTCGTTCATTGGCATGCGCATGAAAAGCCTGGATATGCGCTATCGTGAAAATTCACTGTCAGCATTAGTGGCGCTTAAATCCTATGATTCAGCTGGAATACTCAAAGAGGCTTACGATAAAAAACAAGTTCCAGGCAAATTTAGGCGGTCGCTGGGACTTTCTATTAGCAAGTTAGATAGGCTTTCAAAAAACTAAACAATTGTGGAGAGTGTGTCCCAGTGCTTCCAGCAGTGTTTCCAACAAAGGGTTACCAGTAGAAATTCAATGCAGAACGATAGTACAGCATGCTTGAGCCTTCCGGTTGCTAAAGCAGAAGAAGTGTTATTATAATGAATAATATTGATAAAGACCTAACCAAAAGATAAACACCTATTATTCTGAGGTTGATACTGTAGAAAAACCCCAAAAAATCATTTTGCTTCGAGATTCACTGCCTTTAATGCCATTAAAGGCTACATATTGTGCTGGGTGTTGTGCCACCAAAAGGCTAATGGGTAATAATCGCCTGTTTATACCCTCTTTTTGCTGCCTCTAAAATGGAGGTATTAACAAATCATAGATATAAGGAGAAAAGTCATGGGTTGGTTAAGCAAGATTTTTAGTTCGACGGGTGTCAACGTAATTACATCTGTAGGGAAAGTGATTGATGACTTAGTGACAAGCGACGAAGAAATTGCCCTCACTGATATTCAAAAATCGAAGATAAAAGCAGCCTACAACGTCAAAATGCAGGAGCTGATGACAACGCTCGATCAGCAAGCTGCCGAACATGAAGAAAAGATGGAAAATGAGCTAACTGAAAGGCTCAAACTCGATATGAAGAGCGATTCATGGCTATCTAAAAACATTCGGCCAATGGCTTTGATTTTTATGACGGTAGTTGTTGCCATACTTGCTTTTTTCACCATATTCAACAAAACACTTACCGGGGAACAACTGACTACCTTACAAGCCTGGATTCCATTCTTCCAAACAATCATGCTAGTAATCTATGGCTTTTATTTTGGTTCTCGAGGTCTGGAAAAGATCCAAAAAATACGTGCATCCAATCAGGCTGGAACTGGTAGAACTGGCACCGTACTTCCTCATGAACAGGAGCCAAGGGGGTGAGATCAATGGTCGTAGGTAGAGTAAGGTCGGGTACAGGACTTAACCTGAGAGAAAAACCCAATGGGGAAAAAATTGACGTTCTGGGCCACAACGAAGAGGTCGAAATACTTGAAGAAGTTTCTTTCTTTAGAATTAGAACCACCTCCGGACAGATCGGTTATGTGCATGGATCTTACCTCGAAAAAATGCCTGCAGTAGAAGACGTTGATTTCACTGCCATAGACAAAAATTCAGTGCCTTCTGAGGCCTTTGACCTGGTTACCTTTTCAAACGAGCATTTTGTCGGTGAGGCAGTTAAAGTAGATCGTGACTTCGTCCTTTCTTTAAATCGAATCTGTCAATATGCCAAGGACTTTAATGTAAAAATTTGGGCTACATCCTCAACGCGCAGCATAAATAATCAGGTCAGAGGGGCAATTGTTTCACCAGCGAGCAACAGTTGTCATCATATCGGGCACGCGATTGACATGAACTTACTCCTTGACGGCAAATTGTACAATTCGAAAAAGTTATCACGCAGCAATCTCAAGAACCTGCCAGAGCCGATTGGTAATTTTATCGAATCAGTTCGTACTGATGAAGGATTACGTTGGGGGGGAGATTTTAATAGTGAAGATCCGGTGCACATAGACGATGATTTTTATCGGCAACAGAAAATTATTTACATGGCCAAGCTACACAGTCGATTGAACCAGTTGAACGCATAGCTGGGATAAGAGGCCAGGTCTGAATGGCACTTACTTAAAGCTATAACCGAGGAGCTTTGAACCCGCTGTTCGCAATGCAAGGCCCACTATCGGTTGGAACCCCACGCCCTTTAGCGGGCCTTGCATTGCGAACAGCTACTCCAGTGGTACTCGGATATCGCACAGTCTAGCCACCCTCGGTTGTCTAACCCCTCACCAGGGCGTGGGGTTCCAACCGAGTGAGGAGTTAGACTACCGAGGGTGGCGGCGGGATACTACGGTCGCAAGCCGTTAACAGCACTGCCCTTAAGTAAGTGCTATTCTATACCCAAAGCGATTGAGATTTAGCATTTCTCGTCCCTATTTACTGTAATGAGCAATTAACGCTTCCAATTGTGCCATTGCGGTATCAGAGACATCGATAATATGAAAGCCTGTCCAATAGCGGTGGAAGTTTTCTACCTTGCGGCACCACAGGCTATCAGCTCCCACCTCAACTGTGCTGCTGCCGTTGATTTCTATCGGCAATTGCAGTGATAGTTGATAAATGGAATGGGTGGGGATTTCTTTATCGGTAATCACCATCATTCCTTCAACCGAAACGTTAACTAGTTCGCCGAAATCGCCACCATTAATTACATCGATAATGGTAATCGGTTGGTTGAGTTCTTTACGTTCGTGTTTTCTTTCTATTCTTTCTGTTCTCTCTGTCATAGTGCTACCTGGTTTTTTTACAAGGTTTGAGTGTGGACTATTAATTCGAATTTCTCACAACGCGATGGGGCCGCAGTAAACATTCCAAGCCTTTGAGATAAGTACTGGTTAGTCGACATCAGTTTTTTCTCGTTGCTTCATTTGTTCCAGTACTCGCTCCATTGCTTTTTCAAAGAAGGGTCTTTGTGCCGGTGTGGGGATTATTTTGACTTCGCCACTGCGCATATCAGTGGCTAATTGCTCGCCGGATTTTACCACAACCTGTTGGCCTATTCGGTTAACGAACATAAAGTGTAAAGTGTCGGTGTTAGACCAGGCCAGTTTGACCCGCTGTGGGTTATTACTGTCGGCGTTAAACTCAAACCAGGTGCCGGGCTGCAATTGTTTTAATTTCATTAACAATTTGTCGTTTTTCGTAGCCGCGGTTGCCGGTTTGGAAATCTCCACTGCATCGATATTGGCGCTCACGGGTTGCAGCGTGGTTGATGAAGGTGCCGCACTGCTGGCAGCAGTTTTTTGTCGCTGTTGTAGTGCTTCCAGCAGGCGTTTTCCCTGATTGCTGTCGTAACCGACCGTATCGAATCCTGCTTGCAATGTTACTGGTAGTGCTTGCTGCAATTCCTTAATGCGTTGGCGGGCGTGAGAGTCGGTTTCCACATTGTGAGGTTGGCAGAACCAGAGAATATCATCTACCACCTGTGCAGCCTGCTTCCACTGTTCGCTGCGGGAGCCAAAACGCAGCAAATGAAATGATAAAAAATTTGCCCAGGGTTCGAATAATAGCGTATGAATGGTTGTCGGCAGGTGTATCTGACCGATCTTCTGTTTTAGATAGCCATCGACTTTCAGGCGAATTTCCTTCAGTGTATTCTGACCTTTGACTGCTTGCATGGAGCGTTTTTCGGTCAGGCGAATTCGGCGTGAGTGTTGCCGTAGGTAGTTGTTGAAATCAAAGGCTAGCTCGGAAAATAAGCGTATATCGCTATCAAATTCTTTCAGTAAGCGCTGTACCACATTTTTTATTTGTAGAAATATTTCGCTTTTGTATTTGTTGGCGGGTTCTCCCCAGTGTTCACCGGAGGCAACCAGACTATTGAGCAATTGCCTTGCTGGGTGTGCAGGGTGATTAAAAAAATCTTTATCCAATAACGCAATTTTGAGAATGGGTGTATGTAAATAACTGAGCAGCGCTTTTATTGAGTCCGGAAGTTGCTGGTCATTTAACATATATTCAAAAAGTAGTCCGACAATTTCCACCACGTCAGCATCTACGTTTTCAGCCTTGTGTACTTGCTGTTCTGCTTGCTGCAATAAGTTGGCAATGTCACTGCGGGCAATGGACTGTGGTGTGTCCAGACTGCTCAGCAAAGCACCAGCTTGGTTTTGTAATGGTTGAATACCAGCAATAATTTGTGTCACAGGCGTGGCAACGGCGCCAGCGGGTCTTGGCAACGCCGTTTGGGGTTGCAGTCGGGATTGCAGCAGTCGAATGGCATTGAATAGTTGTACTTGATTGGCTATGGAGGCTTCGCTTAGTTGTGCTTGTAATTCTTCCGGCAGCAATTCGGAAAGTTTTTCCGAGAGGTTTTTTTTGATTTGGTAAGACAGGTTGGGTAATACCCCGTTGCTTTCGCAGTGATGGTTCAGTAGTCCATACAATTTGAACAGTTTGGCCATAAAGGCTGACTCGAAGATTTTATAAATAACTAATTTGGCTCGACTGTCGAGGGTGAGGTCGGCGCTAGCCACTTGCAGAGCTTCACCAAAAACACCGGGAGCGACTGGATTATCCTGTTCATTGATTTTCGTGCCACCACGTAATACAGATAGGCGCTGATTAAGTGCATAGAGGAGTTCGGAGCGCTCAGCACTGATCTTCCGGCTCATTGACCCAATGGCTAGCTTTTCTTCCAGCTTGTTATTGTCGATTAAGCTGAGGTCTTCTTCAGTTTGTGGGATATAAGACTGATGTAGCTGTTGCAAGGGGTCCAGGGTAAAGTTTGTGGTAGTGGGCTGGTTGGCGCGATAGTTATCGAAAGCTTGGTTAATGTGTTTCAGGTATGATTGCTGGAGAATATGTTGATGGTGTTTTATTTCATCCCTGGCTTGGAAATAGCGGGATTGCGTGTCGTTATTTCCAGCCCGTTCTGCTAGTGCAAACAGCCTGTTTTCGAGATCATCAACATAATGGGTAAGCTGAATTTTTACCCACTTAAGCGTAAGGTCTCGACCGGAATCCAGAATACGCTCTTTTGTCAGGTGGTTATGGGGACTTTGTAAACCGTCCATAATGAATCAATGATCCTGCCACTGGTATTTATAGGTAAATGGTACTTACTTAAGGCAGCGCTGTTAACAGCTTGCGAACAGCGGATTCAAAGCTCCTCGGTTATAGCCTTAAGTCGGTTATAGCCTTAAGTAAGTACCATTCATTTATAGGTCACTAATGAAAAGAATTATACTTGCAAGTAGTATAGTTTAACAGCTGCGGCATGTAGACCAGCAGGTGTAGATTTGATGATGAATTAACGCTTATTCTTAGCGTTGGATTAGCAGATCTAAACCTCGGACATAGGGGGAATAGGTGTGGAAAACTTTTTGGACCATGAACTACGCTTCTCGCGTCTAAATAGTTCTGGTAGAATCCCCGGTCTAGAAATGGGTGCTTTCTTCGCCAGCCTGTATCTTTCAGGTTTTTGTTACGAGGGTGTCAAGAAGCTTGTATAGCAGTGTGCTGGGACTGGAAGGCGTTTGACTGTGTAGTGTTCTCCGTCGAAGCGTGTGGAGGGGGCGAACTGCCGACAAGCTTCAGGATTGCCGCAGCAGATCACCTGTGAACGATACAGGTTAGTCCACAGCTCCAGGGTGTTTTTCTAGAAAACCTATTTAAATTGAGCGTTTAATTGATTTTTCCGTTGAGAGAAGTACAGGACACATAATGAGTCTTGCTGATAGCGTATTGGTGGTAAATAACGATCTTCCTATTCGTACCGATAAGCCGGTTCACAGTGGCAAGGTGCGCTCTGTTTATTGGCTGAGTGAGGCTGACAGCCGTCGCTTAATTCAGGAAAAGGGCTACGCTGTGGCTCCCGATGCACCGTTGGCGATTATGGTGATCAGTGATCGACTATCGGCTTTTGAGTGCATTTGGCATGGTGAGGGGGGCATTAAAGGTGTGCCCGGCAAAGGCGTAGCGCTTAATGCTATCTCCAACCACTGGTTTAAATTATTCCGCGAGCGCGGTTTAGCTGATAGCCACATTTTGGATATTCCACACCCATTTGTCTGGATTGTGCAAAAAGCCAAGCCGATAATGATCGAAGCCATTGCCCGTCAGTATATAACCGGCTCTATGTGGCGTGCCTACGAAAAAGGCGAGAGGGAATTTTGTGGTATTCAGATCGCAGATAATCTGCATAAGGATCAAAAGCTTCCAGAATTGTTAATTACCCCTTCTACCAAAGGAATTTTGAAAGGTATTGCAACGGTTCCCGAAGTGGATGATGTGAATATCACTCGTGATGATCTGGTGAATAATGTTGCAGCGTTTAACTTTCGCAACGTGGACGACATCGATAGTTACGAAAAATTGTTGTCAGATGGTTTTGAGGTTATCAGCAACGAACTGGCCAACCTGGGCCAAATCTTTGTTGATACTAAATTTGAATTTGGTTATGTCACCGATAAAAACGGCAATGAAAAACTGATTTATATGGATGAAGTAGGCACCCCGGATTCATCCAGAATGTGGGATGGTCCTTGTTACCACGATGGCAAAGTGATAGAAAATTCTAAAGAAGGTTTCCGTCAATTCTTGCTTAAGCATTTTCCTGATGCTGATATTTTGATTAACAAAAATCGTATGGAAGAACGTAGCGCTCTCGCCCGGGATAATGCCTTGCCAATAGAGGCGCTGATGCAGGTGTCTGACACTTATGTTGGCTTGGCAGAAAAAATTATCGGCGAAAAAATCACCCTATCTGAAAACCCTAAAGTAGAAATTATTGAAATTCTTCGGGAACAGTACGGGATGATTGAGGACTAGGATGAATGGGGCCGGATCTGAATGGTACTTACATAGGGCTATAACTGAGGAGCTTTGAACCCGC
>JAZFYA010000036.1:0-3365 GCA_036443315.1 Pseudomonadales bacterium
AACAATAGCTTATCACTAAGCTAGCCTTTTTCCTCTATATTTTCAACAGCTTACGCTTAAGGAAGTGCCATTCGGGTTAAATCCTTTTAACAGTTGAGGGCTGGCCGGCGTGGTGCCACTGATTGATATCGCACTGTTTAAGTAAGCCAAATCGCCCACGATTAAGGCGTTCCAACGCCCAGCCATGGTTTTTTGCTGTCCTTTGTCCGCCCGATAGTTACTATTATAACTAAAGTCAATCGCTGGTAAGCTGAATAAAGTATAAGGAGAAAGGGGTGAGCTTGAAGCTTCCATTTTGCTGTTCTGCCGATCAACGTGTTTATCACGCATTTTTTGACGTTGGAACGCTTGTTCAATGGCTAACGGTTCATGTGAGGTAAGCGTGACTGACAGTTGGTTTATATCAAAATCGATTTCCAGTGGAAACCAGTGTTGTAGCAAATCAAGGCTAATAAATAAGTTATCATGGTGCCACACAATTTCAGTTGCCGTTAGGATTTCTTTTTTACCCAATCGTTGCACTTGGGCTTGGGCAACATTGAGTTCAAAGGTTTGGCCCTGGCGTAAAAACCAGCCCCGTGCAGTACCTGTTGCGGTATCTACAGTAATAGGAAATTTTATCGCAGAGACAAACTCTGCCAAAGACAGAAAGGCTTTGTTTTGCGTCCAATCATAATAACCCACCAGTGCATCATTAATCACCAATTTTCCTAAAATCAACCGCACCACCATTAGGTTGGCGTCAATCAATTGGGTGCGTTGTTGGATCGTTTGGTTTGGGGTAGATAAGTCAGTTGTCGATGCAACCAGTAGTGGTAAGTTGATTGAAATAAGACAGGCAACAATCAACCAGGACAGGCGCAGTAAAACACGCATATTTATAGATAGTACGCATTGACTTCATAATGGCCCTCATATTGTCCGGATGGTTGATGTGGCGGTACGGTGAGTTGTGTGTAAATGGTTACACTGGCTTTCCCTTTATTATTGGTTTGTATTATCTGTGTAGTCGTGTTGCTGTTTGCAAAACGATAAGCAATCGGCATACTCAGGCCCTGGCTGTCTTCCAGGGTGTTATCGCTTGTCAGCGTCAACTCAATCCAGTGGTCGGACTTAGCTTCGATGTGCACCACCGCTGTGGTAATATCAGCATCAACCAGGAAGACATCACCGCTTACCACGCCATTATTGACCGTATCAATGCCGCCGCCCATTCCCGCAGTAAAGTGGCCTAGATGGATTGTTTGTTTGATGCTAAGTTTGATTGGTTTCTCCTTAACAAGCACCTGAGTCATCGAGAGTGACAACAGGATGATAAAAATAATATGCCTAAACATAATCATACAGTGCTATTTATTATTTCACATTTTAAAAGTTACAGTGTTATTGTTGTCTCTGCTAAAATTTCTCGACTTTCATCCGTTTTATCATCCCGTTTTTTGTACTGCACATGTAATTTGCCATTTTTCAGGACAACACCTTCGAGCCGTAGTGTCAATTTATAATGACGTTTGATAAGCGGATGGAATACAGTGATCCCCCTATTAAAGCCTACCGCATAACTTTTTTTGCTACCATTGGGTGTAAAGTCCACATGAAAATTGCCTGAGGCGGAGCTATTTCCTGAACGCAGGATGTCCAGCTGTAGTACCTCAGCTATGATTTTTTGTTTTTTCCCTTTGTCATCGGTTATTTCTTGTTCTTCCTGAACCACCTTGGCATTTTCAAGTGCCACTCGGGAAGATATTTGACCGTGTCGAACAATGACAGGGATAGAGGTGGCAAACAGTGCAGTCATCTGTATCCCTAATTGGTCTGTTTGGGGTTTATTGATATTTTCTATGTTGGTACCCAAATCTTCCGGGGGTTGTTGTTGAAACAATAAGTAAGACATATATTCGCCTTGCGCGAGATTTTTAGGTTTCCTGAGCAGTAAGCGAACAGTTTGTGATTTTTTAGCCTCCAGGGTAATTTGACGCGGAAAGTAACGTAACACATCACTGGCAAAATAATATTTACCCTGATTTTGTTTCTTATCAATCACTTCAAAGCTGCCATCTTCTTTCATCAATATTTCTTCAAATGTAATACGGTAGGTGGCTTTTTTGTCACTACGATTAACCAATAGGATTTCTTTTGAACGAGTACGTTCATCAAATACGATTCTTCTAGGGGTGACCAGTAAAGCTGCTTCGACGCTTTGATACGGCGCAATTAACCACATTGTACCGGCCAAGCATAATAACGACGATAATATAACGGAAAAAGAGGATTTGGCGTAGATTCGACGACTTGACATTTTGGTCTGTCCCTATAAATAATTATTTGCTGGCAGCATGGAGGGGTCAAAAAACAAAGGCTACACTTTGCTCCCCAACCCCTCGCAAGCCTGTTTCAGTCTATTGATACCGGGCAGTAAAGGTAAAAGTACCCGTATAGTTACCTGCTAATTGGGCAGCGGCAACGGTCAAGGTAGATACCGTACAAATATTATCGCTACCTGTTGTTGATGAGTTAATGCTTAGATTTTCATTCGAACTACTACACATCCTCGAAGTGGCGGACATGGTTTGCGTAGCATCTACTGTATGAGTCAAAATGTTCGGAGTACTCACAGTAAAATCAATTGCTTTGCTAGGCTCAGAAGTAACACTAGCGCTTCCATTTGTACAGGTACCAGTAACTTGATCAACATCACCAGTCACGTTACATTCTGAGTCGATGGTTCCCCCTGTACCAGCAGTAAAAAGAGAAAAGCTCATAGGATCCCCTAAGGTCATTACAATATCCGCAATAACATGTGCATCGGAAGTACCAGTAAGTTGATAGGTATCGATTGCCAAAGCCGTTCCAGACATGGCACCAATACCACTCACTAAGGCCAAAGAGGTTAACAGTTTTTTCATTTTCATAATCATTCTCCTTTAATGTTTTATTAACTTGCCAATTTCAACACTCAGGCAAGAACAGCGATTAATAAAGCAAGGACAATGCCAACAGATGAATATAATTTAAGTCATTGATTTTATTGTTAATAAATATTACTTAATACAATTAGGCAAGAGAAAAGGGTTATAACAATAGTTATTGAATAGTGATTAAAGCAGGCGTAATTCGGTCGCAGCCTTTTAAATACGGGGGATAGCGGGCGTTATGCAAATGGTTATAATTTATGTTTTGGTTATAGGGGTTCATCCCGGGGTTATCCTAAAATGCGGAGATAGAATAAATTGGCGATAGAAGTAAAAATCCACGTTCTAAGAACGTGGTTTTGATTTCGCCCTAAAAGGGCGTATTAAGACCAGCCCTCTTAGAAGGCTGGTCTGCGTTATCGCACTTCGACTTCAATAATTAATTAAAACTTA
>JAZFYA010000037.1:0-5360 GCA_036443315.1 Pseudomonadales bacterium
AACAAGGACTTTTCTCTTTGCGAGAAAGGTGGGTAGCACTGCATTATGGTTAGTGAACCGCCGTATGCGGACCCGCTTGTACGGTGGTGTGGGAGCTGGAGGTTAGATACCTCCGGCTACCCGATTACATCTTTATACCAGAGGCTCCCTAGTTATTTCCCATTTGTTCAAGCAGCTCCCTAAACTTGGGATTGTTGAGTGCTTCCATTATTTGATCGGGATTATTTTTGAGTTGTTCCAGTGCCATTTTGCGAATGGCGGGATCGCTGAGTAAATCCTGTACCTTTTCGCTCTTCAGTCGCTGGTCAAGATCAGTAGCGGTATCAGTGCGTGGGTTTAGCTGTTCAACTAACTTGGTGATAGTTTTAATACTTATTCGTTTGTCGGGATTTGACGCACTAATAATTTCTGCACTTCCAGTTTCTACTATTACAGGGGATTGGTGAGCTGTGGTAGTGTGGGATGGATATTTTTTTCTAGCTGGAGAGTTATCGCTGTTATTAGTGATTAGATCAGCAGTTTTAGAAACAAGAGAAAGCATTGAATCGCCAAAAGTGTTGGCGATTGTTTGCAGGGTATCCGGTGGCTCGGTGTTGTTTGACACTAAACCGTAGCCCCACAAGGCAATGAGAACCATAGCGGCGCCAATAAAACCATTGCTAAGGGCGCCAAAGATTCTACTTATCGTAGACTTACCATCAAGGAGGCCCTGTGATGCAGGGATGATTTTTGTGAGTAGGGAGAATATGCCGGTTACTATTAAGCCAACAGAAAATAGTGTGGCAAAAAAAAGTATAGCGCTACTGGCAATTTGCAGGACTTGTGGCGGGAGATCAATGGTGGTTCTTTCGGCTATAAAAGTTGCCAACGAGTTCCTATAAACAGTGGCCATCACATAACCGAGGATAAACCCTAAAAGGCGGGCAACAACACCGGGAAATCCTCGGAAAAAACCGCGAATAGAAAAAAATACCACAACAATAAATAAAAGACTCGACGCGATAGTCATTAGGTTCTTTGTCCGTAGTGTGCAAATTTTTTCAACACTTCATCCATCTGTTTAGCGGATAAAATTTTCACTGCGCCTAGTTTGAGTGTTTCACAGTACTGTCGAGCGAGTGTTTCTACTTCACTGGCCATATTAAAGGCCTGAGGTAAACTTGTTCCTACTGCAATCATGCCATGATTAGCTAACAGGCAAGCTTGATAGGTGGTTAAGGTATTGCACACATGGTTCGATAGTGCTTCGGTACCGAATAATGCATAGGGGGCAATGGGGATCTCCTTGCCGCCTGCCACTGCAACCATATAATGAAAAGCGGGAATATGTCGCCCGGTGCAGGCCAGCGCTGTACAGTGGTCGGGGTGGGCGTGAACTATAGCGTTAATGTCAGGCCTTGATTGGTATAGGCCACAATGAAAATGCCACTCGCTCGAAGGCTGTCGCAACGCCTGCGCACCGACGGCGCCGCTATTATCCAGCCATACAATATCGTTAGTGTCCAGGTGCTGATAATTGATGCCGGTGGGTGTAATCAAAAAACCTTCGCCAGAGCGTACACTGAGATTGCCTGAGCGCCCCAAGGATAAACCACTGCTATTGAGTTCTAAAGCATAGTCAATTAATTGCTGTCGCAGTTGCTGTTCTTTCATATCGCTACTGTAGGTTCATTGATGTTTTAGATATTAGTTTTCAGTGCCCTTAACCGTTGTTGCAGTTTGCCGAGACTTTGTTGGTTAGGTGAATATAGGCCATGCTCGGTGATAAGACCGCTAACAAGTTCTGCCGGTGTAATGTCAAAAGCATAGTTGGCGGCGGGGGAGTTAGCGATTAATTGGATTTCGCTGATCTTTCCTTGAGCATCCAGGCCAGTCATATGAGTGATCTCTTTAGCATCCCTTTGCTCAATAGGAATATCCTCAATACCATGATCAATCGTCCAGTCGATAGTTGAACTGGGCAGGGCAACGTAAAAGGGAATATTATTGTCTTTAGCTGCCAAGGCTTTCAAGTAGGTACCTATCTTGTTGCAGACATCGCCACTGGCGGTGGTGCGATCACTACCGACAATACACAGGTCTACAAGGCCATGCTGCATTAAATGACCACCGGTGTTATCAGCAATGACGGTGTGTGGGATCCCCTGTTGCTGTAGCTCCCAAGCGGTGAGGCTTGAACCCTGATTGCGGGGTCGGGTTTCATCGACCCAAATGTGAATCGGCAAACCCGCCTGATGGGCTTTATAAATAGGTGCTAGAGCGGTTCCCCAATCGACAGTTGCCAGCCAGCCAGCATTGCAGTGAGTAAGAATGTTGAGTGTTGTGTTCTGATGGTTTTGTTGTTGGAGCTTGTGCTGATGGAGCTTGTGTATCAGGGGGAGTCCGTGATTGCCGATAGCTTCACAGATGAGAATATCGTCCGCTCTGATTTTTTTTGCCTCCTGCATCGCTATGCTAGCCCGCTGTTGCTCCGGAGCCTGACCCATTGCGCTGTGCACCCTTTCAATGGCCCAGCGTAGGTTGACGGCGGTGGGGCGGGTAGCTAATAGTTTTTCACTGGCATCGGCTGCATTGTTGATTGAAGGGTCGTTGCTTAGGGCTATTGCCAGACCAAAGGCCGCGGTGACTCCTATAAGAGGGGCTCCCCTGACTTGCATAGTACGGATAGCACAACAGTAATCTTGAAGTGTTATTAATGGAATAATTTCAAAACGGTGAGGTAGCAGAGTTTGATCAATAATAACAATACACTGGTTCTGGTCGTCATACCAAATAGTCGTTTGGGGTTTGCCATTGGTCCGCATGTAAAAGCTCGTTTAATGCTATGTTATCGCTGAACAGTTATCGCTGAAAAATTTTGTAGAGAAAGCATAACATAGTTGTTTAGCAGTGATCTGTTAAATACCCACAGTTTATTTTCGGTCTGACCAATAATCCATTTTGATCTAAAGAAAAATGAGTATGAGAAACAGCTGTGCCATACTTTTAATAGGCTAGTAAAGGTGTTTATTAATTATCGCAATATTGGCTATGTTGATTGGGTAACCAATGACATGGCTTTATTGATCACCCAGGGACACCTATGCTTGAGGAATATACCGAAAGGATTGAAATTTAGGTTTAATTCATCCCCCCTCGAATTTCATCCGCATGATAAAGGGAATAACTCTCGGCCGGGAGGCTGATGGTGCTATGGTGGTATTGCTGAAACAGCTGGGTAAACTGGGATTTACCAATATGGATCAGCTCTTCATGGGAGCCAGCTTCAATATATAATTCTGCTTGCTGTGCCAGCTGGTTATCCCAGATTATATCACTATCGTATGCTTGTCCTATCGCTGGCACTGCTCCCAAAACACAGTCGGGAAATTGTGCGGCTAGTTCTATTTCTCCAGCCAGTATAAAATCACGCTTTAATTCTTTGTTGATCCAGGGAATTTTTAGCTTATTACTAGCCGGAATAGCAGCGATAACATAGTGGTGTTGATCTCGCTCCCTTAGCACTACCCCTTTGACAACATTAGAGACGGGTAGATGGGCGGCGCAGGCTGAGTCGTAAGCGTTTTCAGTAAAGCCGTGGTGGATTACATCGAAATCTACGTGGGCCTGGCTGAGATAGCTTTCAATTCTCGGTGATAAAGTCATGGCGGCCTCCAAACAACTAATTATTACTCTAGTAAGTATAATTTACTGACAATAATTCAGCGCGTTCTACCCTATTTCTTTAGATTAATTATAAATAATAAATTTCAGTCTAATGCTATCAGATATGGGCAGAAAATGGCTGTAGGCTAAGGGCTTGCTTTGATTGATTAAGGTGATGAATGTTGCGATGAATAAAAGCACTAAAATTTCTTGTTAGTATTTTCGGAATATTAATGGCTTTACTGTGTTTACACACTGTGTTGAGCCCACAGCAGCTTGCTGAATAGATATTGCTTTTGTCAAATGGAACTGCAGGTTTAAGAGGGACGGGTGTTTAACCTGTTAAGCCCCAAAACCCGACCAAAAATTTCTTAAAATAAAATTGAAAAGCCTGTTGATTTTTACAGGCTTTCGGTGTTTTATGGGAGGTGCAATTTAACAGCAATGGAGTGTTTCTTAAACGAGAATTCCTTATTAAAAATCGCTACCCCTGAGTGCTAGCAACACCCAGAGGCAGCTAACCACAACAGACTTAATAGGAGTCTACAATGGCTAAGCGCAATCATAAGCCAGAGCCTCGTTCGGCTAAAGGCTTTTCACCAAAAACCGCCCAGCAGTTTCCCTACCAACGTCAACTCAAAGTTCGATCTGGCGCCTATTACTACCAATATGGCGATTTCCAGCCCCGTCACCGGCATCATGCTTGTCAGCCCGTCCCGTGGGTTTATATCAAGGGTTATTGGCTCAATCAGGCCGGTTTCAGCATAGGCACTCCGCTTCAGGCCAGTATCAGCAAAGGCCGTATAGTCCTTACGGCTTCCTCAAACACCTAAGTTAGTTTATATTGGGCCTTTCGCCAAGTTCGTAGTGGCTTGGCTTAACAAGGCGTGCAACCTGAAAAATTTGTCATTGCGCTTCGCTCCATGCCAATTTTTCAGGTTCACTTGGCGTTACAATTCTCAGTGAAGATTTAGACTTTTCGTTTCATATCACGGTAGAAGTTTTCATGTGATCCGAGAGCCATTAATTCTAGCGTGAGTGTCCCATCATCATAACAATATCCTAATAACATGAGTTGTTTAACCATTTTGAACTTATAGACTCTGAGATAAGAAAGATCACCTTTCTTTTGTTCACCTAAAAAGGGGTCGAAAACCAACGCTTTTACAGCTTTATCAAGATCTTTTTTCTGATTAGTCTTTAGCTTCTTAACGGATTTTTTAAATGAAGGCGTCTGTAAAACATTGGATACTTTAGTCAAAGTCATAACTCTCAAGTTTCCCGGCGTTTCTTTCAGCTCTAGAGATTATGGCTTGTCTGACAAAATCATAGGGTAAATCTGGATTATCTTCCATCATCTCGCCAATTTTAGCCCAATGCTCTATCTGTTTTGGTGGGGTTCTATCTAGGGCTTTTGCCATTATAGTGGCTTTTTCAATCAGTTTTTGGTCTAATCGGATGCTAGTTGTGCTCATTTTAAGTACCTCTTCAGTGAATGGTTTTATTGTAGCAGAGCGCCACAAATGAGGCAAATTGTAACAAGTATATCAAAATGACCTCCGTTGCGCCGCTGTCGCGGCTCCACTGCCACGGCAAATATGTTCTTCCCCCCCAACCTTTAGCTAGCCTACTGAATGATAAAAAGCTGGACATTCAAGCCATAAAAAGTTATAAAGGACGCTCAATAAACCCAGTCAAGGATTACTCTTGCAGCT
>JAZFYA010000038.1:0-5215 GCA_036443315.1 Pseudomonadales bacterium
ATAGCGGCGAATGCGTGATTATAATAAATTTAGCGTATTTGAATTTGCAGATGCTGTGTCATCCTTAAAACACTAATAGCCTAAGTAGTTACCATTATTCTAAATTTTCTTCCTTGTTATATACGGTGCTGCTAGCACTTTTAGCTCTATCTATAGGCTAAGCTAAATCATAACGTGTACTATTTGCTGGTATTGGATAAGGACTCAGGATCAGAATTGTCTTTGAAATTTCTATCCTTTATCGTAACTACTCAGGTTATTTAGGCTATAGGCTATTGGGAAAAAATAATGCGTGATCATAATAAACTTAACGCATTTTAATTTGCAGATGTGGTACTATTCTTAAAACACTAATAGTCTATAGTCTACAGCCTGAATAACCTGAGCAGTTACCCTTTATCTTGATTTTATTTCGAGATCCACGAAAAAGTGCCACTGAATTTTATATGCTCAAATGAATTCATTTCCTTACTATAAGCAACAAACACCTTTTGATTGTGGACGAACATGCCTGCGGATGATCGCGAAATATTATGCTAAAGAATATGATTTTCCAATTTTAAATGAAAAACTGACAGATAAAGGCGTCAATTTACTATCACTTATTGAGGCGGCTGAAAGCATAGGTTTAAGCTGTATCCCTTTACGAGTGACGTTTCAAGAATTTAAACGCGATATAAAGCTACCGTGTATTATCTACTGGAAGCAAAATCACTTTATTGTGGTTTATAAGATCACGCAAGAAAAAATATATTTTGCTGATCCCGCAATAGGCCTGATAAGCTTCTTTCATATCGATTTCCGGAAAAACTGGGAAGTGAGTAATGATCCTACTGCAGTTAAAGAAGGGACCATCATAACGTTAGAACCCGGCATAAATTTTTAAACATAGAAACCACAATTGAACTCAGTTTCCAGCTTAAAGACCACACACGACCACAGCTAACTGATGTTATGCAAAATATCGTTTTGGAGACAGGACTTTTTCGGGATCGAGTGCTTGTTTTATAAGGGTGTGGAGCGTTCGATCTAATATCATGTCAGTCTTGTTCGCCATACTCAAAATATCCAACCTGGCGTGTGAATAACCGGATGTTTCCAAATAATCAAATACCTTCTCATGACAAGCTAAAGCACGTTGATCTTCTTCTTTGTTTTCTCTATCAAAAATCAATTGCTGGAATACTCTGACGTATCTATCATTTATCACTATAAAGGAAATGATCGGTTCGAATCGATAATCGAACAGGATTTGCTCTATATTAGACAAGGCCTCAGCGATCAATTTACCATTAAAGGGTAATATAAAAGCATTCCATAAGACACCACATAATTGCTTGTTGGGATTAGTGACCTTGAGAGCGGAATTTTTTTTCCTCCAAACAAGGCTTTTAACACCCCTATTTGTTGAAGCACCAAGCAATGGATTCTGTTCCCAAGTATGAATAAGATCATCACAATTGAATTTGCACAGTCTGAGTAGTCTATTCAAAACCTTTAACAGTGTTATTTTCCTGTTCGATAAAGTAGAGATAAATGAGCATTTGTTAATATTTCCTTTTAAACAACGGATCACTTGTTGTTGAATAAGCTTGCCAATGCGCTGATGATCAACGTAGATCCCACCAAAAATAGACCAGGCATTGTAATTATTGGAGATCCTCTTTATTGTTTTTCTGTCTAGCGGCGTATGATTGTTTTTTAACTGCCAAGGATAAGCCATAGAGGAAGAAACTTGCTTGTAGTCGTTCCAAAAGGTGACGGGGGAGGTCAATATCCTTTTTGTATAGAGTGTTTTTAGCTTATCCAGTAGCGTGCTAAGACTATGCTCTTCACCGACAGAAAAAGAAAACGTTCTAAAGTGCTGTGGTACACGGCATAACCACAGGGTTAATTTGGTCACAATCCCGAAATTTGATTGAAAAAAAAGTTCCTGGAAACCAGGTCCGATACCATTTTTACACAATTGAGCATTCTGTGACTGTTTAACATTACTGAAACCAATATTAATCACTTCTCCACTTGAGAGGATAACTTCGGGCGCACAGGCATATTCTGAACGTTCACAGTAGGGCCCGACACCATCACCCCTTTCGAGTATATTTCCTAAAACACTGGCATGCGGATCGCCACCAATATTATTTAGAAAATAAACATTGCCATTTTCTTTTAAAAACTGCGTTAATTGAAAAAAGGTAACACCAGGCTCGATCCTTATGGTACCAAAATCCTTATCATAAGAGAGGATCTTATTCATCAGGGACAAGTCGAGTAATATGTCACAGTCTTGCGCGGGGACTTTAGAGCCAAACCCCCAATTTTTACCTTGACTGATGGTATAGACGGTTAATTTTTGCCGTGATGCAAATTGCACCAGCTTAGTAATATCTTCCAGTGCGCCTACCTGAACAATCAACTTGCTGGATTGATGGGTTTTAAATGTCGCGGTATTTGCCTCAGAGAGCCTGAGTTGATGATCGATAATATGACTATGGGTAAGTAATTTCGACAGTGCCTCTTGCTCAGCGGCATTCATTGCAAAACAGAAGTGACGTGTTTAAAGATCAGTTCCGGATCATCATAATCGAGGAACAGTTTTTGATACTCTTGTACTTTGGACTGAAAAACATTGTCTTCAAGCTTATCAATACATCGCCGGATCGCAATCTCTTGAAGATCTGTTGCATGGCTATAGAGTGCGGTGCCCAAACCCTTGGCTTGTATTTTTTTACTGAGGTCAATGGCATCGGCGGCATGAGGGATGCTCAGAATGGCTTTACCATGAATAATCGCCGATATCACCGTGGTACTTTGGCCGGAGCAGAGAACAAATTGAATATCATCCGCTATTTTACCCAAAGGAATAAAGCTATTAACATAAAAGTTGGATGGCAGTGAGGTATTATTTCTCATGTAATCAGCACGTCCAACATCCACAATAAAATTCATTGGCAATCTTTCAAGAATATTTACCAATGACGACCAAATCTGATCATCTTGAAACAAACGCCCAATTTGCACATAAACCAACGGCAGCTTATTGCGCTGACTCTGACGAATAAAGTGCATTAATTCATGATTGATATAGCCTGGCTCCCAGTACAATCCCCCGACATAACTTACCTTTGCAGGTAAATCATTTGGCTCCTTTAGTTGCGGTATATTTCTCAGTAAATACTTATCCCCTATTAACGGCGAGTTAATGGGATCAACCGCAATGGGTTCTAAATTCAATCTTAAGCGACAGTTGTTGTAATGCCTGGTCATGTCGCCAATCCGCCATTGCCCGGTGGTATCTTCACTGTCCCTGATGGGATATAAATATTCACAAAAACCGGTAATGACGTTGGGAATGGTATGTCGCTCGGCGACAACAAAACTGGCTAAGGCCAAAGGGTTTGAGACAATGACATCAGGGCGATAGTGATTAATAACTTGTTCAAGCGCATTGACGGCATCTTCTGTCGCAGTATCACTATACCAAAGCCCCGGCATTAAAAAAGGATGCTCGTTTTTTTGATTTCTAATTTCTACACTATGAATGCCGTAAATCTGCAGCAACGGACCATAGATTGGTGCCGAGGCAAAAAGCACATTCTCACCTCTTTGTTGCAAGATATGCGCGATTTTAATCGCTGGAAAAAAATAACCAAAACTAGCAAGTGGCGTAAACAGATATTTTTTCACTTGTCTTCATCCTTAAAAAATTGAGGAAATTTCCACGCAAGTCTGTGCTTTATGTTGTCAGCTAAATGCTGGAATTATCAGTGCCCATCTCAGCAGCGTTGATAAAGTTGTCTTGTGCCTCATTGAATAAACCGACCTGGTATAGTAGTAATCCTCGATCGTTATAATGCTGGGCCGCGGGTTCCTTATCAATGCATTGACTTAAGCGCACTACTTCTCTGGTCAACGCTAAATCGGAACTAGCTAAACCAGGAGAAAGTACCGCTGCGCGATTGCTATAGTCCAGTGCCTCATCAAACAAACCCAGTTTCATACAAGCCGCACCCGCATTGGTATAAGCACGTACAAGGGAGGTGTCTAATTCAATGGCTTTACTAAAGTCTTGTTGCGCTTTGTCATAGTCACGGTTCTGAAAATACAGCAAGCCGCGATTATTGTATAAGTCAGCCGATGGATTTTTATCTATCTGTTCGGCTATTGCCGCTATCTGCTTGCTATTATGGGACGTATCAACAAACTGGCCTAACACTTGGGTCGTTACCTGCGGGCAAAGTTCTTCTGCTCTCAAGACACAGCTGATCCCTTCAACATAATGCCCCATTTTTAGATGGCAGGTTCCCAGACAATAATGGGCGCGTGCATCTTCAGGGTTATAGTTAATGGCATTAGTAAAAGAGCGGATGGCTTGCGGGTAGTGATTGAGTTGTGACAAGCGCACCCCCTCGTCAGTATAATAGTTATAATCTTTCAAGCTATAGAATGTATTTTCGCTTTCCCTGCGATCCGCTCTGAAAATATAAAGTTTTATACCTGCACGATTTGAATTGCGGAATAACTCACTCATCATTGACGCATATTCTTCTGAGAAAGTTGTTTTGACCCGTTGAACAATGGCGCGCCAGCGATCATTTATAGCAAACGTCTCCCAGGCAACACCCACGGTATAATGTTTGTGTTCATCTTCAAGTTTACCTTCTGATAAGCGATAGGAAAGCAGCGTTGGCTGGGTTGCCGTGGTATTTTTTTGCCTGTCGAGCAGATGATAGGTTTTAACCACCAACGATCGATTATTTTTATCTAAGGTAAATCCCAGTAAAAAACAAATTTGACTATCAGCCACAGCCTTATTTAGCATGTCCGTCGCATCACGGATACTGGGTAGCGTTTGCAAAAACCCAACTATCTGCTCCCAAGGCTCAATACAGCAAAAGTACATGCTCGGAGCACGCTTATCCTGACCAAAGCACAACTTGGTATAGAGCATTTTATTCGGGAATTGCAAAGAAAATGCTTTAAAGGCATCGACGATTTCAGTAGGAAAGGCCATCAGTACGGCTAAGTTAAGCAACTGTTGCTCTTTAGCTATCCCGCCAATCACCAGTTCAAAACTTTGCTCACCTAAAATAATCTCTGTATAGTCCTCAAGATTTAGCTGATTAAGTGTTTGCATAAAAGAGTCATCATTTACACCATAAAAATCAGCGAGCTTTATCAGTTCTTGCGTGATTGTTGCTTCTGTATTATTCAT
>JAZFYA010000039.1:0-7405 GCA_036443315.1 Pseudomonadales bacterium
AGGGCAATAAGCATAAAAAGGTGCCCGGAAAACCAACGTCTCAAACGGTCTAGCGGGCATTCAGTGCGGACATAGTGTGTCCTTTATTTTATGGATGATTCGTCACTGAGGGCCGACGGACTCACCAACGCATCGATCGGGCTCTTTGTGCCTGCACGCCGGTTACCCACCACGTGGGTATAAATTTCAGTGGTGCGGATATCGGAGTGACCCAGTAGATCCTGAACTGTTCGAATGTCGCTACCGGTTTGCAGCAAATTGGTCGCAAAAGAATGTCTGTTATGCCGAGCTCGGCATAATAGACATGCCTATGCGACCCACCAGTTAGAAGCCGGCATGCCGATTAATTGTCTGCAGCACGCCATGGGACATAAGGACATCAAAACAACGATGAGATACCTGCATGGGTTGCCCCACTATCAAAATAGCGGCATTAGTCGAATTGATTTGTTGCAATGGTGATAAGGAGCGACTCATGAATACTCAATTAACACTGGCACACATCATGGAGCGGTTTCTGCCAACGTATGAAACAGGGCATGCGTTGAATAGGGAACAAAGCAAGGCGATTGGCAGCATGACTCGCTGTCGCACGAGCGCCCTTGGTGGACAACGGTTGGCTTGCAATCACTGCCCATATGAGCATGTTCAGTACCACTCATGCCGAAATCGGCATTGTCCACAGTGCCAATATCGAGCAACAGATCAGTGGAGGGAAAAGCAATGCGCACAGGTATTGCCGGTTCCTTACTTTCATCTTGTCTTCACTTTACCCCATGAACTCAATGGGTGGGCACAACTACACCCCGATGTCTTGTACCGTCTATTGTTCCAAGGCGCCTGGGAGACACTGAAGTGTTTTGGTGAAGACCCCAAGCGCCTTGATGGCCAGTTGGGGATGACAGCGGTGTTACATACTTGGGGGCAGACGCTCACCCAGCATATTCACCTGCATTGTTTGATACCCGGTGGTGCACTATCGCAAGATGGCCAACAGTGGCATAGGGCGAGATCGACCTACCTCTTTCCCGTTAAGGCATTATCAAGGTACTTTAGGGGCAAGTTCGTCTCACTGCTGCGCCAAGCTTGGCATAAGCACCAATTGCACCGCATTGACACTGCACAGCAGGTTAACACTATCCTGGATCAACTGATGGCCAAGGATTGGGTCGTGTACAGTAAAAACACCTGTCAGCATGCGGAAACGGTGGTGAGATACTTGTCGCAGTACACGCACCGAATTGCAATCAGTAACACGCGATTACTGGCAGTGGATAGCAAGGAGGTTTGCTTTAGCTGGAAAGATTACGCTGATCAAGGCAAGCGCAAAGTAATGACATTGAAAGGCGAAGAGTTTGTACGGCGTTTCTTGCAACACATATTGCCCAGCGGATTCATGCGTATTCGCCACTATGGGTTTATGGCTAATTGCTACCGCAAGGTTAAACTTGCCTTGATTCACCAGTGTCTGAAGGTAAAAGATTCTGTGGGGGAAACAACACGACTCATCAATCAGGCAGTGGAGCAGGTAGTGACGATAAAGCTGGCAACACCGTTTACCTGTCCAACCTGTAAAGCGGGTTTGATGATAGTGAAAGAAGAAATCCCACGATTTCGATGGCGATGATGTCATCGGGTATGCAGGAAAGTAAGAACATCTGACAAAGGTGGATCTACAAGCGATTTTGAGACAGTATGAGCTGTACTGGGGGTAAGGCTGGATTTGTGGTGCGAAATGGGTTTTAGTGGGTGCAATACAGGCACCAAGGATAATAAATCGAGAGAGTCACTACGTAGAAAAAGTGAATGACATTGCATTCTGAGGGAGCAGCGGCCAATGACAGAGTGCGCTGCGGGAATGTGGTCATTAAACAATCCCCTATAGATAAGTAGAACCGGACTATGTGCAGGAATCGGCTTAGTCCAACAGACGTTTATACGTCATGCTACGCACAACGTATAAACGCTTAAATGTTACATGCCAAAACAATAAGGATCACTATCATGAAGTGGATTGCATTATTTATTATTTCTTCACAGATTTCACTCGCATCTGCTATGTGCGAAGATTTCACGCCAATGAGCACCAGGGGCCAAGATGGAACCGAGGTGAAACTCGTATTACCAGGTAGCAAAGTATTTTCATCTACAAGCTGGTCTCCGGAAGCGGGAGAACCACCTTTATCAATATCATCTGTATTCCAAACAGCGAATAATTGGGCATCGGAAAACTTAGCCAAATACGACCATATTGTTATCGAGTCCATCGCGCTTAAAAAATATGGCTGCCCTAATAGCAACAACAAAGAATATTGGTACTATATGATAGATTATTCCCCTTCCATCGATGGTCAAAGATTATGGGGCAGTGGTAATTGGCTATCTGTATTAATGTCTGGTGAAGTTATTGAGCCTGTTCGCAAGTAAGCATGTAACAATATGCTCAAAGGCGACCGCATACTGCGGCGCTTTAGCTTGGCGTTAGGCATCAAAAGAAGAGACAACTATGAATGTTAGATTAGGCAAAGACCAAAAAATTAAGATAGGTTCACCAGAAGATATATATTCTATTATGCAGCAAATTCTTCTAAGGGAAAGCCGTGTCGGTAGAGAAAAAGAACATTTCTGGGTTATTGGTTTGGCAGTTAGCAACAAAATATCGTACATAGAGCTAGTGAGTTTAGGTAGTATATCAACAGCTATAGTAAACCCTCTTGAAGTATTTAATTTAGCGGTTAGGAAAAAATCTCCAAGAATTATTCTTGTACACAATCATCCTAGCGAAAACCTGAAGCCATCATCCGCAGATAAAGATATTACAAACAGCATTGTTGAAGGTGGAAAAACACTCACCATTGAAGTGCTAGATCATTTAATAATTTCGGAAGAGGGTTATTATAGTTTTGCGGAAAATAACCTACTCTAAATATTTGAGTGCGAATGCCTAACAAAAATCTCAACCCGACGCCGGAAAGCGTCGCGGCGCTTCGCGGTGAGTTCGGTGGCGGCGCGGGTTAGAAAAACGTTATGCACACCAATGAATCGACATGTTTGAATATAAAATAGAGAACATACTCAGCACGATATCTTTTGACTATTATCAAGTAATAGTTGTCGAGCTGTCTGATAAGCAAGGAGATATTTTTAAGGGCATCGGTGTAGGCCCAGCACCATCGATTGGTCAGGACTACCTACAAACAAACACGAACGACTATTACCAGCCTCTTATTATTGAACCTGACCAGGCATTATTATTATGTAATTATATAGAGGAAATATTAGCTGGTGCTTTACCGAATAAAATTACAATCAATACTAGCGGGCCAAAACTTACGCTAAATTTAAAGAAGTTCACTGAAAAATGGCATGGTGGTGGCGGGTATATAGGCAGCGTTACTTTTGGTAAGTTCGGCTTTCTAAATATCCTCTCAAACTTCAATGTCACCATTGCAAAAAACTCGCTTACAAGCCTAAGAAAAACACTTATCGGTCTGTACGAACTGGAAAATATGGCGGTAATAAATGCATAACAAAAACCATCAAGACGACCTCCGCAAAAAGCGCTCCGGCGCATGTGGTTGGCGTTAGGTTTTCCCTATGCAATGGATAAAGTTTTATGATTGAAAATCCTTTAGAGCTACTAGAGCTAATAAAGACTGCTGGGATTATATTAGGGGTGCCTACTCTTATTTTTATTGGTGTAAAGCTTTACAACCGTCAAATTTCAATATTGAAATCCCAAAACGAATATCTAAAAGAAACTCAGTTTGATAAAGCCCTTATTCAAATAAAGTCTCAAAAGGAGCTTTATGATATAGAGCATAAAAGGCTTCAGGATAACATACGAGTCCTAGATGGCCAGAAGGGGTTTTAGAAGCTGAGCGTTTAGCTCTGGAAAATCAGATTGAAGATTTAGAAACGTTAGTTAAAGAAAAAGATGAATTGTTGATAGAGCGTAAAGAAGAGATCGAAAAACTGAGAATAAGGTTGGAAAGCACCAAAAAGAGTATCTCTGCCATTAGTAACAGTATAGACGTATTTGAAAAATTGAATTTCCCAAGAACAGTTGTTAATAGAGAAGCTATTTTTGATGAGTCTACTTTTCGAAGTGTAGCGAGCTTTGCCGGGTGTTCATTCAGTGATTCGGTAATATTTTCAGACAGTAGTTTTTCTGGAAACGTCTTTTTTAATAATGTTTCTTTTTCTCAGGGGCCTGTATTTGATAACGCTTCTATGCGAAATGCATCATTCGACGGCACAGATTTAAGGGGAGTAGATTTATCCAAAGCTATTGTAGATAGTGGAACTGAGCTACCTTCAAAATGGGCTGCAGGTAAGTTCTTTAAGAACCTAACAAAAAAATCATCGTGCCGAGATAAATCCGAAGTCTTGGGAAGAATTTCATAAATTCGGAAACTGATTAATGTTACCCAGTTGGTGCGAACACGTTAGTGTTTTAATCCAACCAAACTAAAACTTAGCCAGTAGGTTAGTAGCGAAGCCCAGGTGCGATCTTGGTAACAAGGTGTGCGGAGCAAGGGTGGAAGCGAGAACGTAGGCTGTTTATTGAGCCCTGAAATATTGTATAGTCGTGGTAAATAACTATCGAAAGATAGGAAAGCTGACGGTTTTGATTGTATCGGAAAGCAGCAGTTTCAAGTGCGCTATGGCAAGTGCTTGCGACACCATCGGGGTCTTTGAATATGGCATGCGTTTAAAGGGGTAGCTCGGGAACTCGGGAGATCCAATTTTTGTCCTGGCTCGTGTAACCGGCGTTGGTGTGTCGGGCTATAAAATCACCCGGTATCAAAAAGTGACTTACTGCACTTTATGATAAGTCCCTAGGGAAACACAAATGAATAGTAAGGTGCGCAGGTATTGAGAATCGATAGCGAGAGTGAAGAGACTCAAGAAGCAGGTTGGAAGTCTTAGCGGATCATAGTACCGGTGGTTAGGATCATAGAGTCCTGATCGGGAAGGTGGGGAACGATTACCTTAAGGACCCACTGTAGGGAAGGTGAAGTCGGGTATGACATGTTGATGAACGGAACGACGGGAGATACCTTGAGATCACAAACTGTCTCACTAAAACTTTATCAACTACGAGAACAAGCAAGACAACACCCAGAATGGGTGTTTACAACGCTACACCATTTAGTTGATGTTGATTTTCTACGAGAAGCCTATCGTCGAACCCGAAAGGATGCGGCGCCGGGTGATGATAGGGTGACGGCACAAGTATACGCCAAACATCTAGATCATAATCTCGAGTCACTGCATAAGCGTTATAGAGAGGGGAGCTACGTAGCCCCTCTTGTCCGGCGAGTATGGATTGATAAAGAAGATGGCAGTCAACGTCCCATTGGCATTCCAGCCTTTGAAGATAAAATATTGCAGCGTGCCATCGCGATGATTCTGAGCGCTATCTATGAAATTGATTTTTATGATTTCTCCTATGGCTTCAGAGAAAAGCGCGGAGCGCATCACGCAATAAAATCTGTAAGGGATGGATGCTACCAAGCAAAAGTGAGTACCATTATCGATGCGGACGTTAGTAAGTTCTTTGATAATATGCCGCACGATCGCATTCGTGAAATATTGCGGATGCGTGTCAATGATGGGAAAATATTACAACTGATTGGCCGATGGCTAAAAGCGGGTGTTGTCGAAGACGGCAGCATAAGTTATCCCTCCTGTGGCTCGCCCCAAGGTGGTGTCATTACCCCTACAACAATGTTGCAAACTTTCTATCTGTTTATTTTCTGTACCACCGCCTGGGCCAGGTAGCGGATTCACTTTGAACACAACATTAACCTCCTTTGCATCAATCTCTACTCTCTTGACCAGCGTTCTGATTAGGGAGCGCCTTGTGTCCCAGTTGGTGTCATCAAGAGCTGTATGGATTTGTTCGGCGAAGGACTTCAGGTTTGTCACAATTAGCTGCAGCTCTTTGCGCAGGTCCTGTTGGTCAATGATCGCTTTGCGCTGTTCTTCGGTCCTGTTTAATCGGGTCTTCATGGCTTTAATTCTGGGTTCGAATTCAGCTTTGCTCAAGTATCCCTCGGCATAGCTGTCAATCAGTCTATCTACCCCTTTTTGTAGTTTACTGCATTGCTTTTCCAAGTCATCTCTTTCTTTGTCTAACGGGGATTGTCGCAGGTTACTGAGGCGACGCTGGTACTCCTCCATGATATGCATTGGATTCCTCAGCAACTGTTTAACTTCCTCCCAAACAGCCGTCTCTAATGTGTCGGTACGCAGCTGTTTATTATCGCATATCCGTTGCCCACCAAAACGGTAAGCATCGGTTCCAATGCAACGATAATACGCATAGCGATCTATCTTTTCACCGCGCTTGTTGCTCACTGGCTTACCATAGTAGGCGTATTGGCACCGTGCACAAACCACTAGGCCCTGCAATAAGTAGCTCGCACCTCTTCGCCGTGTTCTCGCCAATTTTTTATTTTCTGCCCATTGTTCTTGAACTACTTCGAATAAGGCTTCGTCAATCATGGCGGGTACCGCAATCGTAATCCAATCTTCTTTTTCCACAGGGTAAACGGAGTAACCTTTCTTGGGTTGTTCACTGGAATGTTTTTGTGGGCGCACTTGCGGTAATATCTTGCCAACCTTGGTGTTGCCAAAAGCCGCTTGACCTTTATGGACTGGGTTTTTGAGTATGGCCCATATAACGCTTCTATCCCAGTGTTTTTTGCCTGTTTTGGTTTTAACGCCCTCTCTGTCAAGGCGCCGACATACCTCACCTATGCTCAGCCGATCTCGACCTATCCAAGAAAATAGGTTGCGCACCGCTGCTGCCTCTTCTGCAATGATCTCATACGATGCCTCTCCGCCACCGGTGTGCTTGTCAATATAGCGATAACCGTAAGGGGCTGTACCCAATACGTTAACAGAACCGCGTTTCGCACTGTGAATCTTGCCTCTACGGTGTCTCTCCATGATTTTAGCTCGTTCGTATTCAGCGATCATACCCTGCATTTGTAGGAGCAACTGCGACTCAGGGTTGTCGCTTGTCTCGCAGTTGAGGAAAATAACCTCAACGCCCAGCGTTTGAAACTCTTCAAGCAGTATCATCTGATAAGCATATTTTCTAGATAAACGATCCGGGGAATGGATGTAGAGTTTAGCAATATGACCTAAGACAAGCTGGTCACGTAATCTTTCCAGTGCCGGTCTAACCAGTGTTGCACCGCTATAGCCATTATCAATAAACCTGTTGTCATCCAGAAGCTTCTCACCCGCATCAGCAATACACTTCTCAAGCGCCGCTAGTTGACTCTCGATGGTGCCTGCTTGCGCCTGTCGTTCAGAGGAAACCCGCGCATAGAGCGCAATCAATGTCATGGTCATACTCTCTCTCCTTCGTAGTCAATGACTAGCTCCT
>JAZFYA010000040.1:0-4030 GCA_036443315.1 Pseudomonadales bacterium
AAACAAGGTCATGCACTTTATATTTTTGTGTAAAGCCTTCTGCGTGATTATTTTTGTTCTCCAAAATCCTTTTTATCAGATTTGATGTAACGCCTATGTATAACGTTCCTTTGCGTTTGCTCGCCAGTATGTCAATATAAAAGTCCTTTTGCATTTTCGTTTCCTTCCATGGATCCCGCGGTCAAGCCGCGGGATGACGGGGTGGCTGCGGGATGACGGGGTGGTGGTTGGCATTTAACACCTTTATAACGGGCAGCCTTGTGGCGAAGCCACACTTAAGGCTGTCCAGCCACGAAGTGGCGTTCGTTGATAAACTTGTTATAAGCCGCCACCCGCCACTTCCGGATACATTTTAACCCATGGATCAGTGTTTCCAGTTTCTTTATACCAACTTATTGTAGAATTGAACATTTCTACACCTACCTGAATTGGAACTTCAGAATAACCACCGCGAGATGTTGGTTCATATGGATAACGAGATTGAACAAACAAATTGCTGAATTTTTCAAACCAACACTCGTATTGATGAAACCCCAGCTTTTGATAAATTTCTAAATCTATGGATTTTGCTAGCTCTGGTAGAGTGTGAAGTTTTGTCCCTTTAATTTTATATTGCTCAGAAATAGTGCCCTTGCGATTATTTTCTGAAGGTTTGGCAATAAAACTCTTTAATATTATTTCGATAGCAATTGCTGAATTCATAACAGCCACACCGCCCAAGTTAGGTTGGCTCCATAATATTTTGGCAGCTCTTAAGTAATCAGATGCGCTTTCAAGCATGTATGGTGACTGATACTTAGGCATGACTCCCTCTAGGCTTATAACATTTGTATATCACGCCCCAGACCGCCTATTTCCAGGCGCGACTATTTTCTATTTAAAAATTTAAAAACTATCTGGAAACCCGCACTACGTCAAGCTTTGCGCCATTTGTCGACACTGTCTCCCCTGGAATAAACGTCCCTGACCCCTCCTATCACCCAAAATGCTACACTATATAACTCTTTGAATTTACTAGGCAAGCTGATCAGTCACTCATCCCCGCGAGTTACAAACCGTTAATGACTGTATTGCCGTTTATCGCCAGCGACTAAGTAGTTTAAGCTGGTTTATGAAATCCCTGAACGAACCCATTGCCCGACAAGCCAATAAAGAAGATGGCTGCACTGGTCACTTCTGGGAATCCCGTTTTAAATCTCAGGCCCTACTGACAGATGAGGCCATACTCTCCTGTATAGTCTATGTCGATTTAAACCCTATTCGTGCCATGCTGGCTAAAACACCTGAAGCATCAGACCACACCAGTATTCAAGAGCGTATTGCCCCACGCTTTAATCTCCAAACAGCCATCCATCAACAAATAGACCAACAGAGCTTACGGCGCTTTGAACTCCCCTTAAAACCACTGGCTCATTTTGAAGGCGCTATCACCAAACAGCAACAAACCGGGATTTTATTCAGCGCTCAGGATTTTATTCAACTGGTCGATTACACTGGGAAAATGATCCGACCCGAAAAACATAAAA
Organism: Pseudomonadales bacterium; assembly: GCA_036443315.1. Lineage (GTDB taxonomy): Bacteria > Pseudomonadota > Gammaproteobacteria > Pseudomonadales > Dasaniaceae > Oceanicoccus. The sequence goes on from JAZFYA010000040.1 coordinate 1,527, forward strand.
CAACAGTTGCGTACAAATATAAGTACAAGTACAATGATTTGTACAATGAAAAGAGGTAACGATTATGGACACTATGAGCTATTCAGCATTCCGTACCCGCCTGGCAGGCACCTTAGATAGGGTGAACGACGACCACAAGCCCATCCTGATTACTCGCCAAAATGGTAAACCGGCGGTGGTCATAAGCCTGGAAGATTTTCAGGCCTATGAAGAAACGGCGTACCTAATGGCCAGCCCAAAAAATGCAGAGCGTTTGAATCAAGCAATTGCCGAAGTTGAAGCCGGTAAATCAGTGCAACGTGGGCTGCTTGAAGAATGATCTTATCCTGGGCTGAAAAAGCATGGGAGGATTATCTGTATTGGCAGCAAACCGATAAGAAGATACTGAAACGCATAAACACGCTGATCAAAGATATACAGCGGCAACCTTTCGACGGTCTAGGTGATCCAGAGCCACTAAAACATAACTGGTCTGGTTACTGGTCGCGGCGAATCAATCGAGAGCACCGCCTAGTTTATAAAATGGTGGATGAAGCGATCATTGTTGTTCAATGCCGCTATCATTATTAGGCGGGAAACCAAGCCAAACTGCAACCCTGGCTGAAAAAACAGGCTCAGCAAGGTTTTCTTCCAAATGAATTGTTCCTGCGAACTGAACGGCATCTGTTATCGGTGAAGGTGATTTTGCCTGGCCCCAGCATATTGGAACGTTTGATCATCGGTATTTGTTCAGACGTGCATGAGAGACTTTTTGAATCGCTTTGGGTATATAAGAGACATTCTATTATTTCAACAACATTAACGCTAATTGTGTGTTTGAATTTGCCTGAGTTAATAACGCACCCGAGGTCTGCTGTTGAATCTGTACGAGTACTTGATCAGCCAGTTTCTTCGCCTCCTGCTGAGACTGGATACGAGAGAATGGATTAGTGGCAATGCCAAGCAATTCATTTTGCGCGGCAGCCAATTCTGCTCGAAAACTTAACACCTGACTTAAGGCACTATCAATAATATCTATAGCCGCTTTCGCTGAACCGGCACTGCTAAAGTCCGTGCTAAAAATAGTCCCAGTGGAGAGTGAATTATTGCTGGTTCCAGGTAATGCGAGATTATTGAATCCCGCTTGAAAGATATCAGCACCAAAAAACTTTAGATGATTATCAGTGGATAGCGTAACTCGACCACTGATCCGTAAATTAGAAAACTTTTCACTAAAACGATTCTCATTTGCACCAAATAGTGTATTAGTGATCGCTGATGATGATGTGCTTATGACGATATCTCTGCCGTCAAAAGCTAATAGTTCCAATTGCCCATCAGAATCAATTGCTGCAAAAACACCCGTGATGTCACTTTTGTCGTTGATAGCTCTTACCAGGCCACCACTGGCATCTTTAGTCGTAACGATTAATCTACCGATATCAACGCCATTAATTATAAAGTCAAGGGGGTTGAGTATGCCTTCTCCTACCGAGGTATTTTTCGTACTATCGACGGTTCCTGAAAAGTCGGCGGATGATATATCATCACCCTTGATCTGTGTAAGCGCAGTGGCCGATACGTTGGAGAATAGTCTTTCACCGCTGTTACGGATAGAAATAATACGCTCCGCGATGGACTTTGCCAGTCCAGAAGAAAAATCTGGATGTCCCCGATTAGTCAGATTTGCAGTACTGTGGATGGTTTTTATAGGACCACCAAAGGCCCTTTTGGCAATATTTAAGCGTTCGGCAGATTTAAATTGCGTGACTACAATGCTGAAATTATTGATATCATCGCTAGTGGCGTCCCCCTCCTGAATGCCCTGAATACCGACAACTGCGTTAGATAGCCGTACCCGGTCACCCGTTGATTGGCGAAAGCCCGGAATTGAACCCAGTGCTTTTGTATCCACGTTAAAACCGGAAATACTAATACTCCCAGTGGACGAGGAACCCACCTGAAAGCTGACCTTGTCGACACTGCCATCCAGAATATTTTTGCCATCAATAACCGTCGTTCTTGCCAGGGTATCCAGCGCTGATTTAATTTTGTTGACCTGTGTTATAAGACTAGTACTTTGTGTCGAGGTCAGTGTGAGATTAGTTTTTTGTTGCGCCAATAAACGCAGTTGAAGTAACTCACTGGTAGTTTGAAAGAGAACGTTATCGGTTTGTTGAATAAATGAGATGGCATTACTGGCATCTCTAATGGCAAATTGGCGGCTATTGAAAGAAGAGATTTTCTGAAAAACAATGCCTTTTTCAAGCACATTATCTTCTGCCCGGGAAGAGGCCGCCGACAGATTCGAGGTCGATTGAGCGGTAAACTTTAGGCCGAAGAGGGTGCTAAGGTCTGTACGAATGTGAGTCAAAATGCCCTCACTTCTAGCTAGTGTCCATCCATAAATTGAAAAATATCACGTAATCGTCATTCCCGCGTAGGCGGGAATCCAGGTTTTTAGCGACATCTAGGCAAATGGATTCCCGCCTACGAGGGTGTCGCAAAAGGGGCTTCCCGTAAAA